>JBAXUY010000269.1:0-2061 GCA_037129475.1 Planctomycetia bacterium | reverse complement strand
CATCAACAACACGTATGTCGAAGGCTCGACGTTCTACGGGTTCAACGCGACGGGCAACCTGTTGGGCTCGAAGTTCCGCGACAACCTGGTCACGAACACGGTCGGGATCGGCGGCGGTTTGGGCCACGGCCTGCACCTGGAGAACGCCAGGAATCTGGCCGTGTACAACAATATCGGCGAAGACAGCTTCGGCTCGGGCCTGTACGTGACCGGCGATACGACCGGCACGACGGTGACCAACAACCTGTTCGACGGCAATCGTGTGGGCATCTCGCTGATCAACGCCACGGACGCCGCGATCGGCGGCCTGGGTGAGGACGATGGGAACACGGTGATTGGCGGCAGCGACGCGGCCAACGGTGTGTACCGCGACGGCATCCAGGTGGTCGGCACGTCGACCGGTTCGAGCGTCATCGGCTCGGACGTGAGCGACGTCACGACGGGCGTGACGCTGGAGAATGCGACCGGTGCCGTGGTGCGGCTGAACACGGTCACAGGCGCCGAGTTCCTCGGCGTGAACGCCTCGGGCACGCTCACGGGCACCGAGTTGAAGGACAACACCGTGACGGGATCGGGCGGGCTCGGCGCGCTGGGCCACGGAATCTATCTGGCCAACGCTTCCGACCTGTCCATCACGGGCAATGTCTTGGTGAGTAGCGCAGGCGGCGGCCTGTACGCGACGGGCACGACGACAGGTACGACGGTGTATGACAACGTCTTCGACGGCAACCGAGTGGCCATCTATCTGGTAGACGCGACCAATGCGGTGATTGGCGGATCTGCGCCCGGCGAAGACAACTACATCGTCGGTGGGGGCGATGCGTCGAAGGGCGATTTCCGTGACGGCATCCTGGCGACTGGCACGCTCACCGGCTCGAGCATCACGCAGACCGACATCGTCAACACGGCCACCGGCATCACACTTTCGGCCGCGAACGGCCTGTTTATCACGTCGGCCACCGTCACCGGCTCGCAGGTGTGGGGCCTGAACGCGTCGGGCGAGTGCGTTTCGGCGGTGATCAGCAGCACGTTCACACTCACGGCCGGCAGTGCCGGCGGCGGGGCGGGCGTGCTGCTCTCGGGGGTACAGTCTTTCCTGATCCAGAGTGCGACGATCTCCAACAACGTGATCGGCCTGCTGGCCACGGGCAACTGCACGGCCTCAGCAGTGCGCGGCACGACCTGGAGCGGCAACACCACGGGCGTGATCAACAACTCAACCGGTGCCCCGCCGCTCGAAATCGACCCGCTTCCGTAGGGACAGGGCTCCAGCCCTGTCCATCGGCCCTCGTAGGGACAGGGCTCCAGCCCTGTCCATCGGCCCTCGTAGGGACAGGGCTCCAGCCCTGTCCATCGACCCTCGTAGGGACAGGGCTCCAGCCCTGTCCATCGACAGGCCTGGAGGCCTGTCGCTACGTATCCTGCGTTGAGGCGGCGCAGGCTCGTCCTACAGCATGTCGGCGATCGCGTCCCAGAGGGCGATGCGGGCTTCCAGGCACCGTCGCGCCGTGTGCGAGGCCTCGGCCCACGCGGCCGGGTCGTCGCCGCAGAGGCCCGACACGATCCGGCGGCAGATCGGGGCATGCTTGGCATCGTCGTGGGCGATGTGCCGCTCGAGATAGTAGCGAAACCGATTCCAGGCGACCGGATCCTCGTCGGCGAGCGAGGCCACGAGGTTGCGGAACATGTCGGGGATCACGTCCTCACGGCCAAACGTGAAGGCCGCCGCGATCGCCGGCGTGGAGCCGGAATCGATGATTGCAAACGTGGTGCGCACGAAGTCGGTCGTGGCGGAGGGAATGCCAGCGGCGGCGAGTGCGTCGGCCACCGGGGCGCCGTCGGCGAGCGCGGCGAGCATCCGCCCGACCGGCCGCGTGTCGGCCCCAGCGGCTTCCATGCTCTCCATGTAGAGCTCGAAGTGCGACGCGTAGCCCCCCTCGGGCAGTTCGTCCGATTCTTCGTCGAGTACGATCTCGTTGACGAGTCGGCGGGCCTCGCGGTCGGGCGTGGGCAGCCAGGGAGCGGTCGTGCAGGTGAACTTCTGCTGGAGTGCCTTGAGCA
>JBAXUY010000268.1:0-2079 GCA_037129475.1 Planctomycetia bacterium | reverse complement strand
TCTCGCACTGGCCGGCCGTGGCCACCTCGTGGTGCTGGGCCTCGACGTCGATCCCACACTGGATCATCGTGAGCATCATCTCGTTGCGGATGTCCATGAGCTGGTCCGACGGTGGGCAGGGGAAGTAGCCCTCCTTGTGCCGGAGCTTGTAGCCGAGGTTCGGCAGTTCCTCGCGGCCGCGGTTCCACTCGGCCTCGACGGAGTCGACGTGGAAGTAGCCCTCGTGGGCGTTTTGGTCGAACCGCACGTCGTCGAACACGAAGAACTCGGCCTCGGGGCCGATGAAGCAGGTGTCGGCAAGGCCGGTGCCCTTGAGGTAGTTCACCGCCTTGCGGGCCACGTTCCGCGGATCCCGCGAGTAGTCTTCTCGAGTGATCGGGTCCTGGATGTTGCAGATGATCGAGAGCGTGGGGATCGTGGCGAAGGGATCGACCACGGCCGTGTCGGGCACGGGCACGAGGAGCATGTCGCTTTCGTTGATCGCCTGCCAGCCGCGGATGCTCGAGCCGTCGAACCCAAGGCCATCGTCGAACGTGTCTTCCTCGAGCTTGCCGACGGGGATCGTGAAGTGCTGCCAGGCCCCGAGAAAATCGGCGAACCGGAGATCGACCGCCTTCACTTCCTTCTCGCGGCACATCGCGAGCACTTCACGGGGCTTCATGGGGGCTCTCCTGGGGTGCCGCCATGATACGTCATGCACCGGCCAGCATCGCGGACCAGCCGTCCGCGATGCTTTCGAGCCGGAGGCGACCAGCGAACCGGCCCCCGGTCACTTGCAGCACCAGCACCGTGGCGGCGGACAGCGAATCGGCGTCGAGCGACAGCGGCTCGAACGTGCCCGCATCCACGCGGCGGGCGTGCCCCCGGCCCCCGGAGACGTCCGCTTCGATCGTGTCGAGCCAGGCAAGCCGGTGCGGCGGCAGTTCGAGTGCCGCCACGGCCGGTCCGCCCGGCTGCGGCAGTTTCAGGAGCCGCCACGTGCGGCAGGCCGCGCCGTGTTCGAGCAAGAGGTCGAAGTGCCGTCCGGCCGGGTCGTCGGGGGCGCCGGTGTGCTCGAGGATCGCAAAGCGTGGCATCGCCCGTGGGCTCAATAGCCTTCTTCTTCTGCCGTCGCGTCGCCACCCGGCAGCACGAGCGGCTTCGGCTTGTGGCGGACGGCGCGGCGGGCGTTTTCATCGCGCAAGCGTTCGACGGCCACCTCGAGGCTCATGGCTCCCAAGTCGCCGTCGAGCCGGTCGCGAAGGCTCACGGTGCCCGCCGCCTCGTCCCGCGGGCCGCACACGACCATCATCGGGATCAGGTCGAGTTGGGCCGTGCGGATCTTGGCGCCGAGTTTTTCGGCGGCGAGGTCGAGGCCGGTCCGCAGGCCCGCCGCCTCGAGCCGGGCCTTCACCTGCTGGGCATACGCCTCGCTTTTTTCGCTCACCGGAATCACCCGCACCTGCTCGGGAGCCAGCCACAGCGGAAACGCGCCGGCGAAGTGTTCGATGAGCACCCCCACGAACCGCTCCATCGATCCCAGCGGCGCGCGGTGGATCATCACCGGCTGGTGCTTCGCGTTGTCGGCCCCGATGTATTCGAGATCGAACCGCTCCTTGCTCGGCAGGTTGTAGTCGAGCTGCACGGTGCCCAGTTGCCATTCGCGGCCGAGCGAGTCGTTGACCACGAAGTCGATCTTCGGCCCGTAGAACGCCGCCTCTCCCGGCTCGGGCTCGCAGCCCGGCAGGTTCATGCGGCGGGCCACCCGTTCGATCGCGGCCTCGGCCTCGTCCCACCGCGCGGGCGGGCCGACGTACTTATCACTCTTGGGATCACGGAAGCCGAGCCGCACGCGGAAGTTGTCGAAGGCAAGGCTCTCCAGCACTGTCAGCGTGAAGTCGATGCAGCCCTCCACCTCCCGCTCCACCTGCTCGTGGGTGCAGAAGATGTGGGCATCGTCTTGAGTAAAGCCGCGGACCCGCGTCATGCCGCCCAGTTCGCCCGACTGCTCGTAGCGGTAGACGGTGCCGAACTCGGCCAGGCGCAGCGGCAGCTCCTTGTAGCTCCGCGGCCGGGCCTTGTAGATCATCGTGTGGTGCG
>JBAXUY010000267.1:0-2096 GCA_037129475.1 Planctomycetia bacterium | reverse complement strand
TGTCCATCCGACAGGCCTGGAGGCCTGTCGCTACAGCGCAGCGAACGTCCGGCGACGGGATATGGGAGCCCGAAGCCGGCGCGGAACGAGAGGTGCCAGACTCAACCCGTTCCACAGACGGGCTGAAGCCTGCCCTACGTACCGAGCAATCTCTTGAACTCCGCCTCGTCGATCACGGCGACGCCAAGCGAGCGGGCCTTGTCGAGTTTGCTGCCGGCCTCTTCGCCGGCGACGAGGTAGTCGGTCTTCTTCGACACGCTCCCCGAGGCGCGGCCACCGGCCTTGCGGATCGCCTCCTCGGCAGCCTGCCGTGAGAAGCCCTCCAGCGTGCCGGTCACGACGAGCGTCTTGCCGACGAGCGGGCCGTCGGTCACGGGGCGGTCGGCCTCCGGCACTTCGAGATCGACGCCGCACCGCTGCAGCCCGTCGATCACCCGGCGGCCGTAGTCGCTCGCCAGCCACTCGTGGACGCTCTCGGCGATCACGTCGCCGATCTCGTGCACCTCGGCGAGTTCCTCGATCGATGCGGCCTGAAGCTTTTCGATCGTCGGAAACCGCTGGGTGAGGAGCGTGGCGACCCGCGGGCCCACGTGGCGGATGCCGAGCGCGTTGAGCGCGCGGGCCAGGCCCCGTGACCGGCTCGCCGCGATCTGGTCGACGAGTCCCTTCGCCGACTTCTCACCCATCCGCTCGAGTGGTTCGAGGTCGGCGGCGGTGAGCCGGTAGAGATCGGCGTAATCCTTCACGAGCCCCGTGGCCACGAGTTGCTCCACGAGCTTGTCGCCGAGGCCCTCGATGTCCATCGCGCCGCGCGACGCGAAGAACTTGAGCCGCTCGCGCATCCGGGCCGGGCAGTCGACGTTGGGGCAGCGGATGTAGACGCCGTCGGTGTCCTTCACGACGCCTGTGCCGCACTCCGGACATTCCGTGGGCGGGTGCCAGACGGGAAGCCGGCCCTTGCGCAGGTGTTTCTCGACGCGCACCACGTGCGGAATCACCTTGCCCGCCTTTTCCACCACGAGCACGTCGCCCACACGGATGTCCTTGCGGGCCACCTCGTCGGCATTGTGGAGGCTCGCCCGGCTGACGGTCGTGCCGGCAAGCTCGACGGGCTCGAGATCGGCCACGGGCGTGATCGTGCCGCCGCGGCCCACCTGCACGCGGATGCCCGCGAGCGTGGTCGTGGCCTCGAACTTCTCGAACTTCCAGGCGATCGCCCAGCGCGGGCTCTTCGCCGTGGCGCCGAGCCGCCGTTGCTGGTCGAAGCGGTCGACCTTCACGACGAACCCGTCCACCTCGAAGTCGAGCGCATGCAGTTCCTCGATGAGCGCCGTGCCCCGCTCCACGAGGGCGTCGAGTGACTCGAACGTCTGCGTTCCCGGCGCGACCGGCAGCCCGGCCTGCACGGCCCAGGCGAGCAGTTCCGACTGCGACGCCGCCCCGAGGCCGGCGGCATCCCCAACGCCATGGCAGAAGAACCGCAGCGGCCGCTTCGCGCATTCGCGCGGGTCGAGGAGCCGGATGCTCCCGGCGGCCACGTTGCGTGTGTTCGCAAACGGGGCGAGGCCCTCCGCAGCCTGCGTCTGGTTGAGCGCCACGAGGTCCGAGTTCGTCATGTAGACCTCGCCGCGCACCTCGATCAGGGCGGGCGGATCGTCGAGGTCGAGCACGAGCGGCACGCCGTGGATCGTGCGCACGTTGTGCGTGATGTCGTCGCCCACCGTGCCGTTGCCGCGGGTCGCGCCGAGCACGAGCCGCCCCGCCTCATAGGTGAGCGACACGGCCACGCCGTCGATCTTGAGTTCGAGGATCCAGTCGATCCGCGTGGCCCCGTCCCTGCCCTCGTGGAGCAGTTTCTCGACGCGGCGGCCCCAGGCGACGAGATCCTCGGCGCCGTACGTGTTGTCCATCGAGAGCATCGGCAGCCGATGCGTCACCGATTCGAGCTCGGGCACCGGCTCGTCGCCCACCCGCTGCGTCGGGCTGTCGGCCGTGACGAGGTCGGGGTGTTTCCCTTCGAGAGACCGCAGTTCGTCGATGAGCCGGTCGTAGTCGCGGTCGCTGATCTCGGGCCGCGCCTCGACGTAATACTTCCG
>JBAXUY010000266.1:0-2125 GCA_037129475.1 Planctomycetia bacterium | reverse complement strand
AGGAACACGAAGTAGGTGTCGAGCACGTCGCCGCGGCAGTAGTCGTGGATCTCGGCCTTCTTGCCGGCGTCCCACAGGTCCTGCACCATGTGCCCGGCCACGTCGAGCTTGCCAGGCTTGCCGATCAGGCTCGCCGCCAGCGACAGTCCGCCGTTGAACCGCGACGCGCCGTTGTTGGTGAGCCACTCGTGCAGGTCGAAGTGCGCGAACGTGGCATAGCGGTTGCGGGGCTGATCGAAGCTCTTGCGATCCTCGGCGAACCAGTCGGGAATCGCGATCCCGTAGCGGTAGGCACAGAGTTCGAGGAGCGGCAGGTCGAAGCCCCGGCCGTTGAAGGTTATGAGCCGCGGCCGGCGGTACTTCTGCCAGCCCTCCCAGAAGAGTTTCACGATCTCGTGGGGCCGCGACTGCTCTTCGTCGAGGGCCACGAGATCGATGAGCCGGTAGTCGTGGGCGACCTTCGCGATCACGAGCGACACGGGGAGCTGGAACGTGTAGGGGATGAAGTCCTTGCCGTTATCCTCGAGGAGTTCCTCCCGGTACTTCTTGATCGCCTTGGCCGGCGCGAGATCCTCGCCCGGGTATTTCACCCGCGCGACGAGCGCACCGTCGGCCACACTCTCGATGTCGAACACGAAGAACGCCGTGTCTGTCTTCGCCATCAGTGTCTGGCCAGCGGGTGCTTGAGCGGCAGCCAGGCGCCGTCGGCCTTGCTCGACGCCACCGACTGCTCGATGAAATACATCCCCTCCACGCCGTCGTGAATGTTGGGGTAGATCGTGTCCGTGCGCTCGAAGGGCTTGCCGGTGAGGGCGAGCTCCATCGCGTCGTAGGCGCCGCGGTAGATGTTGGCGAAGGCCTCGAAGAAGGCCTCGGGGTGGCCCGACGGCAGCCGGCAGGCGGCCTTGCCCGAGGCGTTCATGTACGGGGCGTTGGGGTCGCGGGTGTAGATCCGGTGCGGCTCGCCATTTTTGCGCACGAAGAGCTGGTTGGGGTTCTCCTGGTGCCACTCGAGGCTCGCGAGCGTGCCGTCGATCTGGATCCGGACGTCGTTCTCGCGGCCGTGGCTGATCTGGGAGGCGGTCACGGTGCCAAGGGCGCCGTTTTCGTAGCGGATCACGGCGTGGCCGTAGTCATCGAGGGCCCGGGTCGGCTCGAAGATCTTGAGGTTCGCGCTGATCGTCGCCGGCAGGACGCCGGTCATGTAGCGGCCGAGGTTGTAGGCGTGGGTGCCGATGTCGCCGAAGGCGCCGGCGGCGCCGCTCTTTTTCGGATCGGTCCGCCACGCCGCCTGCTTCTGCCCCTCGGCCTCGAGCCTGGTTCGCAGCCATCCCTGGATGTATTCGGCACGAATCGCCTGGATGTCGCCCAACTCACCCGAGAGGATCATCTCGCGGGCCTGCCGGACGAGCGGGTAGCCGGTGTAATTGTGCGACACGGCGAACACCACGCCCGACTTCTTCACGATCTCGGCGAGCGCCTCGGCCTCGGCGAGCGTGAGCGTGAGCGGCTTGTCGCAGATCACGTTGAAGCCTGCCTCGACCGCCGCCTTCGCCACGGGAAAATGCATGTGGTTCGGCGTCGTGATCGACACGAAGTCGATCCGCTTTTCGGCCGACAGAGCCTTTTCCTTCGCGAACAGCTCCTCGTAGGAGCCGTAGGCCCTCGCCGGATCGACGGCGTAGTCGGCGGCGCTCGCCTTCGACCGGGTGGCATCGCTCGAAAACGCGCCGGCGACGAGCTCGGCACGGTTGTCGAGCACCGCCGCCGTCACGTGCACGCGCCCGATGAACGAGCCTTGGCCGCCGCCCACGATCCCCATCCGCAACTTCCTGCCGAGCGCCCCGTTGGTCGCCATGCTCCGTCTCTCCGTCTCGAGGAATGAGTCCCGGCGCTGTTGTTCTGCGCCGGAACGCGAAGCGTAGCAGATGCTCCCCAGCCGGTCAGGCTGGCCCGACATCGTCGCCGGTTGCCCTCGGGCCCGGCCCCGTCCTAGGATGCCACCGATGGGATTCTCCGATCGCGGCTACTATCGCTCCGAGCCGTCCAACGCCTTCCTCCAAGAATGGACGGGCGTGCTCTCGATCATCGTGGCCAATATCGCCGTCTGGGTGGCGAACCTGCT
>JBAXUY010000265.1:0-2159 GCA_037129475.1 Planctomycetia bacterium | reverse complement strand
CGGTTAGGCCCTGACCAGGTTCACAGGCCCCCATCGCAGGGGCCTCTCATCGGCGCCCGCACTCGAGTCTTCAGTTTTGTACGCCCCGCCCCCCCGCACGGTCAAAGGCTGCTACATTTCGCGGCCATGGCGTCTCCGATGATGCAACAGTTCGAGGCGGCGAAGGCCCGGTGCCCGGGGGCCCTCGTCCTGTTTCGGATGGGGGATTTCTACGAACTGTTCGGCGACGACGCCCGCGAGGCCTCGGCCCTCCTCGACCTCACGCTCACCAGCCGCGACAAGGGCCCCGACGCCCTGCCGATGGCCGGCTTCCCGCACCATCAGCTCGACAACCAGCTCGTGCGGCTCGTGGCGGCCGGCCGGCGGGTCGCAATCTGCGAGCAAATCGACGGGCCGGCTTCGACGGATGGAAAGCCCTCCAAGGGCCTGTTGCGTCGCGAGGTGACACGGATCGTCACGCCCGGCATCGCCGCCGACGAGTCGCTGCTCGACCCGGGGAGGGTGAACTATCTCGTGGCGCTCCTGCCCCGTGCCGAGGCCGACGGTGTGCGGGTGGGCGTCGCGTGGATCGACGTCGCCGCGGGTCGCTTCGAGTGCGCGGTGATCCCGCGCGACGACGTGGCCGACCATCTGCTCCGGCTCGACCCCGCCGAGGTGCTCTGCGCCGAGAAGGATCGCGACGTCGTGGCCGAGCTGGTTTCATCTCCAGGTTGCTCGTGCGCCGTGACCGCGCGGCCCGACTGGTGGTTCGCCGACACCGAGGCCACGGCCGCCGTGGCGAAGGCGGTGGGCGGCCGCCGGCTCGAAGGGCTCGGCTTCGATCTGCCGGCCGACCTGCCGGGAATCGGGGCGGCCGGAGCGATCGTCACGTATCTGGAGGAGAACGAGCCCACGGCCGTCGCCCGCATCGAGTCGCTCGGCGCCTGGCGACCGGGCGATCGCCTGGAGATCGACGAGGTCTCGCGGCGCAGCCTCGAGCTCGTCCGCGGCAGCGCGTCGGGTCGTCGCGAGGGGTCGCTCGCCGGCGTCCTCGATCGCACGAAGACGCCCATGGGGGGTCGATTGCTCGGCGCCTGGCTGGCCGAACCGCTCGTGGCACTCTCTGGAATCAACGAGCGGCTCGACGCCGTGGCGACCCTCGTAGGCGACGCGTCGCGGGCCGCGCGGCTTGTCGCCACGCTCACCGGCGTCGGCGACCTCGAACGGCTCACCGGCCGAGTGATCTCGGGACGTGCCGGCCCGCGCGATCTCGAGCGGATCGGCCGCGCGCTCGCCGCCCTGCCGGACGTCGTCGCCGGGCTCGCCGGCACGACAGGTCTGCTCGGAGACATTGCCGCCCGGCTCGATCCCTGCGCCGACCTCGCCGGCCGCATCGGCGCCACGCTCCGCGACGGCTGCCCGATGTTCGCCCGCGACGGCGGCTTCATCCGCCCGGGGTTCGACGAGCGCTACGACCGGCTGGTCGAGCTCGCCTCGGGCGGCAAGGCCTGGATCGCGGAGTATCAGGCCCGCGAGATCGAACGCACCGGCATCCCCTCGCTCAAGGTCGGCTTCAACCGCGTGTTCGGATTCTTTCTGGAGGTGAGCCGCACGCATGCGGCGAAGGTGCCCGCCGACTACATCCGCAAGCAGACGGTGAAAAACGCCGAGCGCTACACCACGCCCGATCTCGACGAGCGGCAGCGCGAGGTGCTCGGGGCCGAGGACGAGGCCACGCGCCGCGAGATCGAGCTGCTCGAGCACCTGCGGGCATTCGTGGCGGAGCACCGGGCACGGCTCGACCGTGCCACCGAGATCCTCGCCATGCTCGACGTGCTCGCCTCGTTCGCCGACGTGGCGCGGTCGCGGGGCTGGGTGCGGCCCGCGATCTCCACGGGCGGTGAGATCGTGATCGAGGAGGGCCGCCATCCGATCCTCGAAGACATCCTTCCTGCGGGCATGCTCGTGGCCAACGACCTGGCGCTCGCGGCCGGCGGCAACGGCGCGCCTGCGATCCTCCTCGTCACCGGGCCGAACATGGGCGGCAAGAGCACGTTCATCCGGCAGGCCGCGCTCTTCGCCGTGCTCGCCCAGGCCGGCAGCTTCGTGCCGGCGCAGCGGGCCCGGATCGGCATCGTCGACCGGCTCTTCGCCCGGATCGGCGCCGGCGACGACATCGC
>JBAXUY010000264.1:0-2321 GCA_037129475.1 Planctomycetia bacterium | reverse complement strand
CGGCACCTGCGACCCCTCGCTCTGCTCCGCGGCCGAAGCCCACTCGCAGCACCAGGCGAGCATCCGCCGCCAGGGGCACCACGGCTGGGACGCCAGGTCGCAGCGGATCGCCGCCGGCCGCGGCGGTGCCTCGGAAGTGTGCGCCGAAAGCTGGCCTGGCCAAGATCTCCTCGACTCGTGCGTCGACTGCGTGGCCAGCTGGCGGCAGTCGAGCGGCCACTGGAACGCGGTCCGGAGCCCGCAGGCCGCCTACGGCTACGACCTCCGCCGCGGCTCCAATGGCATCTGGTATGCCACGGGAATCTTCGTGAAGTAGGACTGGCACGGCGGGCCATGCCTTGGTCAAGACTCGCGCCGGCTTACGGTCGTCGAGCAAAGCTCGGCTCCCCTACGCAAACGGCAGGGCAGGAGGCCCGGATGATCACCCGCGGGCAGGGACCCGCCAAGCGAACAGCGGCACGATGCCGGGTGTTCGCGTGAAGATGGCTGCGCTGGTCACAAACTCCGGCTCCCGGGACACGGGGAGCCCGAAGCCTCCTCCGTAGCGACAGAGCTCCAGCTCTGTCGATCGACAGGCCTGGAGGCCTGTCGCTACTGCGCCCAAGAACGTCCGGCGAGACGGTACGGGGCAGCCCCGAGCCGGCTTGGGCGCGTAGCGGGCATGAAAGGCCGAGGCCTGCCCTACGGCACCGTCGCCGGGAGCACGAAGATCTTGCCGTCGCCCATGCGGCCGGTGCGGGCCACGGTCACGATTCGCTCCACCACCTCGTCGGCACGGGCGTCGTCCACCCACACCTGGATCTCGACCTTCGGCAGGAAGGCGAGCGAGTATTCGCTGTCGCCGTACTGGTCGAGGTAGCTTTTCTGCCGGCCGTAGCCCTTCACCTCACGCACCGTGCAGGCTTCGAGCGGGGCGAACTTCAAGGCCTCGAGCACCCGCTCGGCGACGAACGGCTTCACGATGGCGATGACTTCCTTCAACTGAAAAAATTCTCGCCAAACAGATTCAGCGCGGGACAGGTCGTGACGGTAATGTCGCCCTTGACCTTCGTCTGGCAGGCCAGCCGCATGGTGTCTTCGTTGCCGATGTAGGCGAGCGACACGCCGAGGCGGGCCGCCTCGAGGATGCCCTTCTTGCTCGCGTTCTCCATCCCCTTCGTGATCAGCACCCGGCAGGAGCCGCAGGTGCCGAACCCGTGGCAGTTGGCCACCTTGTGGATGCCCGGGTAGAGGGCCACGCCGGCCCGCAGGGCTTCCTTTCGCAGATTGGCCCCCTCGGGCACCTGGATTTCCTTCTTTTCGTTCGTGAAAGTGATGGTGGGCATCGGTTTCTCTCGATGGAACGGGGACGGGTGTCCGATACTGTAGCCAGCGCCGGGACGGCCTTCCACTGGAGCGGGGACGAGGCACATGGCGGAACTCACGAAATACCAGCAGTCGATCGTCAAAAACTACTACGACAACCTCGACACCGCCCTGTTGCAGCGGCTCGGGGAGCAGGTGACCGACCTGTACCTGGCCGAGGGCAAGAAGCGGGCGAAACTCTGGGAGACGATCGAGAAGTCGCTCGCCAAACTCGGCGTGCCGCAGGCCAGAATCGCCCGCGTGGTCAACTCGGACGACGCCCGCCAACTCGCGACGCTCTTGCAGGAGCTTTTGGCGAAGGATTGACCGTCGGTGCACCGTGCTCCATCCTGTGCGTTTCCGCTTCTCCGGGAACCACACGTGATGAGTGCCCCCGCGACTCCTTCCACCGACCGCGCCGCGATCCTCGAGACGCTCCGATGGAAGAAGTTTCCGGTGCTCGACGACGGGTTCGTGGCCCTCGTCGACTGTATGGGTGACGACGGCTCCGTCGTCCAGGCCGCCCGCGTCAGCTATGGCGAGGGCACCCGCAAGGTGAGCGACGACCGGCAGCTGATTCGCTATCTCTTGCGGCATGCCCACACGACGCCGTTCGAGATGGCGGAGCTGAAGTTCGTGGTCCGGGTGCCGATGGACTGCTGGCGGCAATGGATCCGCCACCGGACCGCGAGTGTCAACGAATACTCGACCCGCTACTCGCTCGCGATCGACTCGATGCAGACCACGCCGCTCGACGAGTGGCGAACGCAGGCCACGGTGAACCGGCAGGGCTCGGCCGGCCTGCTCGATCGCACGGCCGGCGAAACGTTCACGGCGGCCGAGACGGAACTCCAGGGGCTCGCCCGCAAGGTCTACGAAGAGCGGCTCGAGGCGGGCATCGCTCGCGAGCAGGCCCGCAAGGACCTGCCGCTCTCCACCTACACCGAGGCCTACTGGAAGATCGACCTCCACAACCT
>JBAXUY010000263.1:0-2347 GCA_037129475.1 Planctomycetia bacterium | reverse complement strand
CCGACAGCACGCGGGTGCTCACCTACCGGCAGCCCGTGACCACGCTGCTCACGAGTATGGGCCTCAAGACGGAGGCCCACACGATGAGCCACTATCACGGACGACCGGGCGACGTCGTGGAGTCGTCGCGGGCTCGCGATCTCGCGCAGAGCGAACTGCTGGCCGGCCTCATCGGCAGGCTCAAAGACACGAAGGAGCCCGACGGCTCTACCCTCTTTGACCATACGACCGTCGTCTACGGCAGCAATATCCGCACGGGCCACTCACTCGACAACTGCCCGACGCTCATCACCGGGCGGGGGGCGGGCGTGAAGCTCGGCGAGAACATCGTCGTCACGAAGGGCATCCCCTTGTGCAACGCGTGGCTCACGCTTCTCAAGGGTTCGGGCGTCGCCGTGGACAGCTTCGGCGACAGCACGGGTGAACTCGGCGAGATCAAGGCCTGACGGTTCGAGACGCCTCAACGAGATCCGCGAACCAGCGACGCACCTGCTGCGTCGATTCGCGATCGTCGAGAAACATCGCGATCGAGTGGAAGCCGAGGCCGGAGTTCACGAACGTGGTCGGCACGTTCATGATGTCGGTGACCGGCTTGACCCTGTCCGCTGAATTGTCGGTGTGAAAGACGGACCTGCCCTGGAATCGCTTCGCTCGCTCGAGGGCATCCTCGAGCGTCGCCCCGTTCCAGCCGTCGCCATCGTAGTGCTGGCAGAGATGGAAGCCCTTCCAGAGCGGGGCGATGCGGTCGTTTCGCAGGCCGATGAAGCCGCAGGCGATGGCCCCCCGCGAGAACCCCGTGAGCACCACGGTGCGCCTGTCGCCGCCGAAGTTCCTGCACACATCGTCGACGACCCGCACGCAGTAGTCGGCGGTTTCGTCGGGGTTGCCCCAGCCGTTCTCGACGATCGCGTTCGTCTGTCGGTCGATGAATGGCATGCTCACCCAGATCGCTCCCCTGCCCCGTGCCATGCCGTAGCCGATGCCGCATTGATCTGGCAGCCCCGTCGAGTAGCAGACCTTCGCATAGAAGACGTTGCCCGGGTATTCGACGATCACGGGGTACACGCCTCCCGGCCGCCAATCGTCGGGCAGATGCAGGAGACACGCGATGTCGGTGCCTTCATCGCCGGTGAGGTGGTACCGCACCCGCCTGCCGGCGGCAGCCGGCCCCTCAACGACGGCGGGCACCTCGATGCGGCCCTCCGGCTGCGTCCACGGCTCGGCCTCGCCGGTGGCAGCAAGCCCGGCGACCTGGATCGCCATGCCCGCGGCCGCCTTGCGGACGAGCACGCGCACGCCACTGACCCGCCCCGGATCGAGCTTTGGCGTGCCATCCGGAAACGTCTCGCGCAGCCGACATACAAACAGCCGTGTCTCGCCGGGAGCCAGCGTGGCGACGTCGGCGACCGACTCCCAGCCCCGTGCCGCGACCGCCCACACCTGCACCTCGGCCGGCGTGGTGCCGACGTTCGCGACCGACGCTTCGATCTGCGCGCGGCGCGCGAGATCCCAGCCCTCCGCGGGCGCCGGGACGTCGGCCCACGCATGCAGACCGGGCTCGGTCACGTTGAACGCGAGCGTTCCGGAGTCGGATGCATCCCACGTCGCCGTCCCGCCGCGGCTGTCGCCGAGGTCGGCAGCCGCGTGGATGTGTGGCCAGAGCGACGTGCGGTCGGCTGCGGCTGCTTGGCCGCTCGCTACTGCGGCAATTCCAGCTCCCAGCACGGCAGCCGCCAGACCGCCGCGCATCACTTCACCTTGTAGACCTTCACGTCGTCGATCCAGGCCGACGGGTTCATGAGGAAGCTGAACCAGCGCTTCATCGGATGCGCGAAGCCCTCAGAGCGGTGGCTGCCGAGCGGCTTGCCGTCGAGCGTGACCCGCATCTCGTCGCCCTCGGTCACGAGCACAAGCTCGTGCCACTCGTTGTCGGCCTTCCAGGGGATGTCCTTTGTCTTCGTGGCGAGGAGGGCCGCGAGGTCGGCGGGCAGCGGCGCCTTCCGGTCGAGATACGGCTGACGACGCTTGCGAAGCTCGAGGTTCATGACGCCGGTCTTGTAATCGGCGAGCTGGATCCGCGGCGGTTTGGTCGAGACGAGCGCGTAGCACAAATGGCCGGCGTGCACGCCAGGCGTCGCGCGGTCGACGAACCCGACGGTGAGCGTCGTGGCCTTTTGTTTTTCCGGCAGCTTGAACCGCACGATCGCGCCACCGTCGGTGAACCCCGCCTCGTGGTGAATGTGGGGCTGGTGGCCGGCCCGCGGTTCGTTGATCACCTTCAGCACACCGCCATCGAGGTCGGCCTGCTTCACGTCGGGCACGCGGTCGGCCGTGGCGCTGTTCCAGC
>JBAXUY010000262.1:0-2394 GCA_037129475.1 Planctomycetia bacterium | reverse complement strand
CGTGCGGTGGAAGCCCTGTGGCACGGAAAGAAACATCTCGCCACGGACGGCGCGAAGTGTCACAATGCAGGATCAGACCCAGGAGCCCGTGCGCGGGACGCATTCATGAGTGGCATGGCGAGGAGCAAGGGAATGTTCGATCTGCGGAATCTCTGCATCAGCGCGACGGCAGCCCTTTTCGTGTGCGTGGTCGGACTGGGCGGTCGCGTCGCCGCCGAGCAGCCCCCCACTGCCGTCGCCGCGCAGCCGGCGCCCGCCACGCAGCAGACCGCGGCCAAGCCCGGCCCCAACGACCGCCAGATCACGCTCGCCGTGCGCAGTTACCTCGAGCGCGAGCATTTCACGCGTCGGCCGATCGACGACGAGATCGCCCGCCGCTGGTTCGGCATCTTTCTCGAGGCGCTCGACCCGATGAAGGTTTACTTTCTCCAGAGCGATGTCGACGCCTTCATGCAAAAGCGAGACTCGCTCGACGACCTCGTGAAGCGGGGCGACGTGAGTTTCGCCTACGAGGTCTACAACCGGTTTCTCGAGCGGGTCGATGCCCGGCTGCCGCTGATCGAGAAACTCCTCGCCACGCCGCAGGACTTCACGAAAGACGAATCGATCGTGGTCGATCGCGACGACACGAAGTGGGCCACGAGCGAGGCCGAGGCCGAGGATCTCTGGCGGAAGCGGATCAAGTACGACTTGCTCGTGCAGAAGATGGAGAAGGCGCCCCCTGAAGAGGCGAAGGACAAATTGCTCCGCCGCTACCGCAGCTTCGCCAAGCGGATGCACCAGATGACGGCCGATGAACTGCTCGAAACGTATCTCTCGTCGCTCACCAGCAGCCTCGATCCCCACACGAGCTTCATGTCGCCCGGGACGCTCGAGAACTTCGAGATCGGGATGCGGCTCCAGCTCGACGGCATCGGGGCCTCGCTCAAGGCCGAGGACGGCTACACGACCGTCGCCGAGCTCGTGCCGGGCGGCGCCGCCGACAAGGATGGCCGGCTCCAGAAAAAGGACCGCGTCGTCGGCGTCGGCCAGGGCTCCGAGGGCGAAATGGTCGACGTCGTCGACATGAACCTCAACGAGGTGGTGAAGCTGATCCGCGGCAAGCGGGGCACCGTCGTGCGGCTCAAGGTGATCCCGGTGGGCCAGACCGCGCCCAAGACCTACGACATCACGCGGGCGAAGATCGAGCTCAAGGACAGCGAGGCCCGCGGCGAGGTGATCGAGGAAGGCCGCAAGGCGGACGGCTCGCCGTATCGCATCGGCGTCATCAACCTGCCGAGCTTCTACATGGACATGGCCGGTGCGCGGCAGGGCCAGGCCGAATACAAGAGCAGCACCCGCGACTGCAAGCGGCTGCTCGACGAGTTCAAGCAGAAGGGCGTCGACTGCGTGGTGCTCGACCTCCGCAACAACGGCGGCGGTTCGCTGCCGGAGTCGATCTCGCTGACGGGCCTGTTCATCGACACAGGTCCGGTGGTGCAGATCAAGGACGCCGACAAGCGGGTGCAGCAGTACGACGACGTCGACCCGGGCGTCTCGTGGGACGGCCCGCTCGTGGTGCTCACCAACAAGTTCAGCGCCAGCGCCAGTGAGATCGTGGCAGGAGCGATCCAGGACTATCACCGCGGCCTCGTCGTCGGCGACAAGGCGACGCACGGCAAGGGCACGGTGCAGAGCCTGCTCGACCTCGGGCGGCAGCTCTTCCAGCGGCTGCCGAACGCCCCACCGCTCGGTGCGATCAAGATCACGATGCAGCAGTTCTACCGCCCGGGCGGCCTGAGCACGCAGCTCGAGGGGGTGAAGAGCGACGTCGAGCTGCCGAGTCTCACCACGCACCTGCCGGTGGGTGAAGGGGATCTCGACCACGCGATCGCCTTCGACAAGGTGCCGGCAGCCACGTTTCAGTCGAGCGGTCGCGTGAGCGAAGACATGCTCAAGACGCTTCGCGACCGGTCCGTCGGCCGCGTGCAGCAAAGCGACGACTTCGGCAAGGTGGCCAAGGATATCGCCCAGTACGAGAAGCGGAAGCAGGAGAAGACGATCTCGCTCGTGGAGTCGGAGTTCGCCAAGCAATGGAACGAAGGCAAGGCGGCCGAGGACGAGGAAAAGAAGCTTGCCGAGGTGGAGGACCCGAAGCGGCCGATCGTGAAGCGCGACTACTACTTCAACGAGGCGATGAATGTGACGGTCGACTACCTCAACATGCTCGCCGGCGGCGCCGCCGGCCTCGCCCGCACGACCCCCGCCGCCGAAACGCAACGGCTGCAGCCCGTCGCGCCGTAGGAGGGCGAGCGCGGCGGCTTCGGGCTCCCCATGCCCCGTCGCCGGACGTTCGCTGTGGGCCTCCAGCCCTTCGCTCACTCGGATGTGCCTGCGCTTGCCAGAGCGCATGCG
>JBAXUY010000261.1:0-2408 GCA_037129475.1 Planctomycetia bacterium | reverse complement strand
CTGGAGGCCTGTCGCTACTTCCCGACAGGCCTGGAGGCCTGTCGCTACAGCGCCAAGCAGTTTCGGCGGAGTCGGGAAGGTGGGCACGCGCAGACGAAGGGAGTCGTTGAGGACGAAAGATCGCCAGGCCTGGAGGGCCGGGTTGTTTCCAGCCGACGGAGGTCGGCCAAGGAACGGACGGCAGGATGCCGTGCCGTTCCGTGAAGCATCCCTCGAGCATGCCTCCCGCCGGCTCCGAATGCGGGTGGTTATCAGCTTGCATGCTTCAACGCCCGGGCAGGGTGGGCCGGCCGCGGCGTGCCTCGACCGCGCGACGACGCGATCTGGTATTCTGCCGGCTTCACGAGCGCAGCAGGTTCAGGCATGGCAGGGCACGGAGCGTCCGAGACGGCCACGACGGCCTCAGCCGATCCGCGGATCGGCGAGGTGCTCACGACGTGGTGGGGCTTCGACCGGCTGCGGCCGTTGCAGGCTCAAGCGATCGAGGCGGCGCTCGCCGGCCGCGACTCGCTCGTCGTGATGCCGACCGGTGGTGGCAAGAGCCTCTGCTACCAGTTGCCGCCGCTCATCGACGAGGGGACCGACGTCGTCGTGTCGCCGCTCGTGGCCCTCATGAAGGATCAGGTCGATGCGCTCGATGCGATCGGCTATCCGGCCGCGGCGATCCACGGTGGCATGTCGCAGGAGGAGCGGCAGGCGATTCGCGACCGGCTCGTCGCGGGCGAACTGCGGCTGCTGTTTACGGCGCCCGAGCGGCTCGTGAACACCGGGCTCCTCGACCTGTTGGCGCAGGTGGGCGTGCGCCGGTTCTCGATCGACGAGGCCCACTGCATCAGCCAGTGGGGCCATGATTTCCGGCCCGAATACAGGCAGATGGCCCTCCTGCGGGAGCGGTTTCCGCAGGCCAGCCTGCACGCCTTCACCGCCACCGCCACGCCGCGGGTGCGCGACGACATCGCGGCGCAGCTCCACCTGCGAGATCCCGAGGTGCTGGTCGGCACGTTCGACCGACCCAACCTCTCCTACCGCGTGGTGCCGCGGACCGACCGCATCGCCCAGACGCTCCAGGTGCTCGGGCGGCACGCCGGCGAGGCCTCGATCGTCTACTGCATCTCGCGCAAGGAGACCGAGAAGCTCGCGGCCCGCCTCGCGGCAGAGGGCATTCTCGCGCGGCCGTATCACGCCGGGCTCGACGCGAAGGAACGGCACAAGACACAGGAGGCGTTCGCCCATGAGACGATCGACGTGGTCGTGGCGACCGTCGCCTTCGGCATGGGCATCGATCGGTCCGACGTGCGGCTCGTGCTCCACACGTCGCTGCCGAAGAGCCTCGAAGCCTACCAGCAGGAGACGGGCCGCGCCGGCCGCGACGGCCTCGCCGCCGAGTGCGTGCTGCTCTACTCGTCGGCCGACGTGTTCAGCTGGGAGTCGCTCGTGCGCAAGAGCGCCGAGGAGTCGGACCTCGAGCCCGACGAGATCGAGCGGCTCATCGCCAGCCAGACCGAGCACCTCCACTCGATGCGCCGCTACGCGCAGGCCGCCCGCTGCCGCCATGCCGCGCTCTCCGAATACTTCGGCCAGGCCTACGGCACCGAGCCCTGCAATGCCTGCGACGTCTGCCTCGGCGAGACCGAGAATCTGGCTGAGTCGACCGTCGTGGCCCAGAAGATCCTCTCGTGCGTGGCCCGTGTCGGCGAGCGGTTCGGCGTGCGGCACGTGGCCGAGGTGCTCCGCGGTGCGAAGACCGACGGCATCATGCGACACGGCCACGACAAGCTCTCGACCTTCGGCCTGTTGGCCACGCTCGACCAGCGGGCCGTCGAGAACCTCACCCATCAACTCCTCGACCAGGGCCTGCTCGGCCGCACCGGCGGTGATCGCCCCGTCGTCACGCTCAACGAGCGCTCGTGGGAGGTGCTCAAGGGCGGGCGTGCCGTCGTGCTGCTCGAACCGCGAAGCGGCCGCGCGAAGGCGAGCAAGGCCGATGTCGACGACTGGCAGGGAGTCGATCGAGGGCTGTTCGAGCAACTGCGCGCCTGGCGGCGCCGCGTGGCCGACGCCCGTGGCAAGCCGGCCTGGACGATCTTCGACGACAAGGCCCTCCGCGGCATCGCCCGCGAGAAGCCGGCCTCACCGGCGGCGCTTCTGCGGGTGAAGGGCATCGGCGAAAAACGCCTCGCCGACTTCGGCGCCGCGATCCTCGACCTCGTGGCGGGCAAAGAACCGGCTGAGTAGGACAGGCTTCAGCCTGTCATTGCTGTCTTCACGGCACGTCTCGACATCCTGTCGAACGTACCTTCGCCGACCTCCGTCCGCTGGTGGTAACCCGGCCCTCCGGGCCTGGCGTGGTTTCGTCCTCAACGACTCCCTTCGTCTGCGCGTGCCCACCTTCCCGACTCCGCCGAAAG
>JBAXUY010000260.1:0-2445 GCA_037129475.1 Planctomycetia bacterium | reverse complement strand
CCCTCGGCGCGGGCCAATTCGAGGCGTCGAGGCGACCTGCTTGCAAGCACGATCGCAGGACGCGACCCTGAGTTCATGGAATCGGCCACTCCTGATCTGAAGATCATCCACGAGGACGAGTCACTGATCGTACTCGTGAAGCCCGCCGGCGTGCCAACGGCCAACGCCCCTCGGGGCGCGGCGAGCATGTATGCGATCATGCAGGGGCGGCGCCCGCCCGGGGCGTTTCTCGGCGTCGTGAGCCGGCTCGACGCCCCTGTCTCCGGCGTGCTCGCCTTCGCCGCCACGAAGACCGCCGCCGCGGCGCTCGCCGCCCAGTTCCGGGACCACACTGTGACGAAAGACTACGTGGCCGTCGTGGAGGGGCGATTCCCCGCACCGCTCGGGCAGTGGGTCGACTGGCACGATTCTCTGGAGCGGCACGCCGAGGACGAGGCGGCGGGGACGGCAGCCGCATCCGCTCCCCGCGCCGCCCACGTGCGGGCCCGCGTGGTGAAGCGGGCCGGCGAGGTGTCGCTCGTGGAACTCGCCCCATCGACGGGACGGCGGCATCAACTGCGGGAGCAACTGGCTCGCCGCGGCTGTCCGATCGTGGGCGATCGGCGGTATGGGGCCCGCCTGCCGTTTCCCGGCGGTATCGCGTTGCACGCCAGGAGGCTCACGGTGGCGCATCCCGCGTCGGGGCAGCCATGCACGTTCGAGGCACCGTTGCCACCGGCGTGGGAACGGCGGTTTCCGAACCTCCTGCCCGCGACCGGGAGTAGACTTTTGCAGCATGCTCGTCGTCGCCGCCCCGGTCGGGGTGGTCGACAGACGCCGTGACACGATGTCGAGCGCAGCATCCAACCCGAACGACGCCCAGGGGCCGCGGCCACCGCGAAAGCCGCGCCCATTTCGCGAGACGGCCCTGGCCAGTGGCCTCGTGACCGCCGTGCAGGTGGAGGCGGCCGAGGCTGAAGTTCGCGCGACAGCGTCTCCGGCGGACGACGCGTCGCACGATCGGGCGCTCGCCGATCTGCTCGTCTCCCAAGGCCTGCTCACGCCGTTCCAGGCGGAGCAGATGCTCGTCGGCCGCCGCAAACTCACGCTTGGCCAATACAAGATCCTCGACGCCATCGGCCAGGGAGGCATGGGCCGCGTGTTCAAGGCGGAGCACGTGATGATGGGACGCGAGGTCGCCATCAAGGTGCTCCCGCGGGAGAAGTCGACGCCGGAGACGGAGGCCGCGTTTCGCCGAGAGATTCGCATGCTGGGCCGGCTCGATCATGACAACCTCGTGCGGGCCCTCGATGCGGGCCACGACGGCAAGGTGTATTACCTCGTCACCGAACTGATCGACGGGCTCGACCTGCGGAAGCAGGTGCGGCGCTACGGAGTGCTGGACGAAGTCACGGCTGCCTCCGTGATCGTGCAGGCTGCCAGGGGGCTCGCCTATGCCCACGACAAAGGGCTCGTGCATCGCGACGTGAAGCCCGGCAACATCCTCGTCACGACGGACGGTCGGGTGAAGGTGCTCGACCTCGGCCTTGCCGGCAGCATCATGGAGGAGGAGTCGACGCGGCTCGGGCGGGTGATCGGCACGATGGACTACATGGCGCCCGAGCAGATTCGGGCGCCCGACAAGGCCGGACCGCCGGCCGACATCTACGGCCTGGGGTGCACGCTCTACTACGCGCTCGTCGGCGAAGTGCCGTTTCCCGGAGGCACGCGAGAGGAGAAGGCCCGCCGGCATCTCTCCGAGCCCCCGCCTCCCGTCCGGCGGTTCGCCCCGCAGGCGAGCGCCCGATTCTGTGCGGTGGTGGAAGCGATGATGCACAAGGATCCCGCCGACCGCCTGGCATCGGCGACGGCTGTGATCGAGCGCCTCAGGCCGTGGACACCAGACGGCCCGATGGCGATGCCTCGCCAGCCGGTGCCCGGCCGCAGTGGAAGAACGCCCCGGCCCGAGACGGTTCTCGCGGGGGCGTTGCCGAACGATACACCGTCGCGCCGCTCGTCGGGTTCCTCTGCGCCCGGGGGGGGGCAGCAGTTCGATCCGCTCTTGATCGATGATCCGGGCACGCCCGGCGATGATCGTCGCGGTGGGGGCTTTCTGGGGCGGTTCTTGTCCGGCGTGTGGCGAGCCATGCTTCCGTAGCCGACTCCCTCAGGGCCGTTCCGCCGCCACGCGTTGACAGGTGGGTAGCCTGTCTCTACCAATGGCGGGTCCCGGAGCGGTCGCTGAGTGTCCGTTGCCGAGGGACGGGTAGCTCAGTTGGTAGAGCAACGGACTGAAAATCCGTGTGTCGCCGGTTCGATTCCGGCCCCGTCCACTGGAATCGCCCCGCGATCAAAAGAAAACGGGCGGTGTCCCTCGAGGGACACCGCCCGTTTTGCATGTCGTTCGCTTCGGCTCAGCCCTGAACCATCGCCTTGAGGTTCTTGAGGGCACGCACGCGGACCTTC
>JBAXUY010000026.1:0-30597 GCA_037129475.1 Planctomycetia bacterium | reverse complement strand
CGGGCACGACGACGGGCACGAGAGTGCGTGACAATGATTTCGTCGGCAACCGGGTGGGTATCTACCTGGTGAACGCGACCGACGCCGTGATCGGCGGCGAGTTGTCTGGCGAGGATAACCGGATCGTGGGTGGCGGCGACGCGTCGAAGGGCGACTTCCGCGACGGCATCGTGGCGAGCGGCACGCTCACCGGATCGAGCATCACGCAGACGTTGATCACCAACGCGGCCACCGGCATCACGCTCTCGGCCGCGACGGGGCTGACGATCACGTCGGCCACCGTCACCGGCTCGCAGGTGTGGGGCCTGAACGCGTCCGGCGTGCTCACGGGCACGAAGGTCGACACGAGCACGTTCACGCTCACGTCCGGCGGGGCCAGCGGCGGAGCGGGCGTGCTGCTCTCGGCGGCTCAGTCGCTTGAGATCACGGATGCCACGATCACCGACAACGTGATCGGCCTGCTCGCGAATGGCAATTGCTCCGGTACATCAGTGATCGATACGAAGTCGTGGAGCGGCAACGGCACCAACGTGATTAACTCAGCCACGGGCCTGACGATCAACCCGCCAGCTCCGTCGTGATCGTTTTCGTGGAGAGCGGGCTTCGGCCGGTTCTCTGCAGATACACGCCGCCGCCCACCGGAGTCATCCGGTGGGCGGCGTGCTTGATAGGGTCAACAAGGAGTCGACATGGACGTCGCTCGGATGCTGCCGCTGCTCCAGTGCCCGCGGTCCGGCGGCTCGCTCGCGTGCGGGGGCGACGGGCTCGTGAGCCCCTCCGGAGAGACCTACCCGCTCGTCAACGGCAAGCCGATCCTCGTCCGCACGATTCTCGACTGGCATCTCGCGCCACCGCCAGACAACAAGGTCTCGCGCAACATCGGTGAATTCATGCCCGGCGACCGCTACGCCGGCCCCGACACCGTGATCCTGCACCTCGGGTCGGGCGACGTGCCGTCACGCGATCCACGGGTGATCTCGATGGACGTCCTGCCCTGCCCCAACGTCGACGTCGTCTGCGAGGCGGAGGCGCTGCCGTTTCGCGATGCGTCGATCGACTACGTGGAGTCGGGGGCGGTCTTCGAACACCTCCACGACCCGTGGGCCGCGATCGCCGAAGTAAAACGGGTACTGAAGCCCGGCGGGATTTTCCGGATCGACACGGCCTTCATGCAGGGCTACCACGGCTTTCCAGGCCACTTCTACAACATGACGCCCCAGGCCGTGGAGACGCACCTCGCCGGCGACTACGACCTCCTCGAATCCTACGTGCCGGAATCGTCGAGCCCGCTGATGACCGTCACGATGGCCATCGACCGGTATCTCGGCTACCTCACCGCCGATCTCCAGAAGCGACTGCTCGGCATGCGGCTCGGCGACGTGCTCGACGAGATGCGGCGCGACCTCTCGCCAGGCAGCCCCCTGCTCGACGGCTTCGATGATTACACGTCCCGCTGTCTCGCTGCGAGCTTCGCCGTCGTCGCCCGCAAGCCGCGCGACGACGCGAGTCGACGGGCCACGCTGCGACAGGCGGGATCGGCCGCTGCGGAAACCCGGCAGGCGCTCGTTCGCGAGTACTACACGCGGCGGCTCGAACTGATCCAGCGTCATCACGAGATCGGCTACTACCGCCGAAAGGCCCGGGAAAAGCACGGCGAGACGCACAAACGACCGATTCGCTCGTCAGCTGCGCTGCCCGATCTGCTCGAGCAGTGCCGCTGCGCGGATCTCCTCGATGCCGATGCGATTCGTGCCTCCCTGCAGCGGTTCCAAGCCGCGGAAGCCGATCTGCGAGTGATCCGCGACGACTGGATCGCGATCTACCTGGCGCGGTGAATGATCGTCACTCGGTGGGCATCGACTCCGCCAGGAATCGCGCCACGTTGCAGGGCGGAACATCCTTCAGGCCGGTCCGCTTTCCAGGGACATCCACCCCGCCTCACCCCACCCGCGCGCCACGGATCACGTCGGCCAGGGGGCGGACGGCGTTCTGCCACAGATACTTTTCCCGAATCGTATCGGCAGCCTGACGCATGGCGGCCAGTTTCGTGGCATCGCCGAGGGTGGCGGTGAGCGTGGCGGCGAGCGCCGCCGGATCGGTCGCATCGACACGGACCGCCGCCCCTGCGGCGATCATTTCCTCGCTCAACGGATCCCCGCCGTTCGTGGCCAGCGGAGTGCGAGTCCAGAGATAGTCGACCACCCGCGTCCGCCAGGCAAGGAGGTTTTCCATGCCCTGCTGATTGGCGAAGCAGATCAGGTCGGCATCGAGATACCAGTCGCCGCGCTCATGGAAGGGCACCCAGTCGACGAGATGCACGAGCGGCCTGATCGCAGGGTCTTCGATCATCTTCATCATGCGTTCGTGGCACTTTTCGAAATCGGGGTGCTGCACGAACGGATTTTTCGCCCCGACGATCACGAGCCCGACGGCGTGCTTCTCCGACAACGCCTTGACCGCCTCCAGCAGGCAGCCGATGTCGAACCACGGGTAGACACCGCCGAACCAGAGCAGCTTCCAAGCTCCGGGAGCCGAAATGAGCTCGGAACATGGACGCCGTCTCGGCACGGCTTCAGCTTCGTGGATACCGTAGGGCACGATCAGGAACGGATCATCGTCATACGTGACCGGGTTGATCCTGCCGATCGCCGCCAGGACGCCCGTGTAATAGAGCCGCTGGGCCTCGGTCGCACAGAGGAAGTAGTCGCCCCGCTTGAGGCACGCTTCCCAGATCCGGCGATCCCGCTCGAAGGCCACGGCTTCGCCATGGCGGTTGGCCGAACGACGGGCACAGACCTCGACGTGGATCGGCACATAGGAGTCCCACACCAGCACCTGATGCTCGAGCACCGCTTCGGCGATGCGAACCGAATCATCCCCGAGGCAGTAGCTGGCCACGACCACGTCGTATTCCGCGATCATCTCCGCCAGCGTGTCGTGCCCCCACCTCGCGATGCGCACGCCTGCAAATTCCGCCGGCATCGACGGCAAGTCGTACCAGGTGGGGATCGCAAGCGTCACCACGCTTTCGGAGACTGCCTTCGCGAGGGCGGCCGCCAGCCCCCAACTCCGCAGGCCTGTGCCCTCCACCGTGGCGACGCCCGGGATGGGAGGCGGCCCGTAGGCGATCACGAGGACATTCTGGCCGAAGGCCTGCTTCCAAGCGTCACTGCTCAGGGGCACGGCGGACCGCTCCCGGGCTCCGCTCACCGTCGGTGGCTCGAGCGCGTCCTGAATCGCCCGCGTCATGTCGTCGAGACACCGTGACCACGGATATCGCTCGAAAATCGGCGAGTCAACGGCCTGGTGTGGGCCGCGGTCGAGCCGCTCCCGAACGGCGGTCGCCATCGCATCGACATCCAGGTAGGGGACAAAAACGGCCTCGTCCTCCGAGAGCATCTCGGCAGCCCCGACGGCCCCGTGAAACGACACCGCCGGACACCCCGTCGCGGCCGCTTCGAGCGCCACCATGCCGCACGATTCCTCGCGGGACGGCATCACGAACGCGTCGGCCGCGGCAAAGTATCGGGCCGGATTCCGCTTCTCGCCCACGAAATGGATCCGTTCGGAGAGTCCCAACTGCCGGATGTCGTGACGCGCCCAGGGCTTCGACTGGTCGTCCCACCGTCCCACCCACACGAAGTGCACGTCGTCCCCGGCTACCGGTTGCCGGTCGATCACCTTGGAGGCAAGCTGCACGAACAAATCGACGCCCTTCCGCTGTTCGGCGCGGCCGCAGGCCAGCACGATCCGCGCATCGGGCCGCAGCCCGAGATCCTTGCGCACGGCTTGCCGTTCCTCGGCACGATCCACGTCGGCCGGCGGCGCGTCGATGCCGTAGGGAACGACTGATATCTTGCCCGGGGGAATCCCGTACGCTTCGGTGAGCGACGTGGCGACGAGCTGCGACGGACAGACGATGTGCCGCGACGCACGTGCCATCCGTTGGACGGTCTTGCGGCCACCGAAAAACTCATCGATCACGGTGGCCGTCTCGTGGATCCAGGCCACGACGGGCACGCTCTGCAGGCGACACTGATCGGCGACCCGCGCGGTGGCGATCGTGTTGCAGACGACGACACATGGCGGCGACGAATGCCGGAGCACGTCGGCGAGCCCGGCAAACACGTCCACGACGTTGGGCACGACGATCGTCGGTGCGACGGCGGCGAAATCCTCCCGCAACGGACCATCCGCCAGGAGGACGACGCGGCAGCCGATGCCTGCGGTCGATCGCAGGTGTCGGGCCAGCCGCAGCAGGATCATCGGCGCGCCGCTGCGCGTGGCCTCGTGACCGACGAGGATCACATGGGGCCGGGTGCCCCGGGGCACCCAGGACGCGGGGATCGTGGGATGTCCGAGTCCCTTGCGCTGACGGGCCCGCTGCCGACGGAGCGCAAGCTGCACGCTGGTGGCGAGCCCCTTGAGGCCGGGGATCCGGCCCACGAATTCAGCGAATTTTCGGCCAACGTTCATAAGGCGCTTGTCTGACTGCCGGGAAACTGCCGCAAAACTACGCCATCCCGCGCAGACCGTCCAGCCCGCCAGCAATCGGGATGGTGACCCGGCCGGCCCGCCTGCCACAATCCGAAGCGGGAGTATCTCACGGCGCTGCCGGAGATCCGTGTCGCACCCTGGCATCATCCATGGCTCGGGCACTCGTCTTTGCCCATTACGACCGCGATGGCATCTTCGACCCGCACGTGGTGCGGGCCATCACCGCCTATCGATCGGTCGTCGACAGGCTCGTCGTCGTTTCGACGTCGACGCCTCGCCTGCCCGGCGGACTGCGTTCCAGTGTCGACGACTTCATCACGCGCGACAACGTCGGCTACGACTTTTGCAGCTGGCGCGACGGCATTCAGAGCCTGGCTCGCGTCGGCGACTACGACGAGATCGTCTGTGCCAACGACAGCGTCTATGGCCCGCTCTTCGACCTCGCGCCCGTTTTTCATGATCCACGGATCGCGGCCGCCGACTTCTGGGGCATGTGCCTCTCGGAACAGGGCACGAAACGGCGCGGGCGCACGTCATGCCCGCACGTGCAGTCGTGGTTTTTCGTCATGCGTCGCCCGCTTCTGGAGTCGGCCGCATTCGCCGACTTCTGGCGGACCGTCGAACCTCAGGCCTGCAAAGACGACGTGATCGATCGGTTTGAGATCGGGATGACCGAGCACTTCGCCCGCGCTGGATTTCAGACGGCGGCACTCTACGACGCGCGACGCCGGGGCGTCGCCACCTGGGCCGAGATCCGCCCGCACGTGGCGCTCACCGAACCGCGGCGGTCGTGGCGGCACATCAAGAAAGCCCGCCGCCGGCCCCACAACCCGAGCGAACTGTTTCCCCTCCGGCTGCTCGCCGCCGGCGTGCCATTCCTCAAGGTGGGGCTGTTTCGCGTCAACCACTACGGCCTGTCGCTGCCGGCCGTTCGGGCCTCGCTTCGCGGCGTCGCCGGCACGTATGACGTCGGCCTCATCGACGACCACCTCGCCCGGCTCGGCCAGTCCGTCGAGTGAACCTGCGGCGACAGGGCGGCCCGGGCAAATCGCGGGGAAATTCCACTGGTGTCACGGTCGCCCCACTGCTACTTTTCCGGGTGATCCCTTCGCTTCAGGCCTGCGGTTCCAGCCCGCATGCAACTCGATCATCCATGACCAGTCCCCTGCATGCATCTCCGCTGCGCTCGGTCGTCGTCACCGGTGCCGGCGGCCAGCTCGGAAGCGCGCTTGTGCGGCTTCTCGGATCGAGCGCCGTACCGCTTTTCCGGGCGGATCTCGACCTCCATGATCCGGAGGCCGTTCGCGCCACGATCTCGCAGCTCGCCCCCGAGGCGGTCATCAACTGTGCGGCGTGGACGGCCGTCGATGCCGCCGAGCGCGATCCAGACGGCTGCTTTGCCGTCAACGCGACCGCCGTTGGCCACCTCGCACGGGCCTGTGCCGCGACGGGAAGCCGCTTCGTGCAGGTGAGCACCGACTACGTGTTTGGTCGCGACGAGCAGCGGGCGCGACCGTACCTCGAGGACGACGCCCCGGCACCCCTGAGCGTGTACGGCGCCTCAAAACTGGCCGGGGAACAAGCCGCCCGCGGCTGCCCTCGCCATCTCGTGGTGCGCACCTGCGGACTGTATTCGGCGGCGGCCAACGGGCCCGTGCGGGGGCGGAACTTCCTCGACACGATGCTCGCGCTTGCCGCGACCCGTCGAGACGTGCGCGTGGTCGCCGACCAGATCTGCACCCCCAGCTACGTGCCCCACGTGGCGATCGGCATTCTCCACCTCCTCGCGGCGCACGCGGAGGGCACGTTTCACGTGACGAATGCGGGCGAGACATCGTGGTTCGGGCTCGCGTCTGAACTCTTCCGTCAGGCCGGGCTCCCGATCGAGGTGGCGGCGATCGCCTCGCACGAATATCCGTCGCCTGTCGCCCGGCCGCGGTACAGCGTCCTCGATACGACCCGGTTCAGCGCCGCCACCGGCTCCCACCTGCCTCCCTGGACCGAGGGCGTGAGCGACTACCTGCAGGCGAGCGGCCGCGTCGCCCGATCGCCCTCGACTCCGGCGTCCGTCGATTCCCGCCCGGAACTGGAAAGGATCTCATGCAGCCCACCCTCGTGACCGGCGGCGCCGGGTTCATCGGCGGCGAATTCGTGCGGCAATGGATCGCCGAGGAGCCATCCGCCGTCATCAACCTCGATGCCCTCACCTATGCCGGCAATCTCGATTCGCTCGCCGACATCGCCAGCGAACCCCGGCACGTGTTCGTGGAGGGGAGCATCGGCGACGCGGCAGTCGTGCGATCGCTCCTGGAAACCCATCGGCCCCGGGCGGTCGTGAACTTCGCCGCTGAAAGCCACGTCGACCGATCGATCGACGGGCCGGGGGCGTTCGTGGAAACCAACGTGGTCGGCACGTTTCGTCTGCTTGAGGAGGTGCGCCGCTACTGGTCGTCCCTGCCCGCTCCGGAGCGCGACGCGTTCCGCTTCCTGCACGTGTCGACCGACGAGGTCTACGGCTCGCTCGGGGAGACTGGCCACTTCACGGAGACGACACCGTACGCCCCGAACTCACCCTATTCCGCCTCGAAGGCCGCGAGCGACCACTTCGTGCGGGCCTACCACCACACGTATGGCCTGCCGACGGTCACCACCAACTGCTCGAACAACTACGGGCCGTACCAGTTTCCGGAGAAGCTGATTCCGCTGATGATCCTCAACTGCCTGGAGGGCCGTCCACTGCCCGTGTACGGCGACGGCCGCCAGGTGCGCGACTGGCTCTACGTGGCCGACCACTGCCATGCGATCCGCACCGTGCTCGCCCGCGGCCGGGTGGGCGAGGTCTACAACATCGGCGGAGCCTGTGAACGGGCCAACATCGAGATCGTGGAGACGATCTGTGCCGAGGTCGACCAGCTCCGACCCGGCCTCGCGCACGCGCCCTGCGCGTCGCTCATCACGCACGTGACCGACCGCCCCGGCCACGACCGGCGCTACGCGATCGACTTCGCCAAACTCACCGCCGAACTCGGCTGGCGGCCCCGGGAGACGTTCGCGTCGGGCATCCGCCGCACCGTGGCCTGGTACCTCGCGAATCAGGGCTGGGTCGACCGGCTCCGAGCCCGCGGACTGACGACCAGCCGACAGGGGCTCACGACGGCGGCCTGACTTGGCACCGCCGTTTCAGCCGATTCGTCGCCTGAGCACGACGAGCGGGTCGGCCTCATCCCGCACGTGTCCCATGCTCATGGGCTTGGCGAGGATCATCCCCGCCACGAAGCCGGCCACGTGGGCCGAGTAGGCAACCCCGCCCCCGCCGCCACTCGAGTCGAAGACCCCGCTGATCACCTGGAACAGGAACCAGATGCCGACGGCCACGTAGCCGGGCACGTCGACCATCATCCGCAGCAGGATCACGCTCACGCGGCGATTGGGGTGGAGGACGAGGTAGGCCCCGAGCACGCCGGAAATCGCCCCGGACGCCCCCAGGCAGGGTGTGAGGGCGGCCTCACCGGTGGCGTTGAAGGCCACGAATGCCAGCGATGCCAGGATGCCGGTCGCCAGGTAGAAGAGCAGGTATTTCACGTGCCCCATGTCGTCTTCGACGTTGTCGCCGAAGATCCAGAGAAACCACATGTTCCCCGCGAGGTGCATGAGGCTGCCATGCATGAAGATGGCGGTGAACAGCGTGAGCCAGACCGGGATCGGCGTCGGCTTCAGGCCCGGCACCGTCACCTCCATCACCTGCCCCTGAACCGCGACCTCCCGGACGGACGGCTCGGTGACCACGTCGCGCCCGGAGAGGATCTCGGCCGGCACCTGGCAGTAGGCGAGCGTGAAGTTCTCGTCGGCTCCCATCTTTTGGAGCACCACAAACACGAACACGTTGGCCACGAGCAGCGCGATCGTCACGAACGGGAACGACCGCCGGTCGGAGTTGTCGTCACCAACGGGAAACACCATCACACGCACTCCTCGAGGTACCGCGGCACCAACTGTCTTATGGCGCCCGGGCCAAAAGACTAGCAGTAATTCCCGACAGCTGCGCGCGGGCGGAAGGAGCCGTCGCCTGCGGCCGCGCGCGTCCGCAAGAATGCCGTGGGGCAAGGGAAGCGACCACCGGAAAGGCGGCCATCATGGTCCGCTCGTGTCACAGCCGCAGGCGGCTTGCACGCCTGTTCGAGGTCGAAAAACTCGAGGCCCGTTTCCCGCTGGCGGCCGATCTCGACGTGGCCGCCCCGGCAACCTCGCGAATCGAATGGGACGGCCGCCTCGTGGACGTCGCACGAGACGCATGGCTCGTGCGGGCCGCCTCTGCGACCGCGACGGTATCCGACTTCGAACTGCCGGCGACGTGGCACGCCCGGCCGCTCGGCGAGGGGTTTTTCGTGCTCTCCGCTCCCGGGGCCGGCGTCACGGGAGTGCTGGCCTGGGCAGGTCGGACCGTCACGGTGGCGACCGTCGAGCCCGACTTCACCCTCGGAGCGGCCGCGCTTCCGGCCGACCCGGCACTCGACCAGCTCTGGGGACTCCGCAACGTCGGCCAGTCGGGAGGCACGCCGGGTGCCGACATCAAGACGGAGACCGCGTGGAACACGACCACGGGATCACGATCCGTCGTCGTGGCGGTCATCGACACGGGTGTGGATACGACACATCCCGACCTTGCGGCGAACATCTGGCGAAACCCCCGCGAGATTCCCGGCGACCACCGCGACAACGACGGCAACGGCTACGTGGACGACGTCAACGGCTGGGACTTCGCCAACGGCGACGCCGATCCGATGGACGACAATGGTCACGGCACGCACGTGGCGGGCACGATCGGTGCGGTGGGCGGCAACGGGATCGGCGTGGTCGGCGTCTCCTGGCAGGTGTCGATCATGCCGCTGAAGTTCATGAGCGGCTCCGGCTCGGGCACGACGAGCAGCGCCATCGCCGCGATCAACTACGCCACGATGATGCGGCGCGACTTCGGCATCAACGTGGTCGCGACCAACAACAGTTGGGGCGGTGCCGCCAACTCGCTCGCCCTCCGCTCGGCGATCGCAGCGGGGGGCAACGCCGGCATTCTGTTCGTGGCCGCCGCCGGCAATGGTGCGTCGGACAACGACGCGGCCCCGTCCTACCCGGCGAGTTTTGCCGACCCCTCGGTGATCGCGGTCGCGGCCAGTGATCGGACGAACTCCCTGGCCGGCTTTTCGAGTTTCGGCGCCACGTCGGTCGATGTCGTCGCGCCGGGTGCCGGTATCTACTCCACGCTGCCCGGTGGCACCTACGGCTGGTACAGCGGCACATCGATGGCGACACCCCACGTGACGGGCACGATCGCCCTGCTCGCCGCTGCGGCACCCCGCGCCTCCGCCAACCAGATCCGCGCGGCGATCCTCGACGGCGCGACACCTGTGGCGACGTTCGCGGGCAGGGTGGCGACCGGGGGCCTGCTCAATGCGGCGGGAGCCCTGGAGCGTCTGGGCGTGGCCACGATGCCGAAGCCCTCCGTACAGCCGGCTCCACCCGCTCCCGCACCGATACCCGTGCCTGTGACACCACCAGCGCCCGCGCCGGTGCCGCCTGCGGCACAACCCCCGCGGCGAGAAACCATCGATGCCGGCGACACACGCGCCACCGCCATGCCGGTGACCACTCCGGCCAGGATCTCGGCCCGGATCGGTGACGGTCCCGCAGGCGACCGCGACGTCGATCTCTATCGGGTCGTCCTGAGCGCAGGTCAGACGCTCGTCGCCGACGTCGATGCCCGGACACTCCCCGGCTCTTCGACGCTCGACAGCTACCTGCGACTCTTCGACGCCTCGGGCCGGGAGTTTGCCCGCAACGACGACACCCGGGGCAGCCTCGACAGTTACCTCTCGTTCCGGGCCCCGCTGACAGGAACCTATTTCATCGGCGTGTCGGGATTCCCGAACGTCATCTATTCGAGCTTCCTGCAGCCCCGCAAGGGAGGTGCGACGGGGGTCTACGAGCTCTCGATCAACATCCTCTCGCCCGCCGGAGCCGCACCCACCGGCCTCCAGACGCTCGGCCATCGGGACGACGCCCCGCCAGTTCGCGGACGTGATCTCGTCGCCCTGGCGATCGACGCCGAGGGCCGAACCGCCGGCTCACGCCACCCCCGGCGACGCTGACGGTATCAGCCCTGTTGCGGCATCTTCGCCGCCACGCGCGGCTTCGCAGCCGGAGACCCCGACTCGACCTCTTCGCGACGCTTCGCGATCCAGCCGTCGACGCTCCACGGGCCGCCGCCGAACGCGATCAGCGAGAGCAGACCGCCGCCGATCGCCATGTTCTTCATGAACTGGATCGTCTGCAGCTGACGCTGCGTGGGATCGGCGAATTTCCAGAAGTCGTGGAAGTAGTAGGTGGCTGCCACGAGAAAGATGAGCAGGAAGAAGGCGCCGATTCGGGTCCAGGCGCCGAGCAGCAGCGACAGTCCGCCGAGCAAGAGCAGCCCGATCGCGCCGACGAGCGCGAGCGTGGGGAGCGGCACCCCCTCCTGCTGCATGTAGTCGGCCGTGGCCTTGAACTGCAGGATCTTGTTGCCGATGGCACTCGCCAGGAAGATCGCCGCGATCATCAGGCGGGCGAGGAGCGACACGAACCCCTTCGCCACGGTTGCAAGCTGTTCCATCGGGCTACTCCTGTTCACGCACCAATCACCGGATCTGCGGGCAACATCGTGGCCGGTTTCACCCGCACTGGGCAAGCCCAAAAACCACCACCGTAGGGACAGCGTTCCAGCTCTGTCCATTCGACAGGCCTGGAGGCCCGTCGCTACGGGCCTGTCCTACACCGCCGGCTCGTCCCGCGTGATGCAATGCAGCGCGCCGCGGCCGCGGACGAGCTCGGTGCAGACCACCGGCTCGATCGTGCGGCCCGGGAAACACGCCTCGAGCGTGCGGAGCGCCGCGTCGTCGGTGCCCCCGAGGAACACGGGCACGGCCACGAAGCCGTTGCCCACGGAGAAGTTCAAGTGGCTCGCCGGCAGTTGCGTGCCCTCGAACGCGAACCGCGACGGAATGTCGATCGGGATCACGTCGAGCTGCCGACCCCGGGCATCGACGAGGCCCCGCAGTCGCACGAGATTCGCCTCGATCGCGGCGTGATTGGGATCGAGTGGATCGCTCTGCCGGGCCGCCACCACCCGGCCGGGGGCGACGAAGCGGGCGAGCTGGTCGATGTGGCCGTCGGTGTCGTCGCCGGCCAATTCGCCCCCCACCCACAGCACCCGGTCGACGCCCAAGCGGTCACACAAAATTTCGTCGAGCTTCCCACGTGATACGCCGGGGTTCCGGGCAGGATCTTCGATGCAGCGGTGGTTCACGAGGAGCGTGCCGTCGCCATCCGTCTCGAGGCCGCCCCCTTCGAGCACGAGCCCGCCGTCGATCACGGCGAGCCCGAGCCGCTTCGCGACCGCCCGGCCGAGCGCCGCGTCGAAATCCCACGGTGGATATTTTCCACCCCACGCATTCCATCCCCAGCACACGGCCGCGGGCCGTGCACCGGCCACGGGTCTGCGCGGCACGACGAACACCGGCCCCGTGTCGCGCATCCACGAGTCGTTCGTGGGCAGGTCGACGAACTCGACGTTCGCGACGCCGGTGAGCCGCTCGCGAGCGTCGGCCAGCACGGCACCCGTGGCCACGATCCGCACCGGCTCGTAGCGGGCGATGAGCCGCGCCACCCGCTCGAACACGCCGGGAATGACGGCGAAGTCGCCGAGCCACGTGGCCCTCCGATGCGGCCAGGCGAGCCACGTGGCCGCATGCGGCTCCCACTCGGCCGGCAGGCGGTAGTCCGACACGACCGCAGCCATCATGCCCCGCCCCAGCGCGAAAGCAGTCCGCCGAAGGCGTCGATCCGTCGGTCGCGGAAGAACGGCCACCGCGTCCGCGACCATTCGATCCGGTCGAGATCACACTCCACGACGATCGTCTCCGGCGTGTCGTGCCCAGCCTTCACGAGCCGCTGGCCGTTGGGCGCATACACGACGCTCGCACCCCAGAACCTCAAGTGCCCTTCGCGGCCGGTGCGGTTCACCGCCACCACGAACACGCCGTTGGCGATCGCATGGCTGCGGAGCATCGTGTCCCACGACTCATATTGCTCGTGGTGGAGTTTTTCCTCGCCGTCGAGCCAGCCGATTGCCGTCGGGTAGAAGAGCACCTCGGCCCCGGCCAGCGCCGTGAGCCGGGCCGCCTCGGGATACCACTGGTCCCAGCACACGAGCGGGCCCACCTTCAGCCGCGACGTGGCCACGCTCATGAAGCCCGTGTCGCCGGGTGCGAAGTAAAACTTCTCGTAGTAGTGCGGGTCGTCGGGGATGTGCATCTTCCGATACACGCCCGCCGTCGAGCCGTCGCGATCGAAGATCACGACCGTGTTGTGAAAGAGGCCGGGCGTGCGCCGCTCGAACACGCTGCCCACGAGCACCACGCCGTGCTTCTTCGCCGTGGCGGCGAGCAGTTCCGTGAGCGGGCCAGGCACGGCTTCCGCCTCGCGGAATTTCTCGTGGTCTTCGGCCTGGCAGGGATACTCGCCGGCGAAGAGTTCCTGGAGACAGACGACGTCGGCGCCGCCTGCGGCCGCCTCGGCGATGCCGGCGAGGGCCTGGGCGACGTTGTGCTCACGCGTGGGCGTGCACGCCGACTGCACGAGGCCGATCCGCACGACCCGGCTCATCTGTCGGCCACGTCGAGCTTCGCCGCCGGCACCGGAAACTGCTCGGCAAGCTCCGCCACCTCGCCCTTCGTCACCACCACGAGCTGTTCGTCGGCCGGGCTCTTGAGCACCCGCAGGATCCAGGCCGCGATCTGCTTCATCTCGTCGCCGCCCATGCCGCGCGTCGTGAGCGCCGGCGTGCCGAGACGGATGCCGGAGGGATCCATCGGCTTCCGCTCGTCGAACGGAATCATGTTCTTGTTGCAGGTGATGCCGCAGCGGTCGAGCGTCTCCTCGGCGAGCTTGCCGCCGATGCCCAGTGGCGTGACGTCGACGAGCATCAGGTGGTTGTCGGTGCCGCCACTCACGAGCTTCACGCCGCCGCGGGCGAGTTCGGCCGCGAGCGTGCGGGCGTTCTCGACCACCTTCTTGGCATACGTCTTGAACTCCGGCCGAAGCGCCTCGCCGAACGCCACGGCCTTGCCGGCGATCACGTGCATGAGCGGGCCGCCCTGCTGGCCGGGAAACACCGAGCGATCGAGGCCCTTCGCATCGGCGGCCCGGCACATCGCGATGCCGCCGCGTGGGCCGCGAAGCGTCTTGTGCGTGGTGCTCGTGACGAAGTCGGCCACGGGCACGGGGTTGTCGTGGATACCGGCGGCGACGAGGCCCGCGTAGTGGGCCATGTCGACCATCAGCTTCGCGCCCACCTCGCGGGCGATCTCGGCGAACGTGCCATGGGGAATCTCACGCGGGTAGGCGCTCGCGCCGGCCACGATCAGCTTCGGCTTGTGCTCTCTCGCGAGCGCCGCCACCTGATCGAAGTCGAGGAGTTGGTTGTCGCGCCGCACGCCGTAGTGGACGAACCGATAGAGCACGCCCGACGCGTTGAGCTTCATGCCGTGCGTGAGGTGGCCGCCGTGGGCGAGGTCGAACGCGAGCACCGTGTCGCCCGGGCTGATCGCCGTCATGTAGACCGCGGCATTGGCCTGGCTGCCGGAATGGGGCTGCACGTTGACGTGCTCGGCCCCGAAGAGTTGTTTGAGCCGCTCGCGGGCGAGGTCTTCGACCTTGTCGACGAACTCGCAGCCGCCGTAGTAGCGGTGGCCGGGGTAGCCCTCGGCGTATTTGTTGGTGAGCACGCTCCCGACCGCCTGCATCACGGCCGGGCTCGTGAAGTTTTCGCTGGCGATCATCTCCAGGCCCTCGGCCTGGCGGGTCTGCTCGGCGGCGATCGCAGCCCACACGTCGGGGTCGTCGAGTTCGATGAAGTTGGGGACCGCGGTCTGGGCTGCCGAGTTGGCTGCGATGCTCACGGGAATCCTCCTTGGTGCGGCCTTGTCCGGGGGAAGGCCTTGTCCGGCGGGGCGAGGCTTCGGAACCATGAATTATGGTCCCCCGGCCACCCCCGTCAACGAAAGCGGGTTTTAGTCGAACCGCGACCCCGATGGCATCCGACCGCCAGGCTGCCGATACTGGTCGTGATTTCCACCGTCCTGCCGCGCCTGCTCCCGAAATCGCTGACGTCTCATGGGCGACTCGACCCTCATCTACGACTTCGGGGCGAACGTTGGCGACAATCTCGACTACTACCTCGAGAAGGCCGACCGTGTCGTGGCCGTGGAGGCGAACCCCGCGCTCTGCCGCGCGATCGAAGCACGGTTCGCGGCTGAGATCGCCGCCGGCCGCCTCGTCGTCGAAAACGTCGTCCTCCTGGCAGACCGTGGCCCGCCCACGACGCCATTCTTAATCCACCGTAGCAATCACGTCCTCAGCCAGTTGCCTCGCCCGTCTCCCCGACGGGCCGACGAATTCACGGAGGTGGTGCTGCCCGCACGGCACGTCATCGACGTGATCGGACACCACGGCCCCGCCCACTACATCAAGATCGACCTCGAGCACAGCGACGCCGCCATCCTGCGCTCGCTGCTGACCCACGGGATCACCCCCGACTACATCTCCGTCGAGATCCACGACGTCGACGTCTTTCGCTCGCTTGTCGCCCTCGGCGGCTATCAGGCGTTCAAACTCGTCGATGGAGCGACGGTGCAGCGAGTGTTCGCCTCGCACGACATCGCCACGCGAGATGGCCGTGCGACCTGCAGCTTCGTAGGTCACTCCGCCGGGCCCTTCGGCAATGACCTCCCCGGACCGTGGCTCGACACGACGACGATGGCCGGGCTTCTGGGCCGGGTCGGCCGCGGCTGGAAGGACGTCCACGCGAGCCGCGTCGATGCCCCCGCTCCAGTTCCGTTCCGCAGCGTCGGCCAGATCGATTCGAGCCCATCCTGTGCCTCTCCGGCGCGGCCTCACAGGATGGCCCCCGGATGCCTCCGCGGCGAATGCCTCGTGCTCGCCGATCCGCTCCTGTTCATGACGGCGACCGGCGAGGCGATCATTTCCCCCGCCATTGACCGATCGGCCCGGATTCGCTCGCCCGAGACGTTCCGCCAGCAGGCCGCGACGGCCCGCACACTCCCGCACACGGTGCACGACGAACCCGCGGTGATCCTGGCCTGCGCGTGGGATAACGCCTTCTATCACTTTTTGTACGACGTGCTCGGCAAGCTGGCGGTCGCCGAACTCCACGGCATCACACCAACCGAACACGCCGTGTACTTCAACGCCATCCATCACTGGCAGATCGAGGCGCTGCGCCTGCTCGGCATCACGCCGCGACCACTGGCCGGCGGCACCGTCCATCGCTTCACCCGCGGCGTGATCCCGACCTACGCGAGCGTGCCCTGGAGCCGTGCCACGCCGGCATCGGTCAGGCTCCTGCGCCGGCTCAGGTTTGCTGCGGCCGACTCGCTGCCCCCCCGCAAGCTCTTCGTGTCGCGAAGCAGTCCCGGCACGGCCCGCCGGCTCGACAACGAAGCGGAAATCTTCGATCGCTGCTTCCGGCCGTTGGGCTACGACCTCGTCGATCCGGGCACGCTGCCGTTCGGCGAACAATGTGCGCTGTTTTCAGCGGCGACGCACGTCGCCGGCCCCCATGGTGCCGGGCTCTCGCTGTTCTGCCTGGGCCGGCCCCCCGTGACGCTGATCGAGTTGCACTCGCCCCACTTCTACACCGATTGCTTCCGTGCTGCCGCGGGCGCCGCCGGGGCCCGCTACGCGGCCTTCAACGAACGGCGTGAAGGGTTCCAGCCCCCGCACTGGTCCGCGACCTTCGCGCTCGATGCGGACGCCGTTTGCAACTGGCTGGCCCGGCTGCCCGCTGACATCCTTTGACAGGCTCCGTCACTCGAAGAGCAACGGCTCCGGCATGAACGTCACCACCGGGATCAGGAGCGACGCGAGCCCGAGCAGCGTGCGGCCGAGGCCCAGCGGCCGGCCGTCGTCGCGAATCGGGGGATGATCGGTGCCCATGAGCGCCACGATCACCACCATCGCGATCCAGTTGTAGCGGCCGAGCAACACGATCGCCGCGATCGCAGCCAGGAGAATGCCGCGGGCGACCCAGTGCGCCCTCCGGCCGAAGATCGCGTAGCTCACGTGGCCACCGTCGAGCTGGCTGACGGGGATCATGTTGAGTCCCGTGACGAGCAGGCCCACCCAGCCGGCCATGAAGAGCGCGTTCGGTTCGATGCTCGCCCCCGCGGCGAGATCGGGCCGCAGGCACGTCTGCATCCACGCGGCGACCGGGGGCGTGGCAAAGGGGCTCGTGGCCGTGGCGGTGCCCACGAGCATCCCGGCGGCGAGCACGGGCAGGGCCACGACGAGTCCGGCGATCGGGCCCGCGATGGCGATGTCGAAGAGTTGCCGCCGGTTGGCCCGCGAGCCCTCCATCCCGATCACCGCGCCGAGCGTGCCGGTGAGCAGCACGGGCATCGGAATGAAGAGCGGCAGCGTGGCGGGGATGCGATGCACGGCAGCGGCGACGAAATGCCCGGCCTCGTGCGCGGTGAGCACGCCCATCACGGCGGCCATGTAGACGAGCCCCCGCTGCCAGTGCGTGCCGAATTGCCCCGCGAGGTCGGCGTCGATCCCGAGCACGACCGGCTCCCAGCCGACAACGCCCGCGGCGAACGTCGTGGCGGCGGTGGCCAGAAACAGCAGCACCTGCAGTCGTAGCGGCCGCCGCACGGGCACGGGATCGAGGACGAATCGCGGCGGGAGCGGCTGCATGCCCGGGGAGAATACAGGTTTTTGCACGCCACTGGTAAACTGCGCTGCTCTTTCCTTATGCACGGAGACGTTGCCATGCGCTGCCGAATGGGTGCCCGATCGATCCGAATCCGGTCGCTCTGCGGCCTGCTTGCCGCGGCCGGCCTCGTGCACGCCGCGGGCGTGACCCACGGTGCCGACCGGCAGGTGCTGCTCGTCGCCGCCGTCGACAGCTACGCCGACCTCAAGCGCCAGATCGGGTGGTTCGGCACCCAGATCGACAATCCGGGCCTCGCGGCGATGTTCGAGTCGCTGCTGATGCTCTCCACGCAGGGCCGCGGTCTCGCGGGTCTCGACGTCAAGCGGCCGGCGGGCATCGTCGTGACGAGCGACGGCACCGATCTGGCGGCCCACGGATTCGTGCCGATCAAGGATCTCGACAAACTGCTCGCGGCGCTCCAGAGCATCATCGGCCCCGTGGCCAAGGACGGAGAAACCCGCCGCGTCACGCTTCCGAGCGGCGTCAAACTGTCGATCCGGGACCGCGACGGCTGGGCCGTGATCGCACCACCGGGCCTCGACACGGCCGATCCGGCGCCGCTGCTCGATGCGCTCGCCAAGGACTTCACGGTCGGTGTCGAAGCATTCCCGAGCCGGATGTCCGACGCCGTGCGGAAGCAGCTCGAGGCGGCGCTTGATCAGGCTGCGGCGGCGTCGGCGGCGCAGGGGCAGCCGATGGATCCCGGCGCACTCAAGGCCGCCCTCGGGGGGCTCAGGCAGACCGAGTCGCTCTCGCTCGGCCTCGGGATCGACGACACCGCCGGAGCGGTGTTCGTCGAAAATCGTTCGGTCGCCGTGCCCGGGTCTTTGTCGGCCGCAGCGTTCGAGGCCGCCGGCAACGGCGCGCTCACGGTGGGCACGCCGCCGCTCGCCACGGGTGGGCGTCCCGCCCTGCGCGGCTACATCGCGCAGGCGATTCCCGAGAACGCCCGCGCGCAGTTCCTCGAGGCGCTCGACCAGACGCTCCCGCGCGAGGCCGACGATCCGCTCACCCGCTCCGTCTCCCGGCTCGTCTACGACCTGCTCGCGGCGACGCTGGCAGCCGGCGGCATCGACGCCGCACTCGCGGTCGACACGAGCCGGGCCACGAAGGACAAGCCGCTGCCGGAGGTGACGGCGGGCGTGCGCGTGAAGGATGGCGCGGCGCTCGAACGGCAGGTGAAGCAGGCGTTTTCCGCGGGCACCGCGGCGCTGCCCGGCGTGAAGCCCCGGTTCGACGTCGGCAAGGCCGGAGCCGCGACGCTGCACACGATCTCGGTCGACGTGTCCGACGGGGAACTTGCCTCGCGCATCGGAAAGTCGGTCGAACTCACGCTCGCCGTCGCGCCGAATTACGCGTTCGTGCTGGCCGGTGGCGACGTCGCCGCGCGGGCCGAGGCGGCGCTTGCGGCGAGTGGCCGCCCCGTCGCCGATGCCATGCCGATCGCAGCCCTCGAGGCGCGCGCGTCGCCCATGTTCGAGTATGTCGACACGCTGGCCGGCGACGGCCGGGCGGCGCAGGGCGACGCCGCGGCCCGCGAGGCAGGGGGAGGCGCCGTCGCACTGCGTGTCGCGCCCATCACGCGGGGTGTCGCCACGCGGCTCTCGATCGACTCGGGAGCACTCCGGGCCGGCGCCGCCATGGCCGCGCCCGAACGACCCGTCGGCCCCGGCGGTATCCCGTTGCCGGAAGTGCCGCCTGGTTTTCCGATCCCCCTGCCCCGCTGAATCTCCACAAACCCCCTCATTCCACCGCCATGTCCACGACCGCCTCCCGTCCCGGCCAGTCCGGCATACAGCCCATGATTCGCGACACGATCGCCGGCGTGAGCGTCGCCCACCTCGCGCGGACCCACGGAACGCCGCTCTATGTCTACGACGCAGACATGATCCGTCGTCGCTGCCGTGACCTCGCCGCCTGGGATACCGTGCGGTTCGCGCAGAAGGCCTGCTCGAACCTCGCCGTGCTGGCCCTCGTGCGCAGCGAGGGCGTGATGGTCGACGCCGTGAGCACGGGCGAGATCCACCGGGCGCTCGCCGCCGGCTACCTGGCACACGCCGAACCGGGCCGCGGCGGCGACGGGCTCCCGCCGGTGCACCCCATCGTCTACACGGCCGACATCTTCGACCGCGAGAGCCTCGACGCCGTGGCGAAGCTCGGCATTCATGTGAACTGCGGCTCGGGCGACATGATCGAGCAACTCGCGGAGCGAGTGCCTGGAGCGAGCATCACCCTCCGGGTGAATCCCGGCTTCGGCCACGGCCACAGCCAGAAGACCAACACCGGCGGCGAGGGCTCCAAACACGGCATCTGGCACGAGGAGATTGCCGACGTGCTCCGCCGCGCCGAGTGGGCCGGCCTCGCCGTGACCGGGCTGCACATGCACATCGGCAGCGGCACCGATCTCGTGCATCTCGCCGAGGTGGCCGGGGCGCTCGAGCGCGTGGCCGTCGAGATCGGCCGCTCCCTCACCACGATCTCGGCGGGTGGCGGCCTGCCCGTGCCCTACAAGCCGGGCGAGGTGCACGCCGACCTCTCGGGCTACTTCACGCTCTGGGACGCCGCGCGGAAACGGCTCGAAGACCGGTTTGGCCATCGCCTGCGGCTCGAAATCGAGCCCGGCCGCTACCTCACGGCCGAGAGCGGGTTCGTGATCACGGAGGTGCGGGCGGTCAAGAAGCAGGGAGGCCGCAAGTATCTGCTCGTGGACGCCGGCTTCAACACGCTCGCCCGGCCCGTGCTCTACGGCTCCTATCACCCCATGAGCCTGTGCCCGCAGGATCCCAAGGCGGTCGCGGATGTCGAGGAGGTGGCCGTCGGCGGCCCGTTGTGCGAGTCGGGCGACATCTTCACGCAGAGCGACGGCGGTTTCGTGGCCACCCGGGCTCTGCCGGAGGCCAGGGTGGGCGACCTGCTGGTGATCGAGGTCGCGGGGGCCTACGGGTTCGTGATGGCCAGCAACTACAACTCGAAGCCGCTGCCGGCCGAAGTGCTCGTGGACAGGGGCGCCGCCCGGCTCGTCCGCCTCCGCCAGACCCCCGAGGACCTCGTCCGCGGAGAGTGCGTGTAGGGCCCGAGAGCCGCGGGAAAAATGGCCGTTTGGTCGTCCCGGATCGACTGGCTACGATGTCCATGACTGAAGATTCGTCCGCCTTCCAACCGATTGACCCACCATGGCAAAAGCCGGCCCCCGCAAGAAACTGCCCAAGGAACTCGCGGTCATCAACGCAGACAACTGCACCGGCTGCGAGAGCTGCCTCGAGGTCTGCCCGGTCGACTGCATCTTGAAGGTGCAGCAGTACGACCAGTTTCACAACCTGCAGAGCTGGTGCGAGATCGACATCGAGCGGTGCGTCGGCTGCGAGGTCTGCGTGCACATCCCGGGCAAGAAGTCGAACCCGTACGACCTCAAGGTGTGCCCGTGGGACGCGATCGAGATGGTGCCGACCGAGCAGGTGGCCCAGGTGGTGGCCCAAATCGGCGGCCCGCCGGAGTATGTGGAGCAAAACTGGGACCGCCTCGTCAACACGGCCCAGCATCTCGCCGAGCTCAAGGCGGCAGCCGGCTGACGCCGGACGTGGGGACGGAGCTCCCGTTCTGTCCTTCGACAGGCCTGGAGGCCTGTGGCTCCAGTCCGCACCTGTTTGACGTCGCTTCGCGCACGCGGTACAACGTGACAAATGTTCACGTCTTCCGACTACGACCAGTTGCGCGACCACGTGCGGCTCGCCTGTCTGCCCGGCGTCGGTTCCCACTTTCGCAAGCTCCTGCTCGAGCGATTCGGCTCGCCAGCCGGCGTGTTCGCGGCCCGGCCCGATGAACTGCGCTCCATCACGAAGGTCGGCAAAAAACTGGCCGAGGCGATCCCCGCTCTCGCCCGCGACCGCACGGCCGACGACACGCTCGACCTGTGCGCGAAGCACGCCGTCGACATCGTCATCGAAGGCACACCCGGCTATCCGGGGCTGCTCGCGCGGATCGACGATCCACCGGGGCTGCTCTTCGTGCGCGGAGCGCTCCTGCCGACCGACGCGATCGCCGTCGCCATCGTGGGAGCCCGCCACGCCACGCCCTACGGCCTGAAAGTCGCCGAGCAGCTCGGTGGGAGCCTGGCCCGCGCGGGGTACACCGTCGTGAGCGGGCTTGCCCGGGGCATCGACGCGGCGGCCCACCGCGGTGCTCTCGCCGCCGGTGGCCGCACGATCGGTGTGCTCGGCACGGGGGTCCTCAACGTGTATCCGCCGGAACATGCCGACCTCGCGCTCGACGTGATCCGCAGCGGCGCGCTCGTGAGCGAGGCGCCGCCCTTCGCGGAGGCCCATGCCGGGGCGTTCCCGCAGCGCAATCGCATCGTGTCGGGCCTGTGCCTCGGCACCGTCGTCGTCGAGGCATCCGACCGGTCGGGCGCCCTGATCACGGCCCGGCTCGCCGGCGAGCAGGGCCGCGAGGTGTTTGCGGTGCCCGGCCCGATCGACTCGCGGATGTCGCGGGGCTGCCACGCCCTGATCCGCGACGGCGCCACGCTCGTGGGCGGCATCGACGATATTCTCACGGAATTCGGGCCTCTCTTCGAAACCACGACCACCGCCACGGGGCAGCCGGTGAGCCATCCGGCCGAATTGCAGCTCGACGACCTCGAGCGGCGGGTGCTCGATGCGGTGGGCACCGCAAGCACCACGGTCGACGAGATCCTCGACGCGACCGAGCTCTCGGCGTCGCAAGCCCTGTCCGCCATCAGCGTCCTCGAAATGCGGCGGCTCGTGCGGCGGTTGCCAGGCAGCCGGGTGGAGCGCCTATAATTTCCGTCGGCAGGGGCGGAACGTAGGACACTTCCATCATGAATCGCCCACTCGGCGGCGTCGAGCGGCTGGAGCCGCGCGCCCTGATGGCCGCCGACGGCGGCCACATGCGCATCGGGATGAATCTGGAGAGCGTGGTCGATTGGTCCCCGGCCTGGACGTTCACCGACGCGTTCAATGCATCCCGTGGCTGGATCGCCCAAGAGTTCAACACCGCCACGTGGGGGACGACGTGGGACGTGGGCGCGACGAACCCCATCCGCGTCGACGCCAACGGCAATCCCGCCGTGCTCACCACCCGCGTGAATGCGGCCGGCCAGACGATCCGTCAGATGGCGGCCACGCTCATGTTCCGTGACACGGGTGGCGCGCATCCGGCCGGCACGTATCGGGCCGAATGGGACGGCACCGGCAGGGTGACGTTCGGGTTCGACGCCGCGGTGATCGCCACGGGCCGCACGGCCGCCGGCCGCTCCTTCGCCGACCTGCAGGTGACCCCGAGCGACAACGGCATCCTCATGCGGGTGGAGGAGACGAGCCCCGCCGATCCCGTGCGGAATTTCGACGTATGGATGCCCGCCTCCGGAGGGCAGACCTTCGCCGGCCAGCGTTGGCAGCCGGGGGCGTCGTTCTCACCATTTCATCCGCTGTTCCGCCAACGCCTCGCACCGTTCGGCACCATTCGCTTCATGGGAATGCAGGAAACCAACACGTCGGACATCCGCACGTGGGCCGACCGTCGCGATGCCAACGACATCCGCCAGGGCTCGGGCGCCCAAGGCTCGCCCAGCGAGCCGCTCGCCAACGGCATGTCGCTCGAATACATGGTGCAGCTCGCCAACGACCTCGACGCCGACCCGTGGTTCAACATGCCCCACATGGCCGACGACACGTTCGTGCAGAATTTTGCCACGTACGTCCGCGACAATCTCGAGCCGGGACGCAAGGTCTACGTGGAGTGGTCGAACGAGATCTGGAACTTCGGGTGGGGGTTCGAGGCGTCGCAATGGGTGATGGACCAGACGCGGCTGCCGCAGAACGTCGGCCTCGACAACTGGCAGGTGGCCGGCCGCGAGGCGAAGCGCGATCTCGACATCTGGAGCGGCGTGTTTTCCGGGCAGACCTCCCGCCTCGTGCGGGTGGCGGGCGGGTGGGCGGCCAATGACTGGGTGACGAATCGTGTCGTCGAGAGCATGGGCGGTTCGTTCGACGCCATCGCGATCGCCCCCTACTTCAGCCCCGACGACGCGAAGCGTGCCGCCTACACGGCCGCCACGTCGGTCGACACGATCCTCGCCGACACCGGCGCGGCGGTCGGCACGGCGGTGGGCTGGACCCGCACCCACCAGACGCTCGCCGATGCCTGGTCGACGAGGCTCGGCCGCGACATTCAGCTCGTCGCCTACGAGGGCGGTCCGCACATGGACGGGCGCAACGCCCCGTATCAAGACGCCTTCTACCGGGCCGTCAACGACCCGCGGATGGGCGACATCTATCGCGACTATCTTCGCGCGCTCGACGCGACGGGAATGGACCTGTTCCTCGACTTCCAGTTCACGGGACAGGCCGGGGCGTCGCCATGGGGAGACTTCGCGAAACTACACCGGATGGACGAGCCGCTCTCGGGGGCCTCCCGCTACAACGCGGTCGTCGCCGCCGCGACCGGCACGCTCTGGGCGGCGCCGCCCGCCCCGGTCCTGCCCACGCTTTCGATCGCCTCGGCGGCGATCGTGGAAGGGGACGTGGGGCGAAAGCTGCTCACGTTCACGATCTCCCTTTCCGCCGCCGGTTCCACGCCCGTGTCCTTCCGTTGGGCCACGGCGAACGGCACGGCCGTGGCTGGCCGCGACTATCTCGCAGGCAGCGGCCTCGTCACGATCCCGGCCGGTCAGCGGACGGCCTCCGTCGGCGTCTGGGTGCTGGCTGATCGGATCCGTGAGGCCGACGAGCAGTTCTTCGTCGACCTCTCGGGCACCGTGAGCGCGACGCTCTCCACGACCGGCCGCCGCGCCACGGGCCTGATCATGAACGACGACGGGCTGACTCGTGCCGCACTCGCGGCGGCGTTCGCCTCGGTCGACACCTTCAACGCCAAGGCGCGAAAGTGATCGCGGCACGGGGCGAATGACGGCGGGTTCATGACCGTGGCTTCTCCATCGTGGCCCGCAGCCGTAGAATCCGCGGCATGGACACCGCCCTCTTCAACCGTGCAGAAGCGATCCGCGCCCGCCTCCTCCAACTGCGAGACTCTCTTTGACTGGCATGGGCGCAAGCAATCTGCGGAACGGATCGAAGAAGCCATGGGGCAGACCGGCTTCTGGGACAACAACGAAAAGGCCCGGGCCACCGTCGCCGAACTGAAAAGCGTCAATTCAGTCCTCAAGCCGCTCGAGGAGGCGTTGGCGGTGGGGAGCGATCTCGAGGCCCTCGAGGAACTCGCCCGTGAAGATCAGGCTCTGGAAGGGGAACTCGCCCAGGAAGCCGGCCGGCTCGAGAAGCTCGTCGACGCGTTGGAGCTGACCTCGCTGCTCTCGGGCCCGTACGACGCCTCCGACGCGCTCGTGTCGATCAACGCCCGAGACGGCGGCACCGACGCCAACGACTGGGCCGAGATGCTCCTGCGCATGTATTCCGCCTGGGCCTCGAAACACGACTACGACGTCGAGTTGCTCGACCGGCAGGACGACGGCGTGGCCGGCATCCAGAGCGCCACCGTCGCCATCCGCGGACCATTTGCCTACGGATATCTCAAGGGCGAGACGGGAATCCATCGGCTGGTGCGGATCAGTCCGTTCAATGCCGAAGGAAAACGTCAGACGAGCTTCGCGGCCGTCGACGTCTCGCCGGAAATCGCCGACGACGACACGGAGGTTGAGCTCAACGACGAGGACATCCGCGAGGACGTGTTTCGGGCGAGCGGAGCCGGCGGCCAGCACGTCAACAAGACCTCGAGCGCGATCCGGCTGACGCACTTCCCGACCGGTATCGTCGTGCAGTGCCAGAGCGAGCGCAGCCAGCACAAGAACCGGGCCACGGCGATCAAGATGCTCCGGGCTCGCATCGCGCGGGTCGAGGAGGAGAAGCGCGAGGCCGAGCAACTCGCCCGCTACAAGCAGCAGCCCAAGACCGGTTTCGGCTCCCAGATTCGCAACTACTTCCTGCACCCCGACCAACGGGTCAAGGACCAGCGCACCGGACACTATGTGGGCAATTTTCAGAGCGTTCTCGATGGCAACCTCGACGGGTTCCTCGATGCCTACCTGAAGTGGAAGGCGTCGGGCTCGGCGCCACACGCGGCCGGCGACGAGTGACACCCGCTGGACGGGCCGCAGCCGCCGAGATACGATCCTAGAGTTCGATTCCTCGCACCAAGGCACTCATGGCGGAAAAAGAACAAGCCCTCGAAGTCGAAGGGGTCGTCACCCAGGCCCTCGCCAACACCCGCTTTCGCGTGCAGATCACCGGCGGCCACATCGTGAACGCCCACGTCGCGGGCAAGATGCGGAAGAACTTCATCCGCATCGTTCCGGGCGACAAGGTGAAGGTCGAACTCTCGCCCTACGACCTCACCAAGGGCCGGATCACGTTCCGCGAACGGTAGGACGGCTTCATCACGCGACGGCTCGGCATCCTGCCGACGGTCGCTTGGGCGACCTCCGTCGCCTGGTGTTCACCCGGCCGGCTGTGTTCACGGGAATTCTCGGCATCCTGCCGAAATTCCCTTGGCGGGCCTCCGCCCGCTGGTGATCACCCGGCCGGCTGTGTTCACGGGAATTCTCGGCATCCTGCCGAAATTCCCTTGGCGGGCCTCCGCCCGCTGGTGATCACCCGGCCGGCTGTGTTCACGGGAATTCTCGGCATCCTGCCGAAATTCCCTTGGCGGGCCTCCGCCCGCTGGTGATCACCCGGCCCTCCGGGCCTGGCGCGAGGTGGTACTAGTCGTTGGCGCCGTCGCCCGCGTCGCGTTTGTCGAAGAACTGCTTCAGATCGCCGAATGTCCGCAGCGGCTCCTTGCCCTCCCGCATCGCCTCCGTGAGCGGCTTGGCGGGTTTCTTCGCGGGCTTGGCGACATACGTCCTCGCACGCGGCTCGCGCACGGCCCGACTCTGCTCCCGCTGCCGCGGCGGCTTGGGCGGGCGGGGCTTCTCGGCCTGTTCCGCGGGCGGCCGCTTCTCCTGCCTGCCGTCCCGCCGCGTGGGCTGCTGTCGGCCGGTGCCCGGCTCGATCATCGTGAGGGCCACCCGACGCCTGGCCTTGTCGATCTCGAGAACCCACACCTTCACGATCTGGCTCACGGTGACGACGTCGTGCGGATCGCGCACGTAGCGGCTCGAAAGCTGGCTGATGTGGACGAGTCCGCTGTCATGGAGGCCGATGTCGACGAACGCGCCGAAGTCGACGACGTTGAGCACCGATCCCATGAGCTCCATGCCCACTTCCAGGTCCTCGAGCTTGAGAACCCCCTTCTTGAAGAACGGCTTCGGCAGATCCTCACGCGGGTCGCGGCCCGGCCGCGCCAATTGCTCGACGATGTCGGTCAGCAGCAGGCGGCCCACCCCCAACTCCGCCGCCAAGACCGGCAGGTCGAGCTCCACGGCTTTTTCCGCGAGCGACGAAGCCTGCTGCCGGTTCATGAGGTCCTCGGGCGTGCCACCGAGCCGAGCGAGCACCTGTTCGGCGACCGAATAACTCTCCGGGTGGATCCAGGTGGAGTCGAGCGGGTTGGTGCCGCCGGTGATCTTCAGGAAGCCCACCGCCTGGATGAACGCGGACTCCCCGAATCCGGGCACCTCGAGGAATTGCTGTCGCGACGCAAACGGGCCGTTCTTCGCCCGCCACTCGTGGAGACCGCGAGCGGTCGTCTGGTTGAGACCCGAGACGTAGCGCAGCAGGGCCGGGCTCGCCGTGTTGACGTCGACCCCGACGTAATTCACACAGCTCTCCACCACGGCATCGAGCGAGGCATGCAGGTGCCGGGCCTTGACGTCGTGCTGGTAGAGCCCGACGCCGATGTTCGCCGGCTCGATCTTCACCAGTTCCGAGAGCGGATCCTGCAGCCGTCGGCCGATCGAGATTGCCCCGCGGACGGCGGCCTCGTGGCCGGGAAACTCCTCCCGGGCGTAGGGGCTCGTGGAGTAGACGCTCGCTCCGGCCTCGTTGACGATCACGTAGCCCACGTCGAGTTCCTTCAAGTCGCCACCGACGAGCTCCGCCACGAGCGTCTCGGTCTCACGCCCGGCCGTGCCGTTGCCGACCGCGATGACCGTGCAGGAGTGGGTTTTCACCATCTCCACGATCCTGCGCGCGGACGTCTCCCGCTTCTCCTTCTGGCCGATGATGTGGAGCACCGCGTGTTCCAACGGATTACCGCATTCGTCGATCGCGACCGCCTTGCACCCGCTCTTGAAGCCGGGATCCAACGCCAGGACGCGCCGCCCTGTCATGGGCGACTGGAGGAGCAGATTGCGCAGGTTGCGGGCGAACACCTCGACGGCGTGCGCCTCGCAGAATTCGGTGATCTCGCGCCGGATCTCCCGCTCGAGGCCCGGCAGCACCAGCCGCGCGAGGGCATCGCGGACGCACCCGCGCAGGAACTCCGCGTGCGGATGACTCTCGGGCACGAGCATCTCCTCTGCGGCGGTCTGCATCTCGTCCGCCGGCCCATCGATCCGCACCTTGAGCAGTTTCGCCCGCTCGCCGCGATTGATCGCGAGCGCCCGGTGGGGCGGTACCCGCTGCACGTGCTCGGAGTAGTCGAAGTAGTCGCGAAAGTGCTTTTCATCCTTGGTCAACGCCTTGCCCTGGATCTCCACGCGCTGGCTCTTGAGATGGGCCTTCCGCGACAGGATGTCACGCAGCCGCTGCCGCAGGTCGGCTCGTTCGCTGAAATCATCGGCGATGATGTGTCCGACCCCGAGAAGGGCGTCGGCGGCGGTGGCCACCTGGCCGTCGGCGTCGATGAAATCGGCGGCCCGTTTGTCGAGATCGGCCGCCAGCGGATCGGCGGCGAGGATCTCGCGGGCCAGGGGCTCCAGGCGCCGCTGTTTGGCGATCTCTGCGAGCGACAGCTTGCGGGGCTTGAACGGGAGATAGAGATCCTCGAGTTGTTTCGGACTGTCGGCCGACTCGATACGGGCCGCCAGTTCAGGGGTGAGTTTTCCCTGCCCTTGGATGGTTCTCAGGATCGTCTGCTTGCGGTCGGCGAGTTGGCGGGCCTTGAGGATCGCCTCGGCGATGCGGCGCACGTCCACCTCGTCGAGCCCGCCGGTCTGGTCACGGCGATAGCGCGTGATGAAGGGAACGGTGTTGCCCTCGTCGAGCAACTGCACCGCGGCGGCAACGCCGGCGGGAGGAAGCCCCAGACGCTGGGCGATCTGCCCCAGATCGATGACCGCTATGGGTGCCATCCGACTGGCGTTGCAGGGCTGCCGTGGCCCCCGCTGCAACGCCGAACTCCACCTTTCTGCCGGCGGCCGACGGTTCGATGTCCGCGGTCCGCAGGGCTGCTCGAAGGTCGGAATTTAGGGTGGGAAAGTGGCGGATGTCAAACTTTGCCACCAGCCTGGCGTCCGCACCCATCCCTCGCCCGACCCTCCGCCAGTCCTCCCCCAGCCCACCCAAACCACCCCATGCCACTGGGGCGGGGCTCTTGGCGGGATTGCCGGACCTTGGCATTGACGGGCCGTTGAAACCTCACCTATTCCCCGCTTTCTGTGCGTCCCGCGGCGAAAAACGCCGCCAGACGACGATTCCACGGGTGCAGACAAATGACTGGAGCGGATGGGACGGTCGTGACGATCTGGTCAGCGTTGGCGTCGCGCACGGCAGGATCGACTGCACGGCACCGCCATCCCGCCCACGCCTTGGAGACCCGTCCATCATGACTCGCCCCGCCGCCGAACGATCGTCCGCCAGCGCCACCGCGAAGCACTCGAACGCCGCCGACGACAGCCCCGGGGCGGGCGGACTCCTGCCGGCGGTCGGCCTGCTCGCCCTCGACCGGCAGTACGCGGTCTTGCGGGAGGAGATCCGGGCCGCGATCGATCGTGTCTGCGACTCCGGCCGTTTCGTCCTCGGACCGGACGTGTCCGACCTCGAGGCCGAACTGGCCCGTGCGCTCGGAGTTCCACACGCCATCTCCTGTGCGTCGGGCAGCGACGCGCTCCTGCTCGCATTGATGGCGCTCGACATCGCCCCGGGCGACGAGGTGATTCTGCCGAGCTACACGTTTTTCGCGACGGCGAGCGCCGTCACGCGGCTCGGAGCCGTGCCGATCTTCGCCGACATCGACCCTGTGACCTATCTCGTCGACCCCACCGACGTGGAACGCAAGATCAGCCGACGAACGCGGGCCATCGTGCCCGTGCATCTCTTCGGCCGCACCGCCGACATGGACGCTCTTCTGCCGATCGCGACGCGTGCGGGGGTGCCGGTGGTCGAGGATGCAGCACAATCGATCCTGTCCACGTGGCATGGCCAGTGTTCGGGGGCGCTGGGCGACGTCGGTTGTTTCAGCTTCTATCCGACGAAGAATCTCGGGGGGGCGGGCGACGGCGGTTTCCTCACCACCACCCGCGACGACCTCGCCGCGAAGTTGAAGCTGCTGCGCGTGCATGGCATGGAGCCGCGCTACTACCACCAGGTGGTCGGCATCAACAGCCGGCTCGATTCGCTCCAGGCGGCCATTCTTCGCGTGAAGCTGCCGCATCTCGACGCCTGGACCTCGGCCCGGCAGGCGAACGCCGCCCGCTACATGGAACTGTTCTCCCACTACGACCTCGACGGCCGGATCACCGTGCCGACCGACGAGTCGCGGGGACGCCATGTGTGGAACCAGTTCGTGATCCGCGTCGCCGACGGGCAGCGCGACAGCCTGCGGGCGCACCTCACGACCTGCAAGGTGGGCACGGAGATCTACTACCCCGTGCCGCTCCATCTCCAAAAGTGCTTCGCCCATCTCGGCTGGGCCAAGGGCGACCTGCCACATACCGAGCAGGCGGCCGAGGAGACGCTCGCGCTGCCGATCTTTCCGGAACTCGAACCGGCCGAACAGCGGACCGTCGTGGGCCGGATCGCCGAATTCTTCCGCGCCCCGCGCACGCAACCGCAGGCCGACGCAGCGGCACAGTCGGCCACCCCGCCCCTGGAGGGCCCACACTTCCTGCGCCGCATGAAGGCCGTGGGCCGCGCCGACGACGTGCGCTGTTAGCCTCCGCCGGGACGCGAAGGTAGGATGCCCGGCTTTCAGGCATCCACCCCCGACGGACGACCCATGGCGACGAAGACGAAGCGGGCCCCCAAGGCGGCGACGGCGAAACTCCCGCCGATCGATCTGAAGACGTTGCGTCTGATCGTCGATCTGGCCGACGAGGTCGCAGCCGCCGCCGAGAAGCGCCGCGACCCCCACCTCGACATCCCGGCCCGCAGCCTCTCGAACGTCCGCTTCAACAAGTCGCGGAAGATCATCGAGATGGG
>JBAXUY010000259.1:0-2476 GCA_037129475.1 Planctomycetia bacterium | reverse complement strand
TCGTTCACGGACATCGTCGGCGAGTCGAGCCTGGAGCGGAAATGCCGCTTCCTGTTCGGGCTCTGCCTGTTGCTGCTGATCACCGGGAGTTTCTGGTGGTATGGCTTTCGCACCGAGGAGCTCGTGTATACGACGACGCGGAACACGGGGCGGAACTTCGTCGATGCCACGATGCTCCAGTCGCACTGGGAGAAGCTCGAGCCCGATCGGAAGTTCACCGGCCTCATCGAGCAGCTCGGGGCGGTCCTCCGGCCGCAGCAGTATCGCTCGTGGGTGCTCGATCCCGCGTTGACACCGGAGGAGCGGGCCCGTCGCACCTACAGTCGGCTCGACATCGCCGTCCTCGATTATTTCGCGCATCGGCCCGTCGACGCCGCTCTCCAGACGACGCCGACGGCGGCGGACCAGGGTGAATACCGTGAGTTCCGCACGGCCGACAACAAGGAGTATCACTACTACCAGCCGATCCGCTGGAAGAGCAGCTGCAAGGTCTGCCATGAATACCGCGGCATCATCGGCGATGCGCCGGCCCAGGCCGACGCTGGCGGGCACGTGCACTACGCCGAGAACGATCTGATGGCCGTGGTGAAGGTGGTGATGCCCGACTCGGTGACCCGCCGGGCCATCAACTGGAACCGGGCGATCCTGCTCGCGACGGCGATCATGACGGTGTTTCTGGCGATGCTCGTCGCCTATGCGATCGTGCGCTACGTGATCGTGAAGCCGCTCGGCCACCTGCGCGACGTGGCCGACGAGGTGCGGAAGGGCAACGTGCAGGCACGGGCCGAACTCCACACGGCCGATGAATTCGAGGAACTCGGCGTGGCCTTCAACCGCATGCTCCGCGGGCTCGTCGACTCGCAGGAGGAGCTGCGCAAGGTGAACGAAAGCCTCGACGACAAGGTCGACGAACTCGCCCAGGCGAACCTGCACCTCTACGAGATGAACCGCCTCAAGAGCGACTTCCTGGCCACGATGAGCCACGAGTTGCGGACGCCGCTCAACAGCATCATCGGCTTCTCCGACGTGCTCGGCTCGATTCAGTCGCTCGACGAGAAGCAGCGCCGCTACGTGCAGAACATCCGCTCCTCGGGCCGGATGCTGCTCGAGATGATCAACGACATCCTCGATCTGGCGAAGATCGAGGCGGGCAAGATGGAGGTGCGGCCGAGCACGTTCCGGATGGAGTCGATCGTGTCGGCCCAGTGCGACATGGCGCGGCCCCTTGCCGAGAAGAAGAACATCGACGTCGAATTCGACGTCGAGCCGGGCCTCGAAGGGGTCGACCAGGATCCGGCGAAGGTGCAGCAGATCCTGGCGAACCTGCTCTCCAACGCGGTCAAATTCACGCCGGAGGGCGGTCGGGTGGACGTGCGGGCGCGGCTCGACCCCGCCAATGATGCGGCGCCGAAGGCGTTCCTCCTCGAGGTCGCCGACACGGGCGTGGGGATCGCGCCGGAAGAGCAGCAGACGATCTTCGAGAAATTCCGACAGAGCCGTGTCTTTCAGACGGGCGACGACGCGATGACGCGCGAGTTTTCGGGAACCGGCCTCGGGCTTTCGATCGTGCGCGAACTCTGCCGGCTGCTCGGTGGCGACATCGCCGTGGAAAGCCAGCTCGGGCTGGGCAGCCGATTCACCGTGCGGCTTCCGGTCGTGTACCCGGGGCTCGAATGGCAGGCGGAGTCGGAATCGCTGGCCGACGCCACGCAGCCGGCGGCGTGACGGCACCAGACGCAACAAGGAGGGCGCATGTCGCAGGACCGCAAGCCGATCGAGGTGGTGTTGTTCACCGACGGCGCCTGCAGCGGGAATCCCGGCCCCGGCGGCTGGGCCTACATCCTCCGGCATCCGGAGACCGGCCGTGAGGCCGAGGCCTCGGGCTCCGAGCCCGACACCACGAACAACCGCATGGAACTGACGGCGGCCGTGCAGGGGCTCTCGCAGCTCAAGCGGCGCACCTGCGTGGAGCTCGTGACCGACAGCGTCTACGTGGGCACGGGGCTTTCGGAGTGGCTTCCCAAATGGAAGGCGCAGGGCTGGAAGCGCAAGGAGAAGGGCCGGTTCGTGCCGGTGAAGAACGAAGACTTGTGGCGGGAGCTCGACCGTCTCGCTTCCATGCACGACGTGATATTCACGCACGTCGCCGGCCACGCCGGCCATCCCGAGAACGAACGCTGCGACGAACTCGCCGTCGCCGCCTACCAGCCGTATCTCAAGCGCAACAAGACCCGCCCGACGTAGGACGGACTTCAGGTGAGCATGCCTCAACGTGCCCGCGCCGGCTTCGGGCTCCCCATGCCCCGTCGCCGGACGTTCGCTACGTCGACCAATCCGCCTCGGCGGATCGGTGCCCGCAGCCCTCCGCTCACTCGGATCTGCCTGCGCTTCGGCATCCATGCCTGCGCTGGCCAGATACGTCGGCTCTCAGGGCAATGGGGAGCCCGAAGCCTCCTCCGTAGCGACAGAGCTCCAG
>JBAXUY010000258.1:0-2479 GCA_037129475.1 Planctomycetia bacterium | reverse complement strand
GATCGAGCACCACCTCGAGCGCGCCCCGCATCGCCTCGCGCTTGAGGCGGTCGAAGTCGGCCCCGGCCAGCGCGGCTGCGAGATCCGCCGGACCTTCGCTTCCGGAGGACGCCGTTCCCCCGGTGAGTTCCGGCACCGCGAAGAAGTCGATCCGCCCCACCTCGGCCTTCACGAAATCGTGCGGGCAGGCGTACACGGCGAGCGGCGCAATCCCGGTCTCGGCGGTGAACGTGGCCAGCCAGCCGGCGAGCCGCTCCCGCTGCCGCGGCCAGTCGACCATGTTGAACACGATGATCACGCTCTTGCGGGCCTGCGCCGCGGCGCGAAAGAAGTCGCGCACGGCCGCGTCGTTGTACTTCTGCTGCGTGAGCACGGCGACGAGCACGTCGCAGGCGTTGCGGACGAGTTCGGCGCGGTGCCAGTTTTCCCGGAGCGTGCCGTCGATGTCGGGCGTGTCGAGGAGGATAAGCCGCGCCGGCTGGCGGCCCGTCGGGTCCTCGCGCCACAGGAGCCGGTCGGATTCGGGCGCATCGAGCGCGTCGGCGTCGCTCGTCCACGCCAACGGCGTGAACCCGGGAAACAGCTCCGTCAGATCGATCGTGGCGGCATGCCCCGCCGGCAGGCTGACGACGGGGTGCACCGTGCGGGCCGCCTCCGGCACCGAGCGGCTCATCGACGAGCCGACGAGTGAATTCGCGATCAGGCTCTTGCCGGTGTTCGTGCCGCCGCAGACCGCGGCCACGAGCACCGGCTCGCGGGCCACCTGTCCTGCGAGCTTGCCGAAGAGCTGGCCGTGCCAGTCGGCTCCGCGGGGATCGACGGCACCGAGCGGACCGACCAGCGGCTCCAGCGCCGCGATCGCGTGGCACAGCCCCGCCACGTCGCCGGCCCAGGTCGCGTAAGAGGTGGTCTGCACGTGCCGATCGCTCGCATTGTCGTGCGGCGACGATGTTCGTTGCCGCCGTGAAATGGCTCCCGTACACTGCGTGCGCGGGGTTGCCGTCGGGAAGCAAGTGTGTCTTCCGCGGTTTCAGCCCGCAAATCCACCCTTTCTTCAGCGACGTCCCATGATCGAACGCCGCCCCGTCTTCCCCGGTGTGATCGAAATCAACCACCAGGCGGGCTACCGCATCGGCTGCAACGTCTATCTCGTGTACGACGGCCCCGACTGGGCCCTCGTCGACATCGGCTACGAGGAGAGTGTCGACGAGGTCATCGAACTCGTCCGGCAGATGGACTTCCCGCTGGCCCAGTGCCGGGCCCTCGTGGCCACGCACGCCGACGTCGACCACATCCAGGGGCTTGCCAAGGCCAAGGCGATCCTCAAGGCGCCGGTGCTCGCCCACCCGCTCGCGGTGGCGTCGCTCGAGTCGGGCGACAAAGTCAAGACATTCGCCGAGATCGCCGCGCAAAACGTGCACCTCGACATGCCGCCTGTGAAGGTCGATCGCGAGATCCGCGATGGCGACGGAATCGAGATCGGCCGCCATCGGCTCGAGGTCTGGCACACGCCCGGTCACACCGACAGCCAGCTCGCATTCCGGCTCGGGAATCTCCTGCTCTCGGGCGACAACATCTACCGCGACGGCTCGGTGGGGGCCATCGACGCGCATCATGGGAGCGACATCCCGGCGTTCATCCGCTCTCTCGAACGCATCGCCGCGAGCGACGTCGAATGGCTGCTCCCGAGCCACGGACCGATCTTTCGCAAGGACGACCAGCTGCTCGAACGCACGCTCGCCCGCCTGCGCGGCTATCTGAAACTGGCCGATTTCGGCACGTGTGCCCCCGACTGGCCGCTCATCGCAGAGTGGGACCGTGAGCTCGCCGAAGGCCGCCTGCCAGCAGCGGCACCTGCGAAAGCCGCGGCGACTGCGCAGGCGGCAGGAAAGCCGTGACGGTTTTTCCGTAAAGACCGGTCGTGCGGGCGGCCGATACCTCCCCCAAGGTTCGATGTTTCAGGGGGACAATCCGATGACACGGCACTTCGTCGCCGCCCTCGGCCTCGCCGCCGGGGCGCTCGCGCTGGCCGCCACTCCGGCGCACGCGCAGTTTCCAGGGCAGCAGGCCTACGGCCGCCAGTGGGGCTACTCCGCCGCCACGCCCGACTGGAATCGCTTCTACCACTATCCGTACGTGTGGTATCCGCAGAATTTCTACGCCGACGCCTACTATCAGAGCGCCAACGATCTCTACTACCGCTATCCACAAGAGATGCGGGTGCCGGTCTACAACCGGCGATGGCAGAACGAGTACCCGAAGTCGCGTCGCTACTACCAGGGCCACCACTTCCACTTGGATGTGTTCTAGCTTTACGCCCGGCGGGCTTGGGCATTCGGAGCCGCAGCCAAGGTGCGGCTCGAATGCCTTACGGTCGCACCTCCGGGCGACCGTAAGGCACGGCCTTCGGCGTGCCCACCGACAGACTCCGCCGAACGTTCTCGGCGCTGTAGCGACAGGCCTCCAGGCCTGTCGATCG
>JBAXUY010000257.1:0-2511 GCA_037129475.1 Planctomycetia bacterium | reverse complement strand
TAGTCCTTGCCCTCGACGCGGAGCTTGCCGTGGGCGCGGATGTCTTTCTCGGTGTGGTACTGCTCGAGATCCTCGAGCGAGTAGATCTCGGCGCGGATGAAGCCCTTCTCGAAGTCGGTATGGATCACGCCCGCGGCCTGCGGGGCGAGGGCGCCGATGGGGACCGTCCACGCGCGAACCTCTTTTTCACCGGCCGTGAAGTAGCTCTGAAGGCCGAGCGTCTTGTAGGCGGCGCGGGCGAGCGCGGCGAGCGACGGCTCCGTGAGCCCGGCGCCGGAGAGCATCTCCGCCCGGTCGGCCGGATCGAGCTCAGCGATCTCCGCTTCGAGCTTGGCGCACACGGGAACGACTTCGGCGCCGGCCTTCGCGGCTGCGGCCTGCACGGCCTGCACGAGCGGGCCCTTGCCGGCGAGGTCGCTCTCGTCGACGTTGGCCACGTAGAGAATCGGCTTGGCCGTGAGCAGGCCAAACTCCTTGACGGCTTTTTGCTCGGCCTCGTCGAGGGCGAGCGTCCGCAGCGGCTTCTGCTCGCTTAAGTGAGCGAGGCACTTCTTCATCGCCTCGACCTTGAGCTTCGCCTCCTTGTCGGCGCTCTTCGCCGCCCGCTCCGCCTTCGGCAAGAGATTGTCGAGGTGCTGGATGTCGGCAAGCATGAGCTCGATCTCGATCGTCTCCATGTCAGACACGGGGTTCACCGAGCCCGCCACGTGGATCACGTCGGGGTCCTCGAAGCAGCGGACGACCTGGAGGATCGCGTCGACCTCGCGGATATGCGAGAGGAACTTGTTGCCGAGCCCCTCGCCCTCGCTCGCCCCCTTCACGATCCCGGCGATGTCGACGAGCTTGAGCGCGGCGGGGATCACTTTCTGTGGAGGGATGAACTTCGTGATCCGCTCGAGCCGATCGTCGGGCACGCTCACCATCCCTTCGTTTGGCTCGATCGTGCAAAACGGATAGTTCGCGCTCTGGGCGGCCTTCGATTGCGTGAGGGCGTTGAAGAGGGTGCTCTTGCCGACGTTCGGCAGTCCGACGATGCCTGCTTCCATGAGAGTGGGGGCTGCTCCGCGATTTCGATTCGAGTGAACGAGGCATCATAATGCCCGATATGCCGCGATCATCCCAGCCCCTCGCCGCAGCCTTCTACAATCGGCCGGCCGACCGCGTGGCCCGCGACCTGCTCGGGGCCCGGCTCGTGGTGCGGGCTCCCGACGGCACGGTGTCGCGGCACGTCGTCTTCGAGACGGAGGCCTACCTCGGCGCCCACGATCTCGCCTGCCACGGCTCGAGGGGGATCACAAAACGGAACGCCGTGATGTTCGGCCCGGCCGGCCACTGGTATGTGTACTTGTGCTACGGGATGCACTGGATGCTCAACGTCGTGACTGGCGCCGAGGGCGTGCCGGCGGCGGTGCTGATCCGCGGGGCGGGGGCCTTCGTCGGGCCGGGCCGCGTGACGCGCGGGCTCGGGATCGACAGGTCGTTCGATGGCCGGCCGGCGGGGCGGCGGGCCGGGCTCTGGTTCGAAGGCGGCGAGCCAATTCCACCACGGTCCATCAGCCGGACGCCCCGGATCGGGGTGGGCTATGCCGGCGAGTGGGCTGCCAAGCCGCTCAGATTCGTCGTCGATCCGGCGAAACTCTCTACAATCATGTCGGTGACGAGCCGATCGAGGAGGTGTGAGCCATGAAACGTCGAACGATCATTCTGGCAGGAGCATGCATCATGACAGGCATCGGTGTGGGGCACGGACGGGCCGCGGATGGCGACGGAAAGCTCGCCAAGGCGACGTTCGCAGGCGGCTGCTTCTGGTGCACCGAGGCGGTGTATGCCCAGCTCAAGGGTGTGAAGAGCGTCACGAGCGGCTATATCGGCGGCCAGGTGCCGAACCCGACCTATAAGCAGGTGTGCACCGGCATGACAGGCCATGCCGAAGCGATCGAGATCGAGTATGACCCTGAAGCCGTGTCATTCGAGAAATTGCTCGAGGTGTTTTTCGCGACGCATGATCCCACGACGCTCAACCGCCAGGGGGCCGACGCGGGCACGCAGTATCGCTCGGGCGTCTTCTACCACGACGCTGAGCAGAAGCGAATCGCCGAGGAGGTGATCACGAAACTCGATGCAGCGCGGGTGTTTCCCGGAAAAATCGTCACGGAGGTGACGCCGGCGAGCAGGTTTTACCCGGCCGAGGACTACCACCAGGACTACTTCGCCAACAATCCCTTCCAGCCCTACTGCCAGGCCGTGGCGGCCCCGAAGGTGGAGAAAGTCCGCAAGGTCTTCAAGGATCTCGTGAAGTAGGCGTTGGACAGGCGGCTTGTTCACGCGACGGCTCGGCATGGTGCCGACCGGCGCTTGGCCGACCTCCGTCGGCTGGCACGAACCCGGGCCTCCGGTCCTCGCGCCATACGCGTGCCCCGCCAGGATAGCGGTGCCACCGTGCCGCTACGCGTCAGCGTAGCGTGCAAGCAGTTCGCCGGCTTCGACGGGCGTGCCCGGGGTGACGAGCAC
>JBAXUY010000256.1:0-2521 GCA_037129475.1 Planctomycetia bacterium | reverse complement strand
CCGAAGCCTCCTCCGTAGCGACAGAGCTCCAGCTCTGTCGATCGACAGGCCTGGACGGCCGGGTCATCACCAGCCGACGGAGGTCGGCCAAGGAACGGACGGTAGGATGCCGTGCCGTTCCGTGAAGCATCCATCGAGCATGCCTCCCTTCGGCTCCGATTGCGGGGGATTATCAATCCGCATGCTTCAGTGACTAGCCAGGACAGGCGGGACGCCTGTCCCACGGGCGAGCGCTACCGGGCGCACGCGCGGGTGGCGGCCAGCGCGATGCCGTGGAGGACGAGGTCGGGGATCTCGGTCGCGCCCGGTAGCGCCGCACGCACGGCGCCGCGCCAGCCGCCCGTGAGGATCACTTCGGCGTCGCCGCCGAGCGCTGCCTGGCCCTCAGCCACGAGCCGCGCGACCGCGCCCTGGATGCCGAAGCCGATACCGGCGGCGATCGCGTCATGCGTGGAGCGGCCGGGCATCGGTGGCGGAGAGGACGTGCCGAGGGCGGCCACTTCGGGCAGTTTGCTCGTGCCGTCGGCGAGCGCCCGGGCCATGAGGGCCGGGCCGGGCAGGATGGCGCCGCCGAGAAAGCTGCCGTCGGCCGCGAGCATGTCGACCGTGGCGGCCGTGCCGCAGTCGACGACGATCGCCGCACGATTCGGTGCCTTCGCGAGCGAGGCCGCGGCGGCGCCGCACAGCCGGTCGATACCCACGCGGTCGGGAGCCGAGAGTGCGATCGCGAGCGGCAGATCGCCGTGGCCGACCCGGCGCTGCCGCAGCGGCCGGTGGCTCGTGGCCGACACGGCCGCAAGCGCCGCTTCGAGGCGGGCGGCCGCGGCGTCGTGGACGCTCGCCACGAGCACCACGGCCGGGCCGGGCGCGGCCCCCTGCAGCCATTGTTCGAGGTTCGCCGGACGGAAGCCATGGCTGTCGAGGTCATGGCGGCGCGTGATCGCGGGCAGCGGATGCGGCACGGCGGATGCGCCTGGGGCGGTCACCACGGCGAGCTTGATGCGCGAGTTGCCCACGTCGGCGAGGAGCACGGTGTCGCCCGAGCAAATCACGGACGCTGCCGCGGTCATGACGGTGTCCTCCGCGCGGCGGCCTGCCGGGCCTCGTCCTGCTCGCGCTTCTGTCGGTCCATCTCCGCCGCCACGGCGGCGATCAGACGATCGAGGCCGACGCCGGTGACCGCGCTCACGGCAAGCACGCCGCGGCCGGTTTCGGCGGCCAGCGTGGCCCGCACCTCCTCGGCGCCGGGAAGCTCGGCCTTGCTCACGATCACGATCTCCGGCCGGCGGCCGAGCTGTTCGTCGTAGAGCGTGAGTTCGGCACGGATGGCCCGGTAGTTCGCCACCGGGTCGCTGCCGTCGATCGGCTGCGGCTCCACCACGTGCACCACGATCCCGGCCCGCTCCACATGCCGCAGAAACTCGTGGCCGAGCCCGACGCCCGCGTGGGCTCCTTCGATGAGGCCGGGCAGGTCGGCGAGCACGAAACTGCGGTCGCGGTCGATCGCCACGATCCCGAGCATCGGCGTCTTCGTCGTAAAGGCATAGTCGGCGATCTGTGGCCGGGCCCGCGAGAGCCGCGAGAGCAGCGTGCTCTTGCCGGCGTTGGGCAGGCCCACGAGTCCGACGTCGGCGATCACCTTGAGTTCGAGGAGCAGCCTTCGCACCTGCCCCTTGTCGCCGGGGCCGAACTGGCGCGGCGCACGGTTGGTGGAGGTCTTGAAGGAGAGGTTGCCCTTGCCGCCGGCGCCTCCCTGGGCGGCCACGATCGAATCACCGGGCGTCGCGAGGTCCTTGAGCACGAGTCCGGTCGCCTCGTCGATCACGATCGTGCCGGGCGGCACGAGGAGCACGAGATCCTCGGCCGACCGACCGTGGCAGTTGGCCGGACCGCCCGACTCGCCATGAACAGCCCGCCACTGCATCCGATGCGCGAGTGCCGCGAGCGAATCGACTCCGGCACGTGCCTCGAGGATCACGCTGCCGCCGTCGCCGCCGTCGCCGCCGTCGGGACCACCGAGCGGCACGTATTTCTCACGACGAAAACTCGCGCTGCCGCGACCGCCATCGCCGGCCGCCACTTCGATATGCACGCGGTCGACAAACACTCGAGCACGCCCGATCTCGTCCGGCCCGTGCGACTACGAGGCCGACACGTTGACCCGGCGGCCTTCCTGGTCGAAGCCGACGACGCCGTCGACGAGTGCAAACAGCGTGTAGTCGGTGCCCATCCCGACGTTCGAGCCCGGACGGAACTTGGTGCCCACCTGCCGGACGAGAATGTTGCCGGCCCGCACCTGCTCGCCGCCGAATTTTTTGACGCCCCGCCGCTGGGCGTTGGAATCGCGTCCGTTGCGGCTGGAACCCTGACCTTTTTTATGTGCCATCTCGCACCTCCGGACGCGTCACCCCGAGCCCAGCCCGCCACCGGGCTATTCGGGAACTTCATCAATTTCGTATCGGAAAACCCAGGCATGGTCAATGCCCTCGTTCACGGCCGTGGCCGTGGCGTAGATCGTCGG
>JBAXUY010000255.1:0-2567 GCA_037129475.1 Planctomycetia bacterium | reverse complement strand
CGAGCATTTCGGCGAGGCCTTCGCGGGTGGTCTGGGGGTGCCGGAAGCCGGCGGCCACGAGTTTGTCACAGGGAAACACGCTCGTCTCCTCCATCGCTCGAAGCCGGGCCGTGGTGAGGGGAAAGTCGCGTCTGGTCACGAGGCTCACGAGATCGCCCACCGGCGCGAGCAGCCGCGCCACGAGCGCCGGCACGCGCCGTGGCGGCGGGGCGCCTGCCAGCGTGGCGATCATGGCTGCCAGTTCGGCGAGCGACGGCGTCTCGCGGTCCGACACGTTGAAGACCTCGGTGCCCGGCCGGGCCTCGCGCCCCGCAAACTCGAGTGCTGCGGCGAGGTTGGCTCGCGACACGATCGACTTGCGCGTGGCGCCCGTGCCGATGAGGCACGGCTTGCCGGCGCGGATCTGCCGCACGAAGGCGGCGAGGTTGGCCTCGTTGCCCGGGCCGTAGACGGGCGCGGGCCGGAGGATCATGGCGGCCCGCGCGGCGTCGTCCTTGGCCCACTCGCGCACGAGCCGTTCGGCGCGGGCCTTCGATCCGCCGTAGGGTGTGTCGGGGTCGAGCGGTGCCGATTCGAACTGTGGCTGCGGCGACGGTGCCACAGCCTTGATCGAGCTGGTGAATACAAACCGGTGCACGCCGTGCCGCGCGGCCCACTCGAGCCACTCGCGGGTGCCGCCCACGTTCACCTGTTCGAAGTCGTCGATGTCGGCGGGTGTGGGCCGCGGCACATGCTGCTTCACCTCGAGGTGCATGATGGCGTCGGCGTGCGTCGTGTCGGTGGCGCCGGAAAGCACACGGTCGCGAGCGACGCCGATCCAGCCGGCGGGCAGGTCGGCCGGAGCGACTCGGCCGGTGGCGACGCCCGTGTGGCCATGCGCAGCGAGCAGCGGCACGAGCCCGCGGCCCACAAACCCCTTCGCGCCGGTGACGATGATGTGCATGGACGTAGCGACGGAGCTCCAGCTCTGTCGATAGCCGAACGTAGCGACGGAGCTCCAGCTCTGTCGATAGCCGAACGTAGCGACGGAGCTCCAGCTCTGTCGATTCAAAAACGCTGTCGATCCGACAGGCCTGGAGGCCTGTCGCTACGGGCCTGTCGCTACGCGCAGCCCTCGAGCCACTTTGCAAACTGAAGATACGTCTTTTCGCGGTCGAATACGGCTTCGGCCAAGCGGCGGCTGCCCTGGCGGCAGTCATTGAGGAGCCGGCGGTTGGCCGCGAAGGCCGCGATCGCGCGGGCGAGCGAGGCGGCGTCGCCGGCTGCATACGTGAGGCCGGCCTGATAGTCGCTCACGAGGCGTTCGAGTTCGCCGGGCAACGAATTCACGAGGGCGAGGCCGGCGGCGGCGTAGTCGCAGGCCTTGTAGGGCACGGCCACGAGCGACTCGGGCTTCACGAGCACGAGTCCCACGTCGGCCACCGTGAGCAGCTTCACATACTCGCGCCTGTCGAGCAGGCCATGCACGATGAGCCGGCACGAGCCGCGAAGCCCGTCGGCCGCGCCGCGAAGGCGCGGCTCGAGTGAGCCGATGCCGGCCACATGGATCTCGGCTGCGGTCCCCGCCGAGTTCAAGAGCCGGGCTGCCGAGATCAGCGTGTCGATGTCTTGGCCCGCCTCGAGCGAGCCCGAGTAAACGCACTTCACAGGCTGTGAGGTGTCTGGCCCGGCGTCGAGCGAGGCGTCGATCTGGGTCGGCGAGAGCCGTGGCGGCTCGGGGTATTCCTGGAGGTAGGCGCCGAGGTAGCAGGCGTGCGTGGGCACGTCGTGCACCGGGCCCGCGGCAGTCCGCTTCTCGCGGGCCAGGGTGAGATACGTGTCGGCTGCCGCAGAGATCGCGTCGGCCGCTGCAAGCACGGCGTTTCGCCGCTTCTCCATGCCGCCGAGGAAAAGCGGGGCGATGAGGCCACGGAGCCACTTTGGTCCAGGCAGGAGCCGCTCAAACGTCTCCGGCCAGGCGTCCATCACGTCGCATACGAACAGGGCGTCGAGCCGCTTGGCGAGTCGGGCGACGGCCTCCGGGCTTTCGAGCGGCGGCAGGCTTGCGAGGATGATGTCGGGTCGGGCGAGTTGCCCAGATGCCACGCCTTCGCTCGCCAGCCGTTCGAAGGTGCGGCCAAAGTCGCGGTGGCTGGCGATCCGGGCCAGCGACACGTTCTTCTCGTAGGGCCGCACGGCCACGAGTCGCACGGTGAAGTTTTCGTCTTCGCGAATCCCGAGCGGCACGCTCCGGCCGGCCTTCCGCCGGTGGCTCCAGGTCGCGCTCCACCAGGTCACGTCGTGGCCGCGGGCGGCGAGCACGCGGGCCAGCGACCAGTAGCGGAGCGGCGGCAGGCCCTCGCCGGGGATGTCATCGAACGGATTGACGATCCAGATCGAAAGGGGCTGGGGCAGCTGCTCGGCACGACTCATGGAGGGGAGCCTAACAAAAGGCCCCCGCGGGGGAGAGTGCCGCGCGCCCCGCGGCCGCTGCACGAACGTAGCGACGGAGCTCCAGCTCTGTCGGTCGCATGGTGTAGCGACGGAGCTCCAGCTCTGTCGATCGCACGGTGTAGCGACGGAGCTCC
>JBAXUY010000254.1:0-2572 GCA_037129475.1 Planctomycetia bacterium | reverse complement strand
GTCATGTGGGAGGGCTGGTCGAGGAACCAGATGCGCTCCCACTCGTCGGTGATCGCCCGGAGATCTTCCGAGGTGTAGATGAGCTGCTGGGCGCGGCGGATCGGGTCGCCCGAGTACATCGGAATGAGGCAGCCCGTGCCCGTGGAGAGGAGCACGCTCGCAAGCAGGATCCAGCCGGCCTTCCTCATCGTTCGGTCCTCCATGACCTCGTCACGAGTGCCTCAGGCACCGTGTTCCGGCATCGCATGTAGCCAATCCGTGGCCGACGACGCGATGCCGAGTTTTTTTGTCCAAAGTTCCCAGTCTGGTGTTTCGGCTGCCAATTAGCCCACGGGGGGCTCCGAGATCTCTCCCGGCGGGGGGGATGAAGGCTCTGCGGTGGCCCGATCGAGCTCCCGCACCCGCGCCTCCATCTCCTTGCCAGGCTTGAACGTCACGACACTCTTTGCGTGGACCGGAACCCGTTCGCCCGTGCGGGGGTTCCGAGCCATGCGGGCCTCTCGTTTCTTGATCTGGAACACCCCGAAATTTCGCAGTTCGATCCGTCCCTCACGCACGAGCGCCTCGATCAAGGCGTCGAACGTGCGCTGCACCAGTTCCTTGGTGCGAAGCTGGGGGAGATCGATCTGTTCGGCGATTGTCCGGACGATGTCTTTCTTGGTCACGGCTCCGGCCCTCCCGGCAAGGGGATTTGACCGAAGCCTATGGCTGGCAAGCACTAGTGTCAACAATGTCGCTCCCGTAGCCACCTCGTGGCACCAGCCTTCCACCGTCTGGTATCGGCCTCCCGACCGGCAAACTTTACCCGATCAGCAGAATCGGCAGGCGGGGCGCGCGGTCGGCCTGCAGGCCCGGGATGCCGGCGGACGTGGATCGCCTTGGGGCGGCGACAAAACCCACTACACTCGGTCGGACGTCCGCCCAAGGCCCTTGTTGCGACCATGCCCCATTCCTCCAGGACCGCCCAGACGCCCGTGTCCGGGGCTGTTGATCTCTCCGTGACGCTGGGGCGACTGCGGCTGCCCAACCCGATCCTCGTGGCATCGGGGACGTTTGGATACGGCCGGGAGATGGCTGGCTTCGTCGACCTCGCGCGGCTCGGCGGGATCGTGCCCAAGACGATCACGTCGCTGCCCCGGCAGGGCAACGTGCCGTGGCGCACCGTCGAGACCGCGGCCGGACTTCTCAACTCGATCGGCCTCGACAACGACGGCATCGACTCGTTTCTCGTCAAGCTGTTGCCGTGGCTCGTTGCCTGCGGCGCTCCGGTGATCGTGAGCATCGCGGGGGCGAACCAGGCCGAGTTCGTGGAGCTGGCCCGGCGTCTCGACGAGGTGCCGGGCATCGCGGCGCTCGAGCTCAACATCTCGTGCCCCAACGTGAGCCATGGCGTCGATCTCGGCAGCGACCCCGAGGCGTGCCGCCGGGTCGTGGCGGGCGTCCGTGACGCCACGCGGCTGCCCGTGCTTGCGAAACTCACGCCCAACGTCACCGACATCGCGAGCGTCGCCAAGGGGGCCCGCGACGGCGGAGCCGACGCGCTGACCGTGATCAACACGTGCCAGGGCATGGCCGTCGACTGGCGGCGTCGCCGCCCGATGCTCGGCAACGTGATCGGGGGCCTGAGCGGGCCGGCGATCAAGCCGATCGCCCTGCGATGCGTCCACCAGGTGCGTCATGCGGTCGAGATCCCGATCATCGGCGTCGGCGGCATCATGACGATCGACGACTGTATGGAGTTTTTCGTGACGGGCGCCTCGGCCGTGCAGGTGGGCACGGCCAACTTCGCCGAGCCGATCGCCTCGATCCGGCTGCTCGACGCCCTGCCCGCCGCGCTCGCCGAACTGGGCGCCACGTCGCTCGCCGCCGTGGTCGGCACGCTCGTCACCCCCGCCCGTGCCGCCTGTGCCACGCCCGCCTCCGGGAGCCCGTCGCATGCCGAGTGATTCGAGCCAGGCCGGCAAGGCCCCGCCGCCGGTGCGGGTGCTGTCGGGCATCCAGCCCACCGGCCGCTTCCACTGGGGCAATTACTTCGGCGCGATCCGGCAGTACATCGAGCTGCAGAACGCGGGCGAGGCCTTCTACTTCATCGCCGATCTGCATGCCCTCACGACCGTGCGCGATCCGGCCCGCCTGCGCTCGCTCGTGCATGCCGCAGCGGTGGACCTGGTGGCCCTCGGGCTCGACCCCGCCCGAGCGACGCTCTTCGTGCAGTCGGACGTGCCCGAGGTGACGGAACTCACCTGGCTGCTCATGACGGTCTGCCCGATGGGGCTGCTCGAGCGCTGCCACGCCTACAAGGACAAGAAGACCCGCGGGCTGCCGGCCGACGCAGGGCTGTTCACGTATCCCGTGCTCATGGCCGCCGACATCCTCGCCTACGACGCGACCGTGGTGCCCGTCGGCGAAGACCAGGTGCAGCACATCGAGGTCTGCCGCGATCTCGCCGGCACGTTCAATCATCTCTACGGCGAAGTGTTCACGCTCCCGAAGCCGCGGCTCGTCGAGGGGGGCGCGAAGGTGCCCGGCACCGACGGCCAGAAGATGAGCAAGAGCTACGAGAACACGATCG
>JBAXUY010000253.1:0-2585 GCA_037129475.1 Planctomycetia bacterium | reverse complement strand
TTGGGCTTGAACTTGCGGCGCGAGATGCCGGTGACCTTGGTGCCGACGCCGCCGAGATACTTGGCCTTGCCACGCAGGGTGACGGTGTTGCCCATCGAAAAACCCTTGCCGCAGACCTGACAGGAACGTGCCACGATTAGTGCTCGAATGTGCGGGGAAACTGGCGTTCAGAGGAACGAAACCTTACCCATTTCGCGGAAAATCGCAAGGGCCGCGGCTACGCCCGCCCTCGGAGCCGCAGACGCCCTCCACCCTTGGAGCCGCAGAGTGGCACTCTGCGGACTGAGGCCGTGTGCAGACTGCCAGTCTGCACCTACATGCCCCGCGTTAGGCCGAGCACGGCGTCGTGGACAAGGCCGTTGGTGGCGAGGCCGTCGCCCGAGTCGATCCGCGGGCGGCCCTGCCAGTCGGTGAACCGACCGCCAGCTTCTGAGATCACCGTCTCCACGGCCGCGGCGTCCCAAGCGTTCATGAGCGGATCGATCATTACGTCGGCCCGGCCGGTGGCCACGAGCAGGTAGCCGTAGCCGTCGCCCCAGGTGCGCAGGATGCCGCCGGCCGCTTCCAGCCGGGTGCGGACTGCGGCGCCCGCGGCGGCGTCGGGCCGCTTTGCGAACGACGTAAAGTCGCTCGTGCAACATAGGCTCTCGCCAAGCGTCGGCCGCGTCGACACGCGGGCGGGCAGCGCGGGCCCGCCGCGGCGCACGTGCCAGGCGCCGCCGCCCGCGGCTGCGTACACCGTTTCGTCGAGTGCGGGAATCGCGATCACGCCGAGCACTCCCCGGCCTGCGTGCCGGCAGCCCACGAGCGTGGCCCAGAGCGGCACGCCGCGGATGAACGACTTGGTGCCGTCGATCGGGTCGACGATCCACTCGTAGCCGCTCGTGCCCGCGACGGTGCCCGACTCCTCGCCGAGGAAGGCGTCGTCGGGGAAGGCGGCAAGCAGCGTGTCGCGCAGGATTTTTTCGGCTGCCAGATCGGCCTCCGTGACCGGCGACCGGTCGGCCTTCTCATGGACGGCGAGCGTGGGATCGTCGAACCAGCGGAGCGTCTCGACGGACGCGAGGCGCACGGCGGCGAGCGCCACCTCGAGCCGCGCATCCATGATGCGCGGCGTGCCGGCGATCGGTGGGTCACTCGGCATGGTCAGTGGCGGGCTTGGCGAGGAACGAAAGCAGCACGAGCAGGCCGGCGCCGATCACGAGCCACGTGTCGGCGAGGTTGAAGATCGGCCAGTCGATGATGCCCTCGAGTGTGAAGTGAATCCAGTCACGAACGGCATACACGGGATCGCCGATCCGGCCGAGAGGCGCGTGCCACACCAGGCCCGGCAAGCCGAGGCGGTCGTAGAGGTTGCCGACGATGCCGCCGGTGATCAGGGCGAGGGCGACGACGAGCCAGGGCTCACTACGGACGGAGAGTCGGGCGACGGTGGCGAAGATGCCCACGAGCGCGACGCACGACACGGCGGCGAACGCCATGCCCATCCCCTGCCCCATGCCGAAGAGGGCACCTTCGTTGAGATTCGTCTCGAGCGTGAAGACATCCGGCACGAGCACGATCGGCGGCTTCTCGCCGGGCATGCCGAGCGCGGAGAAGAGCCACGACTTCGTGACGAGGTCGAGCGCGGCGGCGACGAGGGCGAGGGCGATAAACAGCGGCCAGCCGCGGGAAGCGGTCCACATGGCTGGGCGACGTCCTTTTCGCGAGCAAATTTCGACAGGCCTGGAGGCCTGTCGCTACCTATCGGGGCTGGCGGGGGCGGTGGCCGGCGGGTTGTTCCATTTTTTCGGCGCAGCGGATGCAGAGCGCCGCGAATGGAATCGCTTCGAGTCGCTTTTTGGCGATCACGCTGCCGCACTCCTCGCAGCTGCCGTAGGTCTTGGTGCGAATTCGCTCGAGCGCCTGCTCGACCATCTCGAGCGTGCCCTCCTCGCTCGCCATCAGGCTGAGCGTGAACTCCTGCTCGTAGGCGTCCGTCCCGAGGTCGGCCATGTGGATCGGCATGCTGGAAATGTCGCCGCTCGCCTCGGAGCGGGTCTTTCCCAGGGCCGCATCGGCCATCGTCGACACATCGCCCCGCAGCCGCGCGCGCATCGTCTCGAGCGCCGCCTTGAAGGGCTTCATCTCCGCCGCTTTCATGCTGTGCATCCGTCTCAGGGAGTCATTCGCGGACGGGGCATCCGGGCCCCCGAAGCGCGTCCAGAAGAGCCTTAGAGCATAACCTGAAGGGTGCCCCTGTCAATCTGGCAGGCCTGGGCTGGGCGTTCGTGTATTCCCGCTCATTTCGCCGTCGCAATCGCTCCTTGCTGTTCCGGTCGGGATGACCTACCCTTGCAAAATCAGAGTCGGTTTCGAGTCGCCGTGGCCGGATTGCCGACCTTTGAACCAGGATCGGCGGGTTTCGCCGGCTCTGTCCGCTCCAGAGATCCTTCCGTTGGCCGTCGCCGCTCGTACCGACCTGGCGTTCCAGCAGTGCATCGCACCTGCGTGCGCGGCGACGTTTTCGGTCGACGAGGTGCTCACGAGTTGCCCGTCGTGCGGCAACCTGCTCGACGTGACGTACGACTGGGACCGGCTCCGGC
>JBAXUY010000252.1:0-2666 GCA_037129475.1 Planctomycetia bacterium | reverse complement strand
GCCCACGCGGTTGAACTGCGTGAACACGAGGTTCCAGATCTCCACGTCGCTGCCGTCGGGCATCCGGTAGAAGATTTCGCTACAGGGGCCGCAGACACCGTCGGGCCCCTGCGTGGGGGCGCCGGCGGGCCAGAAGTTGTCGTCCTCGCCCATCCGCGTGATCTTCGCGGCCGGCACGCCGACTTCCTCGGCCCAGATGCGGTAGGCCTCGTCGTCGTCCTCGTAGACGGTGATGGAGAGCTTCTCCGGGGAGATGTTCAGCCAGTTCTTCGCGGTCAGAAACTCCCACGCCCAGTGGATCGCCTCGCGCTTGAAATAGTCACCGAAGCTGAAGTTGCCGAGCATCTCGAAAAACGTGTGGTGTCGCGCGGTGCGACCCACGTTGTCGATGTCGCCGGTCCTCAGGCACTTCTGGCAGGTGGTGGCCCGGGTGAACTCCAGCTTGCACTTGCCGAGAAAGTGGTCCTTGAACTGATTCATGCCCGCGGGCGTGAAGAGCACGGAGGGGTCCCAGCGCGGCACGAGGACGTCGCTCGGGCGGCGGACGCAGCCCTTCGACTCGAAAAAGGCGAGATAGGCTTCGCGGAGGTCATCGGCCTTCATGGAGAAATCGGCTCCCGGGCAGGAACATTGGCTTGAACGAGCGCGTACTATACACGCCCTCGGGCGCAAGGGAGCACCGCAGTTCCCGGCCGCCTGCCCGCCTGAAAACGACTCCGCCCACGAGCAGCCGCTTGGGTCGGTCGCTCGTGGGCGGATGAACCACCGGGACTGTGTCGTTTCGGCCTGACCGCCTACTCGTCGGCGTCGCCAGCCGCATCCGTGTCGCCGCCAACGGCGCCTTCGACTGTGATCACGGCATCCTTGCTGGCCAGGATCTTCTCCCGCAATTCCTTGGTGACGGCGGGGTTTTCCTTGAGAAACAGGCGGGCCTTCTCCCGGCCTTGGCCGAGGTGCGTTTCGCCGTAGCGGAGCCACGTGCCGGTCTTGTCGACGAGCTTGGCTGCGAGCGCGAGGTCGAGCAGGTCGCCCTCGATGCTGATGCCATCGGCGTGCATCATGTCGAACTCGGCCACCCGGAACGGCGGCGCCACCTTGTTCTTGACCACCTTCACTCGGACCCGCTGGCCGACGACCTCTTCGCCGTCCTTGAGGGCCCCGATCCGGCGGACGTCGACCCGGCACGACGCATAGAACTTGAGCGCCTTGCCGCCCGGAGTGGTCTCCGGGCTGCCGAACATGACGCCGATCTTCTCGCGGATCTGGTTGATGAAGATCACCGTGGTCTTCGACTTCGCGATGGCACCCGTGAGCTTGCGCATCGCCTGGCTCATGAGCCGCGCCTGCAGGCCCACGACGGCGTCGCCGATCTCGCCCTCGAGTTCCTTCTGGGGCACGAGCGCCGCCACGGAGTCGACGACGATCACGTCGACCGAGTTGCTCTTGATGAGCAATTCGGCGATCTGCAACGCCTCTTCACCGCTCGTAGGCTGGCTCACGAGCAGGTTTTCCAGCGAGATGCCGAGTTTCTTCGCCCAACTCGGGTCGAGGGCATGCTCGGCGTCGATGAAGGCGGCGATGCCGCCGGTGCGTTGGGCCGACGCCACGACATGCAGCGCGAGCGTCGTCTTGCCCGACGACTCGGGGCCGAAAATCTCGATGATCCGGCCGCGGGGAAAGCCCCTGCCGCCGAGCGCGAGGTCGACGGACAGACTACCCGACGAGATACCCTCGATCGGGGCCTGGGCGTCGGAGCCCAGCGGCATGATCGAGCCTTCGCCGAACTCCTTCTCGATCTGGGCGAGCGTGTTCCGGAGGACCGGATTGTCGTCCATGAATGACGGGGCCGCCTTGCCACCACGACGCTTCTCGGGCGCCGTCTTCGGTTGTGCCTGCTTCTTTGCCATCCGACCGTTCGCTCCTGCTGTTGCCATCACCATGGCGATTGTCTCCCGCGTTTCCCGGCACGTCGTCGGGGTGGTTGCTTCGCCACCATGAATCGAGCGATTTGCCGCAGAACCGTACACTGAACGCGAGTATAGTATCGGCTTTGGGCCGGTGTGGCAAGCAGAATTTTCGCCGCTTCCAGCAGCCGGCCCGCCCCGAGGCCCGCCCGTCGGCCTACTCGCCGATGATCTTCACGAGCACCCGCTTGGGTCTGCGGCCGTCGAATTCACCGTAGAAGATCTGCTCCCACGGACCGAAATCGAGCGTTCCGGCCGTGATCGCCACCACCACCTCGCGGCCCATCACCTGGCGTTTGAGGTGGGCGTCGGCGTTGTCCTCGCCGGTCCGGTTGTGCCGATAGACGCGGGGATCTGGATTGAACGGGGCGAGTTTCTCGAGCCACGCCTTGTAGTCGTCGTGGAGCCCGGGCTCGTCGTCGTTGATGAACACGCTGGCCGTGATGTGCATCGCATTGACGAGGCACAGCCCCTCGCGCACGCCGGAGCGGGCCACGAGTTCGGCGACCTGGGGCGTGATGTTCACGAACCCGACCCGTTCGGAAATCGTGAACGTGAGATGCTCGGTGAGGGATTTCATCGGCGTTCGACCTGCATTTTACCCACCCCGGCCTGGGTTGCGCGGTCGTTGGAGGGGCATGCGATAACCACCCGCATTCGGAGCCGAAGGGAGGCATGCTCGAGGGATGCTTCACGGAACGG
>JBAXUY010000251.1:0-2671 GCA_037129475.1 Planctomycetia bacterium | reverse complement strand
ACGACGTTGGCCCACTGGTTGATGAGCACGGGCAGGTCGCGCCACGACTGGATCCACTTGGCGTACATCGCGCCGATGATCGTCTCGCTCGTGGGCCGGACGACGAGCGGCTCCTCGAGCTTGCCGGTCGGGATCAGCTTGCCGTCGGCGCCCAGTTCCAGCCGGTGGTGCGTGACGACGGCGCATTCCTTCGCGAAGCCCTCGACGTGCTGGGCCTCCTTCTCCAGGTACGAGAGCGGAATGAACAGCGGAAAGTAGGCGTTTTGGTGGCCCGTGGCCTTGAACATCCGGTCGAGGATGCCCTGCATCCGCTCCCAGATGGCATAGCCGTGGGGCTTGATCACCATGCAGCCGCGGACGGGCGATTGCTCCGCGAGGTCGGCCGCGCGGACCACCTGCTGATACCACTCGGGATAGTCCTGGGCGCGGGTCGGGGAAATGGCGTGCTCGGGCATGGTGGGCTCCGGGATCGGGAAGGCCGCGGATTGTAGCCGTTGACTGTCAATCACGTGACCCCGCCCCTACACTCGCGTGCATGCCGCGTCGCCTGATCACCGAACTCCAGCCGCAGACCCAGATCGACCAGCTCTTTCTCGCGACCCACAAGCAGCTGCGGCCCAATCGCAACGGCCAGCTCTATCTGCAGGTCGATCTGGCCGACAAGAGCGGCTCGATCACCGGCCGGCTCTGGAACGCCTCCGACGACGACTTCGACGCGTTCGAGGATGGCGACTACGTGCGCGTCGAGGGGCACACGCAACTGTATTCAGGCAGCCTGCAGTTGATCGTGACGTCGATCGAGCGGGCCGATCCTCGGACGGTGGACGAGTCGGAATTCCGCGTGCTCTCCGCCGCAGACGTCGCGCGGCTCCGCGCCGAGCTCGAGGCGCTCGCCGGCACGGTCCGCGCCGCGCCGCTGCGCGAGCTCGTGGCGGAAGTCCTGGCCGACGAGGCGCTCGTGGCGGCATTCTGCCGCAGTCCCGCGGGTGTGAAGCACCATCACGCCTATGCCGGCGGGCTGCTCGACCACGTCGTCAACCTGCTCCGGCTCGCCGACCGTGTGGCCCCGCTCTATCCCGATCTCGACCGCGACCTCCTCCTCGTCGGCGTGCTCGTCCACGACATCGGCAAAACGGTCGAACTCGAGAGCGAGAAGGGGTTTTCCTACACCGACTCGGGCCAGTTGCTCGGCCACGTGCTCCTGGGGCTCGAGATCGTCGATGCGAAGATTCGTGCGATCGAAGCACGCACAGGGCAGTCGTTCGACTCCGAAACGGCCGTGCGGGTCAAGCACATGATCGCGGCCCACCACGGCCAGCTCGAATTCGGCGCCGCCAAGGTGCCGATGACGCTCGAGTCGCTGGCCCTCCACCACCTCGATCATCTCGACGCGAAGATGGCCGCCGTGACGCAACTCCTGAAGGCCGAGGCCTCGATCGACGACGGCTGGACGCAGTTCCATCAGCACCACGGCCGCAAGTTCTTCCGTGGCCGGTCGTGAGGGCTCACCGATGACCAGGCAGCGTCCCAAGCCCGAGAAAAGCCGTCGCAGCCGCGATGAGGGCGTGGTCGGCATCTTCAAGCGGGCGGCTGGCGGCTACGGGTTCGTGCGGCCGCTGGACGCCCCGGCAGGCGACCGCTCGGCCGACATTCACATCGCCGCCCACGCCTCGCTCGACGCCGCCACGGGCGACACCGTGCGGGTGCGGCTCGCCACGGGCCGCGACGTGCGCCGCCCCGGCCCGTCGGGTGAGATCGTCGAGGTCGTGGAGCGAAAGACCACGCGGTTCGTCGGCAGCTACTTCGAGGCGGCGGGCTCCGGCTGGGTGCAGGTCGACGGCACCGGCTTCGCCCGCGCCGTGGCCGTGGGCGATCCGGGGGCGAAGGGCGCCCGCGACAAGGACAAGGTCGTCGTGGAGATGGTGCGGTTTCCGACGAATCTCCGCGACGGCGAAGGCGTGATCGTGGAGGTGCTCGGCAAGGCGGGGGCGCCCGGCGTGGACACGCAGACGGTCATCCACGAGTTCGCCCTCCCGGGGCCGTTTCCCGACGCGGTCGCGGCCGATGCCCGGCGTCAGGCCGAGCGGTTCACCGAGGCGATCGAGCACGGCCGCCGCGACCTGACCGGGCGGACGATCGTCACGATCGACCCGATCGACGCCCGCGACTTCGATGACGCCATCTCGCTCGAGCGGATCGAGCGCGGCCACTGGGTGCTCGGCGTACACATCGCGGACGTGTCGTATTTCGTGCCCGAGGGTTCGGCCCTCGACCAGGAGGCGCTCGCGCGGGGCACGAGCGTCTACCTGCCCGACCGCGTGATCCCGATGCTCCCCGAGATCGTGTCGAACAATCTGGCGAGCCTTCAGCCGGGCCGCGTGCGCTATGCCCGCACCTGCTGGATGGAGTTCACCGCCGACGGCGTGCCCGTTCATGCCGAGGTCGAGCGTTCGGCGATCAAAAGCGTGCGCCGGTTCGCCTACGAGGAAGTGGACGTCTTCCTGGCTGACCCGGCGACGCGGGCCGTCGAGATGACCGACGCGGTGCGAAGCCTCCTCGGACGGATGCGCGATCTCTCGCGGATTCTGCGGGCGCGACGGACCGCTCGCGGCGCCCTCGAGCTCTCGATGCCCGAGGTGAAGATCGACCTCGACCGCGACGGCCGCGTGGC
>JBAXUY010000250.1:0-2709 GCA_037129475.1 Planctomycetia bacterium | reverse complement strand
GTGACGCGGGTCGACCGCCTGACGATCGAAAACCTCATGTACGCCGGCCAGGTGCCGGTGATCCCGTCGATGGCGATCACGAGCGACGGACAGAAGCTCAACGTGAACGCCGATACGGCGGCCACGGCCGTTGCTGCGGCGATCGGCGCCGAGAAACTCGTGGTGCTGTCCGACATTCCCGGTGTACTGCTCGACGTCAACGACCCCGAGAGCCTCGTGCATTCGCTGTCGGCGGCCGAGGCCCGCCGCCTGATCGCCAACGGCACGATCGCCGGGGGCATGATCCCGAAGATCGAGGGCTGCCTGGAAACGCTCGAGCAGGGCGTGAAGAAAATCCACATCATCGACGGGCGGCTGCGGCACTCCCTGCTGCTCGAAATCTACACCACCAGCGGCGTCGGCACGGAACTCATCCGCGACGATTGCATCGCTTCGCCCGCCCTCGAGACGGCCGCCGCCTCGCGATAGCCTTCCCGTCAGGAGTTTCAGCATGGCCACGATCGACGCATCCCATTCGATTGGCGCGAAGACCCGGTCGGTGATCGACACGTTCGATCGCTACGTCGTGCCCAACTACAAGCGGTTCGAGGTGTGCCTCGTCCGCGGCGAGGGCTCGCGGGTGTGGGATGCCGAAGGCGCCGAATATCTCGACTTCTTTCCCGGCTGGGGCTGCAATCTGCTCGGCCACTGCCCGGAGCCCGTGGTGCGGGCCGTGCAGGAGCAGGTGGCGAAGCTGATCCACGTGCCCAACACCTGGTACACCGAGCCGCAGGGGGAGTGGGCGAAGGCCCTCTCCGAGCGGTCGTTCGGCGGCCAGGCCTTCTTCTGCAACTCCGGCACCGAGGCCAACGAGGCGGCGATCAAGCTCGTGCGGCTCCGCAGCGACGGCAAGCGGTACAAGATCATCACGTTCAAGGGCGGCTTCCACGGCCGCACCATGGGGAGCGTGTCGGCCACGGCCCAGCCCAAATACCACGAGGGCCTCGGGCCGATGGTGGCGGGTTTTCAATACGCCCCGCACGGCGATCTCGACGCCGTCGAAAAACTCGTCGACGAACACACCGGCGGCATCCTCGTCGAGCCGATCCTCGGCGAAGGGGGCGTGGTGCCCGCGCCGGAGGGCTTCCTCCAGGGGCTGCGGCGGATCGCCGACGAGCGCGATCTCCTGCTCGTGTTCGACGAGGTGCAGTGTGGCTGCGGTCGTACCGGCAAGTGGTTCGGCTACCAGCACTTCGGCGTCACACCCGACGTGATGACGCTCGCCAAGAGCCTGTGCGCCGGCATCGCCGGCGGCGCGATGCTCACGACCGTCGACCTCGCCAAGCACCTCCGGCCCGGCATGCACGCCGCCACGTTCGGCGGCAACCCCGTGTCGGCCGCCGCTGGCGTGGCCGCACTCCGGATGATCGACGACGAGGGCCTGCTCGGCCACGTCGATCGGGCGGCAGGCTGGTTTCGCGAGCGGCTCTCCGCCCTCAAGCACCGTTGCGACGCCGTCGTGGACGTGCGCGTGATCGGGATGATGATCGGTGTCGAGCTCTCGATCGACGGTGCCGCGGTCGTGCAGGCCTGCCTCGACCGCAATCTCCTCGTGAACTGCACGCAGGGACGCGTGATCCGGCTGCTGCCGGCCATGAACATCTCCGAGGCCGACGTTGCCGAGGGCTGCGACAAGCTCTCCGACGCCATCCTCGAGGTCGCCTCCCGCGCCTGACGAGGGCGTCCGTCCCCGGCCATTCCATGCGTCACATCCTCGTCCCCGAAGACCTCACCGCCCACGAGATCGAGGCGATCTTCTCGATCTCGCACGATCTCGAATCGAAGTACGACGCCGGCCTGCGCGACGCCCTCCTGCCGGGCCGCGTGCTCGCGCTCGTGTTCGAGAAGCCGAGTCTGCGCACGCGAGTCTCCTTCGAGGCGGCGATGGCCCATCTCGGCGGCTCGAGCGTGTTCCTCGGTGAAGACGCGGGCTTCTCGTCGTCGCGGGAGAGCATCGCCGACTTTGGCCGTGTCTTGAGCCAGTATGCCGATGCGATCGTCTGCCGCTCGAAGGCCCACGACACGATCCTCGCCCTCGCCGCCGCGGCGACGGTGCCCGTCATTAACGGCCTTTCCGACTACACGCACCCCTGCCAGGCCCTCGCCGACGTCTACACGCTGAAGGAACACGTGGGCCGCGTGGCGGGCCTCACGTTCACGTTCGTGGGCGACGGCAACAACGTGGCCCGCTCGCTCGCCGTGGTGTGCGGCCTGCTCGGCATGCGGTTCGTGCTCGCAGCGCCGCATCGCTACCAGTTCGACGACTCCTTCCGCGCCCACCTCAAGGCGCTGCTCCCGAATGCCGAGATCGTGGAGACGACCGACCCCGTGGCGGCGGTCAAGGGTGCGGCGGTCGTCTACACCGACGTCTGGGCGAGCATGGGTCAGGAGAAGGAGCGGGCCGTGCGGCTCGAAGCCTTCAAGCCCTACCAGGTGAACGCCGCCCTCATGCAGCACTGCCCACAGGCCTTCTTCATGCACTGCCTTCCCGCCCGCCGCGGTGAGGAAGTCACCGACGACGTGATCGACGGCCCGCAGAGCCTCGTCGTCGACGAAGCGGCCAACCGGATGCACGTCCAAAAGGGCCTCCTCGCCTGGCTCCTGGCGAAGTAAGACGCGCCGGCTTCGGGCTCCCCATATCCCGTCGCCGGACGTTCACTGCGGGCCTCC
>JBAXUY010000025.1:0-31872 GCA_037129475.1 Planctomycetia bacterium | reverse complement strand
AGATCGCTCCGCACGTCGGCCGACCGCGGGTCGCGGGCCTGCTCGGGCGAGATGTAATCGAAGGTCCCGAGCGTCATCCCGCTCGTGGTCAGGTCCTCCTCGGCCTCCACGTGGTGCAGCCGGGCGAGCCCCATGTCCACCAGGCGTGCACGACCGGCGGGGGTGATGATGATGTTGGAGGGCTTGATGTCGCGGTGCACCACGTCGCGGTCGGCCGCGTGCTCGAGTGCATCGGCCATTTGGATCGCGACGTTGAGCGCACGGCCCACGCCGAATGGCCCTTCCTCCCGCACGAGGTCGCGAAGATTCGTGCCCTCGATGTACTCGAAGACGATGAAGTGCCAACCGTCCTCCGAGCCCACCGCGTGCACGCGACCGATGTTCTCGTGGTCGAGCCGTGCCGCCGACTGGGCCTCGTTGCGAAACCGCTTGAGCATCTCCTCGTCGGCCGACTGCTGACGCGACAGCACCTTGACGGCAACCACGCGATCGAGCGTGGTGTCGAGAGCCCGGAACACGGCCCCCATGCCGCCGCCGCCGACGAACTGCTCGAGTTGAAACGCACCGAGCCGGCGCCCTTCGAGCACGCGGCCGATCTCCGCCATCGACAGCGGCCCCACCGGCGGCTGCCCCGAGATCACCGTGGCATCGGTACCGGCGGCATGCGAACGGCTCGCGGAGTCTCGTGAAGAACCCATGGTGGCGACCCTACCACCCCCGCGCGCGGGAGGTCAATCGGCCGCCAGTTCGAAGAGCGCCTCGATCTCGACGGCCACGCCGGAAGGCAACGAGGCGACGCCGACGGCGCTCCGCACCCCGATCCCCGCCTCGCGGCCCCAGAGCTCCGCGAACAGTTCGCTGCATCCGTTGAGCACCTGCGGGTGCTGCTCGAATTCCGGGGTGCACTGCACCATGCCGAGCACCTTCACGACCCGCCGCACGCGGTCGAGCGAGCCGACGGCCGCGATCACGCTTGCGAGCAGCGCGAGCGCCACCTGCCGGGCGGCCGCCCGCCCGGCGTCGGCGTCGAGGTCGGCACCCACCCGACCCTTGATCAGCCCGCCGTCGGGCAGCAGCGGCAGGTGGCCCGAGCAGTAGAGAAAGTTGCCCAGCGCGAGGCTCGGAACATACGCCCCGATCGGCTTGGGGGCCGGCGGAAGCAGGAGGCCAAGGGCGGTGAGCCGCTGCTGAGGCGTCGACGGAAGGGCATCGGGTGTCATGTCGGCGAGTGTCACCGGGCCGACGGTCGAGCGTCAAGCCGGCCAGCCCAAACCCACCCAGCCTCCCAGACCGCCGTGTCGACGGCCGCCGCCACGAAAGCTCATCCGGTCGTGCGGGTCGTGCCGAAAAAACCTGTCGTGCGGGTTGCGCCCCGAGGGGCAAGCGGAGGGGGGATGCGGGGAAGCGTGTGCCGGTCAGTGGTTGCGGTCGTCATCGGAGCGGCGTGGCTCGTCGCGCCGCCGCGCCATGGCCACGCGCTCGCGTCGGAACCCTTCGTCGTGGTCGACGCACTCTTCCTGCAGCGTGACAACGACACGAACGAAACGCCTCTCGTGATCGATGGCGACACGCTGCAGCCGGTGATCGGCACGGCCGACCTGCGATTTCCGGTGGCGGGAGGCGTGCGCGCGTTCGTCGGCCGTCACGGCTGCGGCGAGCGCGGCTGGGAGCTCGGGTACCTCGGCGTCTACGGCATGTCGGCCGACGCCACGGCCACGGGGCCCAAAACGCTCGAGATCGCGCCGCCGCTCTCCGGCCAGGTGGCGAGCCTGAGCGGAGCATCGCTCGCCCGCGTTTCCTACGGCTCTGTGATCAACGGTGCCGAGGCGAATCTGCTCGCCACCAGCGAGCACGTTCATCGGCCACACGTCAATGCCTACGAGGCCGACCGCGTGCCCCACGTCGCCACGATCGACTGGCTCGCTGGTTTTCGCTGGGCAGGCCTGGAGGAACAGGCCTCGATCGCCCTCACGACCCCCGGCTCCGGCACGAGTCAGTATGGCGTGCGATCCAGTTCGAACCTGTTCGGCGGCCAGGTCGGCGTGCGTGGCCGGATCGACTGGGACCGCTGGGCGCTCGAGGGCTGGGGCAAGGCGGCGCTCGCCGGCGTCGCGCTCTCGCAATCGCAGGCACCGGTCGTCGATGCAATCTCCGGCGAGCGCTACCGTTCGGCACGCGGGGCGTCGGCAGCCGACGTGGGCGGCATCTTCGATTGGAACGTGTCCGTGATCCACCGCATCGACGCAGTGTGGTCGATCCGCGCGGGCTACACGATGCTCTGGCTCACGGGCGTGGCCCTGGCGCCGGATCAGTTCGACTTTGCCACCAACACGCTGGCGGGCACGACCGTCGTCGGGGAGAAGACGGTGTGGCTCCAGGGGGCCACGCTCGGACTCGAGGCACGGTGGTGACGCCGCCGCAGGGCCGCCTGCGTCAGGCTCGCGCGAAGCGACGGAAGGCCGCGATGCGCAACGGCCCCTGCAGGCTGCCGAACGCCCCTACGCGGGCTCCGCTGGTGGCGACATGCAGCACGCCCTGGCTTCCGCCCGCGTCGCCCTGCGTGGCGTAGAAACGGTCGATTTTGCCGTCGCCGTCGAGGTCGATCGGGGCCATGAATACCGGGGCATTCGGCCGGGCCAGGCCCGCGAACGCCGTCGACGTTATGAGCGCCGCAGGCGCCGCTTGATCCACCCGGCCGTTGTAGACCCGTGTCACGGCGCCACCGCCCCGTCCCGACGCCACGACGATGTCGTCAATCGAATCGGTGTTCAGGCGGCCCGCCGACACAAACACGCCGCCCACCTGCTGCACCGGGAACGGCAGGATCGTCGACACGACGCGAGGCGCAGCGGAGATGTCGTAGACCAACACGGTCGACCGCATGCCGACGCCGCTACCGACGACGATCTCCATCCGCCCGTCCGCTGCCGTGGCGCTCGTGAGCCGGCCCTGAGCGAACGTGCCGACGTCGGCGACGGTGACGGTGGCACCGCCGTCGAACGTGCCGCCGAACGGGGTGAACGTGCGATACGGAGCGTTCTCGATCGGATCGGCGGCGTTCACCGAGCGGAACGCGCTGACCGTGCCGCCGCCGCGCGACATCGCGGCGACGAGATCCTCACGGGCGTCGCCATCGAGATCGCCCACCGAGATTTCGACGCCCCCGGTGTAGGTCGTGCCGAAGGGGAACGTGCGATACGCCGGGATCTCCGCGAGAATCGTCGCGCTACCGGATGTCTGCTGGCGGAAGACGCGGATTTCGCCGACACGCCCCGGCCCCGACGCGGCCACGACTTCCGCCGTGCCGTCGGCGTCGAGATCCCCCAACGCAACCCGCACGCCGCCGCGAAACGCGGGCTCGAACGCCGTCACCTGCGCGATCACGACGCCGGTCGCGGCGTCCACGAGCCGCACCACCGGCGTGCTGCTCGCGCCGATCTCGGCACCGACGGCGAACAGCGGCCGGAACGGAACCGCCTCCCTGACGACGGTGAACTGGTCTTCCTTGAAGTCGGCCGGATCGAACACCGAAGCGGCCCGAACCGTGATCACCGACGTGCCGGAGCGGCCGGCTGCGTAGTCGAGCCGCAGGTCGGTGCTGCCGGAGTCGGGAGTGAAACTGGCGGTCACGAGCGATGGATCGCTGCTGGTGACGGTGTAGACGAGCTCGCCCACCCGCCTGATCAACGGCATCGTGACGAATTGGCTCGGCTGCACGACATAGCCGTCGGGCAGCGGCGAACTGGGCGCGTTGCGGAGCGGCACCTCGCCGAACGCGCCGCCGTAGGCCGCCGAGCGGTTGTACCGGGGCACCGACGCCATCGCGTCGACGGCCGTCATGCCGGCGCCAAGGACCCGGCCGAAGGCGGTGAAGCCGCCGTTTTGGGCGTCGAGGTTGTCGGGATTGAGCGGATCGTTGTTGTCGGCCAGGTTGAAGAACCACTGGTTCGTAGCGCTGTTGGGATCGTCGCCCAGTTTGGCCATCGCGATCGTGCCGCGCACGTTGCTGTTGCCCGGCTCGTTCACCACCGCGGCGCGTGCAGCGATGGCCGTCGGCACGCCGCCCGACTGGTTCGAGGCCGCCGTCGGCGCCCGGAAACCTCCCCCCTGCACCACGAACCCGGGGATGCTGCGGTGGATGATCGTGTTGGTATAATCGCCCCGATCGGCATAGCTGAGAAAGTTCGCGGCCGTCTGCGGCGTCGTGCGGCTCCGGCCTGGGCCGGCCTGATCGAACAGTTCGACGAAGAACCGATCGTTCGGGGCTCCGGCATTCGTGCTGAACTGCACCACCGTGCCCGTGACGGCCGTGTCGTTGAAGCGGCCCGCGACGGAGATCGTCTGCGACGTCGCCGAGGCCGGCACCGTGATGTCGGCCAGCGGGCTGACCACCGTCACGGCGAGCGCCAGCCGCGGTTCGAGCGTCTCGGCGGAGCCGAGGGGCCGGCGGCGGGCTTTGGATCGCGACGTCATGGGGACCGGACTCCGTTCACACTCTACGTCAAGACATACCCCATGGTTCGAACCCGGGCAATTCTCGGGCCGTGGGGCTACGTGCCCCGCCGGAAAATCCGCTCGGCTTCGTCGATGAGCATCGCGACGCCGGCATCGCTGCCAACCCCGGGCAGGTAGACGAAAGCCCCCATCTGGCGGGCCCAGCACTCCTCGTCGTCACCGCCCACGGGCACGTCCGCGGATCGAAATGGCCGGCCGCAGACGGCCAAGAGCACCCCCTGACGCATGGCGAGCGTCTCGGCGATCGCCCGGGCCTCGTCGACCTGGCCGTCGAGGGGCCGGGCGACGTCGATGAACACGAGGTGGTGATCCGCACCGGCCGCCCGCCAGGCGGCGGCGACGGAAGTGGGTGCCCGGCAGATGCCGCCCCGTCCGATCGCGACCGATCGCAGCCGCTCGCGGAGCGGCTCGTGGCCGGTGAGCACGAGACTCGTGAACGGGAGGCCGACGGCCGCGACGAAGGGCGGCGCGGCCACCGCGCCGAAGCAGACGGTTTCGGACACGATGCCCGAAGTGAATACGATCATGACGGCACCTGCGTAGGGGAGGAATTTCCTCGGCCTACGCTGCACCGGAGTTCCCACGCCTGCGCGTGGATCGCCCAGCAACTCGTCGTCCGAACCGGGCAACGATCCCGTCGGCCAGCCCGACGGGCAAGCGCCGTTCGTGGAACCGTGTCGGCCTGCGATCCGCGGCCAACGACCGCTCAGGACACTTCGTGCCGCGCGCCTCAGCGGGCCGGAAAGCCCGCATGACCACGCGATTGCACGCCGTCGCCGGCGCTGAGGAGCCGTTCGAGCACGGCCCGGGCGTCGAGGCCGCACTCGATGCCGTCCTCGACGAGATACGCAATCTCGTCGTCGTCGAGTTCGATGCGCCGATCGCGCTGGATGGCCACCGCGAGCGCCGACCGATCTCCAGGCCCCACCGTCTCACCGAGCCACGCCCGGATGGCCTCGAGCGGAGCGAGCGACTTGAGCGTGTTCAGGCGTTCCTGTTCGACCGTGTCCATGAGTTCCCCTCCGTGAAGTGCGCGGGGCGGCATCGTCCCCCCCCGATCAGGGCGAAATGTACGGGGCTTCGCGACGAAAGGCAACTGGCCGGTTGCCATCATGCAGGCAGATCGCGAACCGGCTTCACGCTGGCGAACATGGGCGAGATGCGCGTCCTGAGCCAAGCCCGGCCCGGCCCGCTGATCGTCGAGAGCGCGTCCCGTAGCGAGTTCGAGCGTTGGGGAAATGCACGATTCCGAGATGGAGGACCGGCGCAGCCGGGGGCGGGCGAACTGTCTTGCTCACGGCGGTCGGTCTTGCCGTGCTTCATCGCGAGCGGCCAGCCCATCAGCCCCTCGGTGTTCGATAATACGCCCGGGGCCGAAGAGCCTCACCACACCCACGGAGCCGAACCGATGACCGACAACCCCCGCTACCGTCACCATCATGGCCCCGAGGCAGGAACGTCGGAGATCGAGGGCCGGTATTTCTGCGACACCTGCAACCAAGAGGTCTTCATTCCCCTCGACGTTTCGGCAGGCCGTCATCAGGACTTCGTCGAGGAGTGCCCTGTCTGCGGCAGCCCGATGGTGCTGCGAGCGGACATTCAGCAGGACGGCCGGGCGAGAGTCGAAGGCCGGCGCGAGTAGACCGATGTGATCTTCACGCTCACGCCACCCAGGTTTGTGCGGGGCCGACGGAGCGTTCATGGGCACACGAGGCAGTGCTCTGAAACCGCGGTTTACAAAAAGGATGATGCTTTATTCAGGGCCTGCCCACTCGTATGCTCGGCGCGGCCTCCCGGCCACCCGGAACCGGGTATGATTGTGGATTGTTTCTCGGTGGCAGCGCTAACCTTTGCGCGAACCCTGCCCCCCGGAGACGCAAAAAACCCTTCGCGCCCGTAGCTCAGGTGGATAGAGCATGGGATTTCTAATCCCAGGGTCGCTGGTTCGAGTCCAGCCGGGCGTATTTCCCTCGAACGAAGGGCTGGAGGCCCTGGATCTCGAGTGCCAACGGAGTTGGCCAAGCAAAGCGAGGCACGATGCCGAGGCTTTGCGGGAAGGTGTCCGGTGGTTCGAGCCCACCCGGAGCTTCGGCGACCGTGAGGACGCTACGCTGCCGCCAGGGCATCGATGCGGCGGTCGAGCGCGGCCGCGTGGCTCTCGACGTCGCTCCGCAAACGGGCGTCGCAGATGCACTCGAGCAGCCGCCGGGCATGCGTGAGCGTGGCACGCGCGGCGTGGGCATCGGCATGCCGGATCTGCTTCTCCACCGTCCGCAGCGCGGAGCCTGCGTACCAGTGTGCGCTGCGGGCCACGAACCCGGGGCGTTCCGCCACGGTGAACGACTCGGCGTTGATCCGTATCGCGTGGACCAGATCGGGCCAGACCATACCCTGCGCGAGCAGGCGAGCCGACTCGCTGGCCTCGTGCCGCCGATACACGGCGAGCGACCGCGGCTCGTGCCACACCGGCATCCGCGCCGCGATCCGCACCCACATCTCCCAGTCGAGTGTATGGCACAGATCGCTCCGGTACCCGCCGAGGAGTTCGTAGGTCGTCCGCGCGACGACCACGGCGGGCGTCTGGATCCGTTGTCGGATCGCAATCCTGGGCAGCCAGTTGGCGATCACGCCCGGCCACCACCGCTGCGGCCAGGTGGACTTGATGCGGCGATCCTGGCCGTCGACGATACGACTCGGACAGAATGCCATGCCGATCAGCGGCGCACGGAGGAATCCCCGTTCGATCCGCGCGTAGAAGCCCGGCAGGATGCAGTCGTCCTGATGCAGCAGGTGCACGAGGTGTCCGCGGGCGAGTTCGATCGCCCGGTTCCAGTTGCCGCTGATCCCGAGATGCGGGCCTTCGGCATGGATCTCCACCCGACGGTGCGGATCGACCGACCGCACGAGCCGCTCGAGTTCGCCGCGATCGGAGCCGTCGTCGACGACGGCGATCTGCATCTGGCCGTCGGGCGCGGCCTGCGCGAGGATCGACTCGAGGGTCCGCCGCAGCATCGGACCCGGACGGTACGTCGGCACCATCACCGAAAACCGCGGCCGCGGGCCGGGATTCACAGGCGGGATCGTCGGGATGGCTGAACCTCGGACATGCATCGCGCAAACACCTCGATGGTGCTTTCGGAAAGGCAGCTCGGCCATCCGTACACGAATTCAGATATCCCATCCCGATTGCCTATTTCAAACGCCAATACCCCAGAAAACAGGGCAATCAGGCAGGTTGGGAAAGCGTGGGGAACGGGAGGGCGGGGGCTGAACCAATCCCTCACATGCGTCGTACATACTGCCATCCACGTCCGGCGGCTTGTCTCGTTCGCGGCGACGTGTTGCGGCGCTCATTTTGGAGGCTGAACCATGAACAGGGAAGAACTTCTGGCACTGTGCGACCTCTACGTCCGTCGGCGGGGGTTGGGCCCAGGGGTGGTGGCGGCACCGCCGGCGCTCGAGATCATCGACAGTTTCCTCCATGCCGAAATCTCGGAGAGCGAGAAGAATTCCCTCCTCGCCTACGTGCGGACGGTTGACGAGGAGTCGGAGGATACCGAGGAACTTCAGGGGCTCAGCGTGGCAAGCCTGGAAGTCTCGGAAGAAGACGGCGACTGACCAGTCGTTGCCGGCGCTGGTGAAAACTGGCGGGCGGCGGCGGCGGAGCGCCGAAATCGAGGGGTGAGCACGCCCTTCGACGGATGGCAGCCGCATGCCCGAATCGTGGTTCGCCAGGCTGTCGTCCGCCGATCTCCGGGCGGTCCTCATGGGCCTACTGATCTGCATCGTGCCGGCCCAACCGGCGGGGTCTGCGGAACTCGCTCCCGACCTGCACACCGATCGTGACGCGTTCACGCCGGCGACGGTCTGCATCCCTTCGGGGACGGTGCTCACGGAGGGGTCGTATGTGTTCATCGACAACCAGACCGGCCTGCCGACCAACAGCTACCCGGAGCTCCTGTGGCGCATCGGAGCCACGAGCCGCTTCGAATGGCGGATCGGCGTCAACTACTCGGTGGGCACCCAGGGCAACGTGGTGACGAGTGTGGAGGTGGGGGAATTGCCCCTGTCGGGCAACTCGCTCTATGAATCGAACCTCCTCTACGGCTTCAAAATGGCCGTGACCCAGCAGATCGGGCTGCTGCCCGAGAGTTGTTTCATCATGGAAGCGACCACGCCGACCTTCGGCGAACTGTTCGGGACGAGCCCCGTGGCCACCTACGTGTTCGGCTGGGAACTTCCGGCAACGCTCGCCTTTCCGGCCGCCGAGCCGTGGCGGGTGGATGCGGCCATCCGCTACGCGTATGCCGAAGCCGAGACGAACTGGTTCAGCCGCTGGGGGCCGTCCGTCGTCCTGCGGATGCCAGTCACCGACCGCTGGGAGGTGCATGCGGAATACTTCGGCACGTTCACCCAGGGGCTCGTCGACGACTCGAGCCGGTCGTTCTTCAGTCCAGGCACTCACTACCTGCTGACCGACACGTTCGAAGTGGGCCTCCGGGTCGGCTGGGGCCTCGGCAACGACGCCGCCAATTTTTTTTCCGACGCGGGCTTCGGCTGGCGCTGGTGATGCGCCCCGGACGCATCCGCCGGATGGTGGCGGCTCGCTACGCGTGAATCGCGGCGCCATGCACCGCGAGCGCCGCCTCCTTGAGCGCTTCGGGCAGCGTCGGATGAGCGTGGCAGACTCGGGCGATGTCCTCGGCCGTCGCGCCGAAGTTCATCGCCGCGGCCGCCTCGCCGATCAGATCACCCGCGGCCGGCCCAATGATGTGCACGCCGAGCACACGGTCGGTCACGGCATCGGCGAGCACCTTGACCTTGCCGGTCGTGTCGTTGATCGTGCGAGCCCGGCCGTTGGCCCGGAACGGAAACACGCCCTTCTTGAAGGCCACTCCCGCCGCCACGAGCTGCTCCTCGGTCCGGCCGACGGCGGCGATCTCGGGATGCGTGAACACGACGGCCGGCACGAGGTCGTAGTCGACGTGGGCCCAGCCGCTCTGCATCGCCTCGACGCAGGCCACGCCATCTTCCTCGGCCCTGTGGGCGAGCATCGGGCCCGGAATGCAGTCGCCGATCGCATACACGCCGGCGGCGGAGGTGCGAAACCGGTCGTCGACGGGGATGCAGCCCCGCTTGTCGAGTTCGATGCCGACCGTCTCGAGCCCCACGTCGTCGGTGGCCGGCCGGCGACCGGTCGCCGCCAGCACCCGGTCGCACTCGATCGGCTCCTGACCCTCGCACTCGACGACACACGTCGAGCCGACCGCCCGGGCGCTCTTCACTTTCGCCCCCAGACGAATGTCGAGCCCCTGTTTGCGGAACAAGGGCAACGCTTCGGCGGCAATGTCGCCGTCGAGCCCCGTGAGGATCCGGTCGGAATACTCGAGCACCGTGACCTTCGCCCCGAGCCGCCGCCACACGCTGCCGAGCTCGAGCCCGATGTAGCCCCCGCCGATCACGACGAGATGCCCCGGCACGGCGTCGAAGGCGAGCGCCTCGGTGCTCGTGCCCACCTGCCGGCCGTCGACCTCGATGCCGGGCAGGACGACGCTCCGGCTGCCGACAGCCAGGATGACACGGCCCGTCTCGAGCATCGTCTTCGTGCCGTCGATGGCGGCCACCTCGACACGGCCGGGGCCCGCGAGCCGGCCTGTGCCGCGCACGCGCGCGACCTTGTTCTTGCCGAGCAGGGCCTCGATGCCCTTCGCGAGCGTGGCGACGACGTCGTCCTTCCGCTTCATCATCGCGGCAAGATCGAACGATACCCCGCCGACGTGGATTCCGTGCTGGGCGAACTCGTGCCCCGCCTCCTCGTACTTATGGCTCGATTCGAGGAGCGCCTTCGAGGGAATACAGCCCACGCGGAGGCAGGTGCCACCGAGTTTCTCCTCCTTCTCGACGACGGCCGCCTTCATGCCGAGCTGCGCCGCCCGGATCGCCGCCACGTATCCGCCGGGGCCGCCACCGATCACCACGAGGTCGTACTGCATCAGCGGCTCATACCTCCAGGAGCAGGCGGGTGGGATCCTCGATCGAGTCCTTGATCCGTCTCAGGAACGTCACCGCCTCGCGGCCGTCGACGAGCCGGTGGTCGTAGGTGAGGGCGAGATACATCATCGGGCGGATCACCACCTGGCCGTTCACCGCCATGGGTCGGTCTTGGATCGCGTGCAGACCGAGAATGCCGCTCTGCGGTGGATTGATGATCGGCGTGCTCATCATGGAGCCGTACACGCCGCCGTTGGAGATGGTGAACGTGCCGCCCTGAAGTTCTTCGAGCTTGAGCTTGTTGTCGGCCGCCCGCCGGGCGAAGTCGCCGATCGCCTGCTCGATCTGCGCGAACGAAAGGAGTTCGGCGTTGCGCAGCACCGGCACCACGAGCCCCTTGCCGCCACCGACGGCGATGCCGATGTCGCAGTAGTCGCGAAACACGATGTGCGGATCGCGAAATTCGGCGTTCACCTGCGGCACCGCCCGCAGGGCCTCGACCGCGGCCCGCACGAAGAACGACATGAAGCCGAGCTTCACGCCATACCGCTCGTGGAACGTGTCCTTGAACTTGGCACGCAGGGCCATCACGGCCGACATGTCGACCTCGTTGAACGTGGTCAGAAGGGCGGCCTGATGCTGGGCCTCGACGAGCCGCTCGGCGATCTTGCGCCGGATGGGGCTGATGAGCACGTAGCGTTCCTCACGGCCGCCGCCGGCCGCCGCAGGCACCGTCACCGGAGCGGGCGCCGGCTTCGCCGCGGGCGGGGCCGACTTCACGGGCGTGGCGGGGGGCGACACCGCCGCCACGGCATCCGCCTTCGTGACCCGGCCTCCCGGGCCGGTGCCCGTCGCGGCGGCTGCCGGCACGCCGGCCTCGCCGAGCACGCGCGCCGCCGCAGGCATCACGCGCGGCGGTGCCGCGGGCGTGGCGGCCGACATCTGCACCGAGCCGATGTCGGTCCGACCATCCTTGCGGGTCACGTCGACGACCGGCTGGGAGGGGGACGGAGCCGGCTGAACGGCTGCCCCGGCCGGCTCGAGGTAGCCGATCACCTCGCCGACGACGGCCTTCTCTCCCGAACTCTTGAGCACGCGCGTGATCGTGCCATGCGCCGGCGCGGGAAGCTCCACGGTGGCCTTGTCGCTCTCGATCTCGACGATCGCGTCGTCCATCGCGACGGTGTCGCCTTCGCGCTTCTTCCAGGCGCCGATCATCACCTCGGTGATCGACTCGCCGACTTCCGGAACCTTGAGCTCGAGTGCCATCGTAAAATGCCCTGAGGGTTAACTGTGGAATGCGGTGGAGAGCAGCTCGTTCTGCTCGAGGTCGTGGCTCTTCTTCGAGCCGGTCGCAGGGCTGGCCGCGCTCTGCCGGCAGACACCAGAGAACGGAAAGCGATCGAGCAGCTTCTCCCCGAAGTGAATGCGGAAGAACCGCCACGCACCCATGTTCTCGGGTTCCTCCTGCACCCATACGGCAGGCGTGCCCGGCGCGTAGTCCGCGAGCACCGTCTCGAGGTCGCGGCGTGGCAGCGGATACAGCTGCTCCACCCGCACGATCGCCACGTCGCGGCGGCCGAGCTCCTGCCGCCGCTTCTCGAGTTCGTAGGCGACCTTGCCCGAGCAGAGAAGGATCCGCCGCACGTCACGGGCGGGCACGCCCGAACCATCGGCGATGACCCGCTGGAACGTTCCCTTCTCGAGATCCTCGATCGCCGACACGCAGGCCGGATTGCGCAACAGGCTCTTCGGGGTCATGATGACGAGCGGCTTTCTCCACACCCGGAGCACCTGACGCCGCAGGCAGTGGAACATCTGCGCCGGCGTGGTCGGCGACACGACCTGGATGTTGTCCTTCGCGGCGAGCGACAGGAACCGCTCGAGCCGGGCGCTCGAATGCTCCGGCCCCTGCCCCTCGAACCCGTGCGGCAGGAGCATCACGATCCCGGAGAGCCTGTTCCACTTGTCCTCGGCGCTCACGATGAACTGGTCGATCACCACCTGGGCCGCGTTCACGAAGTCGCCGAACTGCGCCTCCCACATCACGAGCCCGTCGGGGCAGTCGAGGCTGTAGCCGTACTCGAATCCGAGCACGCCAGCCTCCGAAAGCGGACTGTTGTAGATCTCGACAGGAGCCTGGTCGCTGGCGAGATGCTCGAGCGCGCAGTAGGTCTCGTCGGTCACCACGTCGTGGATCACGGCGTGGCGGTGGCTGAACGTGCCGCGCTGGCTGTCCTGGCCCGAGAGCCGCACCCTCAAGCCCTGCGATGCGAGCGTGGCCAGCGCCAAGGCCTCGGCCGCCGACCAGTCGAGCGGCTGCTTCCCCTCGGCCATCGCCTGACGGCCTTCGAGAAACTTCTGGATCTTCGGATGCGGCTGGAATCCCTCCGGCAGCGACACGAGCCGCCCGAGCAAGTGCACGAGCACGTCGTGCCGCACGCCCGTGTCGACGTCGGCCGCCTCGCGCTCCCGTCCCCCCACGTAGAACGACCACACGCCCGTCAGGTCGCTCTTGTGAACGTAGTCCTCGCTCTTCGCCACCGACAACTCCGCGTCGAGCCTGGCCCGGTGCTCGTCGGCAATTGCCACGGCCTCCTCGCGGCTCACGTCGCCGAGCTTGAGCAGCTTCTCGAGATAGCTCTCGTGGACACTCGGCCGCCGCTCGATGACGCGGTAGAGGGCGGGCTGTGTGAACGCCGGCTCGTCGGCCTCGTTGTGGCCGCGGCGACGGAAGCAGTACATGTCGATGACGACGTCGCGCTGAAACTCGCGACGAAAGTCCATTGCCAGGTTCACGACCTGGGCGACCGCCTCCGGGTCCTCGCCGTTCACGTGGAAGATCGGGATCTGCAGCATCTTGGCCACGTCGGTGGCGTAGGTGCAGCTGCGGGATTCGCGCGGGCCCGTCGTGAAGCCGATCTGGTTGTTGACGATCACGTGCAGCGTGCCGCCGGTGCGATAGGCGTCGAGTTCGCTGAGGTTGAGCGTTTCCTGGATGATCCCCTCGCCCGCGAAGGCCGCGTCGCCGTGGACGAGAATCACCATCCCCTGCTGCCGCAGGACGTCGGCGTTGCGGTCCTGCCGCGACCGCATCCGCCCGATGGCGACCGGGTTCACGAACTCCAGGTGGCTCGGGTTGAAGCACAGCGTGAGATGGACGTTGCGGCCGTTGGCCGCCCGGTAGTCGGTGGAGTGGCCGAGGTGATACTTCACGTCGCCGCGGCCCACGTGCAGTTCGGGATCGATGTCGGCGAACTCGCGGAAGATCCGCTGCGGGCTCTTGCCCATGATGTTGGCGAGCACGTTGAGCCGGCCCCGGTGGGCCATCGCGAGCACGACGTCGCCGATCTCCTGCCCCGCGGCCCGCTCGATCGACATCTCGAGCAGCGGGATCAGGCTCTCGGAGCCCTCGAGCGAGAAGCTCTTGGCCCCGAGGAATCGCTTTTGAATGAACTCCTCGAACACGGCGGCCGTCGTCATCTGCCGGTAGATCCGCAGTTGCTGCCGCCGGTCGAGTTGGATGCGGTTCTCGCAGCCCTCCATCCGCACCTGCAGCCACTGCCGCACGCGGAGATCGTCCATGTGCATGAACTGCACGCCGATCGCACGGCAATAGGTGTTGCGCAGACGCCTGATGATCTGCCGGAGCGACATCGACTGGGGGCCCTCGATCGTGTCGGTCGAGAACACCCTGTCCATGTCCTCCTCGGTGAGGTGATAAAACTGCGGATCGAGCTCAGGCAGCCCGGGACGCGGCCGGCCGAGCGGGTCGATCTCGGCCATGAGGTGCCCGCGCACGCGGTACGCCCGCACGAGTTGATCGACGCGATCCTGGAGGAACGCCACCCGCTCCTCACCCTTCGTGCCGGTCGCGATGGGGGGCAGCGGCAGCGGCTTCGCCTCGCCGGCAGGTGCCGCGGGCAACTTCACCTCACCGTTGGAAATGGCCACGGCGTGGGCCGTCGCAATGCCGTCTGGCGCGACGAGCTGCGCGACCGGCTTCACGTGACCGTTCGTGCCGTGCGCCGGGCTCGGCGCGGCGCGGTGGCGTGCGGTGCCGGCCGCGTCCGGCATCTCCACGAGACCGCCCTCGGCCGCCAACGCCTCGAATGACGCGCGCCACTCGGGATCGACGCTCGCGGGATCCTGCTGGTACCGCTCGAACAACTCCTCGAGAAACGCCAGGTTGGCAGTTCCGGCCAGATCGACGTCGCCGGCAGGGCCGGTGCTTTCAGTGCTGCTCATGGTCTCGCTCGTGTCACCTCGATCACATCGCCAACAGCAGGCGGCCCGGGCTTTCGAGGTATCCGATCACCTCGTTGAGAAAGCGGGCGGCCATCGCGCCGTCGACGATGCGATGGTCGTACGACAGCGAGAGCGGCATCATCAGCCGCGACTCGATCTTGTCGTCGCGGACGACCGGCATCTTCCGGGACCGGCCCAGGAGCAGGATCGCGACCTCCGGCCAGTTGATGATCGGGGTCGAGTAGGCTCCGCCGACGGCACCGAGGTTCGAGATGGTGAACGTGCCTCCCTTGAGGTCCTCGAGGCCGTACTGCGCGTTCTTGGCCTTCTCGGCCGTGTCGGCGATCGCCTGGGCGATCTGCGGAATCGAGAGCTGGTCGCAGTTTCTCAGCACCGGCACCACGAGGCCGCGGGGCGTGTCCACCGCGAGGCCGACGTTCACGTAGTCCTTGTAGACGATCTCGCCCTTCTCGGTGTCGATCGTCGCATTGACGCTCGGGTGCTGCCGCAGCGAAAGACTCACCGCCTTGATCACGAAGGAGAGGGCCGTGAGCTTGAGATTGCTCTTGGCATACTCCGGCGCGCTGGCCTTGCGAAGATGCTCGAGCTCCGTGACGTCGGCGTCGTCGAAGTTCGTGAGGTGCGGAATCGTCTGCACGCTCCGCACCATGTTGGCCGCGATCGTCTTCCGCATCCGCGACATCTGTTCGCGTCGAATCGGCCCCCAGTCGTCGCGTTCCGTGGCGCCCGCGTCGCCTCGCGACCGCAGCACCGGCGCCGCGGCACTCGCCTGCCGCACGGCGGCCACGACATCCTCGCGCACGATCCGGCCTCCGGAACCGCTGCCGCGCACCCTCGCCAGATCCACGCCCAGCTCGCGGGCCAGCCGGCGCACCGCCGGGCCGGCTGGCTCGACGGCCGTCGCCGTGCCACCGCGCGGCTCGGGCTCGACCTCGGGTGCCACAGCCGCGACCGGCCGCGCCGGCTGCGGCACGGGGGCTTGCGGAGGCGGAGCCGCCGGGACGGCGGGCGCTGCCGCTGGCGCCGGCGGCTTGGTGGCGACCGGCGGCGCCGGGGCTGCAGCAGCCGGTTTTGCCGGCGCGGCGGCGGCAGCGGCCCCGCCCGCGGCAGGCTCCAGCATGACGAGCGTCTGCCCGACCTTCACCGTGTCGCCCTTTTTCACCAGGACGCTCGCCACCCGTCCGCCCGGCGGACACGGCACCTCGATCACGGCCTTGTCGGTTTCCACTTCGAGGAGCGGCTGGCCGGGCTTCACGACGTCGCCGGGCGAGACGAACACCGTCACGACGTCGCCGGAGGCGATGTTTTCACCGAGATCGGGCAACTTGAATTCTGTGGCCATGGCGTGGAGGGGTGATTCCGGGGACGAATTGGAAGAAGGCTCAGGAGTCTGGAGGCGATTTTCGGGCGGAGGATCGTGGGTTAGGTCAGGCGAGGGCGGCGTCGACCTTGTCGGGATTCACACCGAGACGCGTGATCGCCTCCGCGACGACGTCGTTGCCGATGGCACCCTCCGCCGCGAGCCGCGACAGCGTGCCGATCACGATGCACTCGGCATCCACCTCGAAGTGACGCCGCAGCGGACCGCGGGTCTCGCTCCGGCCGAAGCCGTCGGTGCCGAGCACGAACAGTCCGCCGGGGATCCATGGATCCAGCTGCTCCGGCACCGCCCGCACGTGGTCGCTGGCGGCCACGAACACACCGTCGGCCGCGGCGACGGTTTCCTCGAGGTAGCTGCGACGTGGCGTCGCCGTGGGATGGAGCATGTTCCACCGTCGGCACTCCTGCGCCTCGCGCCGCAGCTCCTTCCAACTCGTGACGCTCCACACCGTGCTCGAAACGCCCCACTGCTCGGCGAGTATCTCGGCCGCGCGGATCACCTCGCGGAGAATCGTACCGGAGCCGAGGAGCTGCACGGGCGTCGACTTCGCCCCGCTCTTGCCCTTGCCCTTGGCCGCCTGGGCGGGCACATCGCGGAGTTTGTACGCGCCCTTGAGGATTCCCTCCTCGCACCCCGCCGGCATCGGCGGCATCTCGTAATTTTCGTTGTACACCGTGATGTAGTAGATCCAGTCCTCGCCCTTGCCATACATCCGCTCCATGCCGTCGAGCATGATCACGGTCGTCTCGTAGACGAACGCCGGGTCGTAGGCCCTCACCGTCGGGTAGGCCATCGCGAACAGGTGGCTGTGGCCGTCCTGGTGCTGCAGTCCCTCGCCATTGAGGGTGGTTCGGCCGGCCGTGCCGCCGAGGAGGAAACCACGGGCCCGGCAGTCGCAGGCGGCCCAGATCAGGTCGCCGATCCGCTGAAACCCGAACATCGAGTAGTAGATGAAGATCGGGATCATCGGCACGCCGTGGCTGGCATAGGCCGTGCCGGCGGCGACGAAGCTCGACATGCTGCCGGCTTCGGTGATGCCCTCCTCGAGAATCTGCCCGTCCTTCGCCTCGCGATAGTACAGCAGCTGGTCGGAATCGACCGGCTCGTACAACTGGCCCGTGTGGGCGTAGATGCCACACTGCTTGAAGAGCGGATCCATGCCGAACGTCCGCGACTCGTCGGGCACGATCGGCACGATGTACCGGCCGACCTGCTTGTCCTTGAGCAGCGAGGCCATGAGCGTGACCGCACCGGTGGTGGTGGACACCTCGCGACCCGCGCTCTTGTCGATGAACGACCGATACTCGTCGAGCGAGGGCGTCTTGAGCAGCGGCCCCTGCTTCGGACGGCTCGGCACGTAGCCGCCGAGCGCCTCACGGCGTTCCCGGAGATACCGCATCTCCTCCGAGTCGTGCGGCGGCCGATAAAACGGCGCCTTGGCGACCTCGTCGTCGGAGATCGGAATCCCGAACCGCGAGCGGAAGGCCCGCAGTTCGTCCTCGTTGAGCTTCTTCTGCTGATGGGTGACGTTGCGACCCTCGCCCACCTCGCCGAGGCCGTAGCCCTTGATCGTCTTGGCGATGATCACCGTGGGCTTGCCGCGGCACTTCATCGCCGCGTCATAGGCGGCGAACACCTTCTCGGGATCGTGGCCTCCCCGCTTCAATTTCTTGAGCTTCTCGTCGGAGAGGTGCGAGACCAGTTCGGCGAGCTCGGGGGAGGCGCCGAAGAAGTGCTCGCGGATGTAGCCCCCCGGCATGACGACGTATTTCTGATACTGCCCGTCCACCACCTCGTTCATGCGATTGACGAGCAGCCCCTTGTCGTCCTTCGCGAGGAGCGGATCCCAGTCCTCGCCCCAGATCACCTTGACGACGTTCCATCCGGCCCCCCGGAAGACGCCCTCCAACTCCTGGATGATCTTGCCGTTGCCGCGGACGGGCCCGTCGAGCCGCTGGAGATTGCAATTGATGACGAACACGAGGTTGTCGAGTTTCTCGCGGGCAGCGAGCGAAATCGCCCCGAGCGTCTCCGGCTCATCGGTCTCCCCGTCGCCGATGAAGCACCACACGTGCTGCTTGCTCGTGTCCTTGATGCCGCGATCCTGAAGGTACTTGTTGAACCGGGCCTGGTAGATCGACATGATCGGGCCGAGGCCCATCGACACCGTGGGAAACTCCCAGAACTCGGGCATCAGCCACGGGTGCGGATAACTCGACAATCCACCGCCGGGCGCCAGTTCCCGCCGGAAATTCTCCAGATGCTTCTCACTGATACGCCCCTCGAGGAACGCCCGCGAGTAGATGCCGGGGGATGCGTGCCCCTGGAAGTAGACCTGGTCGCCGGAGTAGTCGTCGCCGCGGCCGCGAATGAAGTGGTTCATCGCCACTTCGACGAGCGTGGCGGACGACGCGAACGTGGAGATGTGGCCGCCGATGCTCTTGTCTTCGCGGTTGGCCCGCACCACCATCGCCATCGCGTTCCAGCGGATGATGCTCTTGATCCGCCGCTCGATCTCCCGGTTGCCGGGGTACGGGGGCTGACGGTCGGCCGGGATCGTGTTGATGTAGGGCGTCGTGGCCGAAAACGGGATCGCCACGCCCAGCCGATACGCCTCCTGCTCGATGGCATGGAGCAGGTAGGCGGCGCGATCGCCTCCGCGGCTGTTGATCACGTACCGCAGCGAATCGAGCCACTCACGGGTCTCGGTCGGATCGGCATCGACCGCCGACACCCCGTCGGAAAGTTCCGGCTGCCCGGAGGCCGTGTCGCCCATCTGACCGATCGACATCGGAGCGTGGGCACCCCGCGGAAGACCTGAATCCTCGTCGACGACGTCGCTTCCGGACTGCTCGGTATCAGGGCTGGCCATGGTGTGCTCCGGGAAAATACGCGGACTTTTTCCATTATTCCGGGGATTCCGGGGGGCGTCTAGGCCGATTGACGTCGCCGCAGCGGCAGGCTGAAGGCGGTCTTACTTGGCCGCGGCGCCGCTGCGTGGCCTGAAGATTTCGGTAGCCAGACCGAAGTAGTTTTCCGCCGAGAACGCCACCGTCTCGCCGAGTGTCGGGTGCGGATGGATCGTCTCGGAGAGGTCGCGGGCCGAGCAGCCCATCTCGATGGCGAGCGTGCCCTCGGCCACGAGTTCCCCGGCGCCGGGGCCGACCATGCCCACGCCCAACACCAGGTCGGTTTCGGGATCGACGATGATCTTCGTCAGCCCCTCGGTGCGGCCCAACGCCTGCGCGCGGCCGCTCGCAGCCCACGGGTAGCGGCTGATCTCGACGGTGCGACCCTGCGCCGTCGCCTCGTGCTCGGTAAGCCCCGCCCACGCGATCTCGGGATCGGTGAACACGACGGCGGGAATCGCGCGTGGTGCAAACAGCGCGGGCTCGCCGTGCACCGCCTCCACCGCAACCTTGCCCTGATGGCTCGCACGGTGGGCCAGCATCGGCTCGCCGCACACGTCGCCGATCGCGAGGATGTGCGGGTCGGCCGTGCGTTGCTGGCCGTCCACCTCGACGAAGCCCTTCGGGCTGACGACGACTTTGGTGTTCTCGAGGCCCATGCCGTCGGAATTCGGTCGGCGGCCGACCGCGACGAGCACCCGGGAAAAATCGTGCGAGCTCGGCCCCTCCGGCCCCTCGAAGTGCACCCGGATCGACTCCCCGCGATCTTCGAGTTTCGTGACCTTCGTGCGCAGATGGATCGCGTCGAAGAGTTTCTCGAGCCGCTGCTGGAGCGGCTTGACGAGGTCCCGATCGGCGCCCGGCAGGAGCGTGTCGGTGAGTTCGACGACCGACACGCGCGAGCCGAGTTCGGCATAGACCGTGCCCATCTCGAGGCCGATGTAGCCGCCGCCAATCACCAGCAGCGAGGCGGGCACGTCGGCCATCTCGAGTGCCTTCGTCGAGTCCATCACCCGGGGCGTCGGCAGATCGAAGGCGGGGATCTTCGCGGGCCGGGAGCCGCTGGCCAGGATGCAGTGGTCGAACGTGAGCGTGTGGCTGGGGCCGCCGGGCACCGCGATCTCGAGCGTCTTCGAGTTCGTGAACCGGGCACTGCCGTGGATCACGGTGACGTTGCGCCGCTTCGCCAACTGCGCCAGACCGCCCGTGAGCGTGGCGATCACTTTCTCCTTGCGGCCGCGGAGCACGTCGATGTCGATCTTCGGCCGCTCGAAATGGATGCCCCAGGCCTCCATTTCCCGGGCCTCCGCCAGCACCCGCCCGACGTGCAGCAGGGCCTTCGACGGGATGCAGCCGCGGAGCAGGCACGTCCCGCCCAGCCGCTCGTCGCGTTCGACGAGCGTCACCTGCATGCCCAGATCGGCGGCCAGAAAGGCTGCGGCATACCCGCCCGGGCCGCCTCCGAGCACCACGAGGGGAGCGTGCGTTGCCATAGTTGTGATGACCTGTAGCGAGAGGCTGGATCGGGGGCGGCGAGCGCCGGGCTCGCCCGAAATCGAAGCGTTGTTGTAGTTTCGAGGACGACTTCGGACAAGAAACGGCCGACAGCCCCGGCTGGGTCGTGTGTTTCGCCGGTGCCTCATGGCATGGTCACCATCGTCGCGGGCTCCCAGCCCGTTCGTGCTCGACGTCCGGAGCCTCGCCTGCTTTCGGATCGCCCTCGGTGCCGTCGTGGTCGCCGATGCCCTGCTCCGCACGCGCGACATCCCGCTCATGCTCGCCCCCGACGGCATGTTCCCGCTCGCAGCCCTGCGCGCGTTCTTCGGTGACCGCTGGACGTGGTCGCTCGCCTTCCTCGTCGACGCGACCTGGTGGGGCACGGCCCTCCTCGCCTGCGAAGCCCTCGCGGGTGCGACACTGATGGCCGGATTCGGCACCCGCGTGGCCACGGTCGCAGCCTGGGTGGCCGTGGTGAGCATCGTGCGACGGACCGCCCCCGCCACGAACGCCGGCGACGAATGGCTCTGCTGCCTGCTCTTCTGGGGGATGTTTCTGCCGCTGGGGGCAGCGTGGTCGGTCGATGCCCTGCGTCGCGGAGGGCTGCGTTCGTTCCCGTCGGTTCGTTCCCCGGCCACCGCGGCGCTCGTCCTGCAGATCGCCGCCGTCTACCTGGGTGCCGGAATCTCCAAGTGGAATCCGGCCTGGCTGTCGGGCGAGGCCGTGTCGACCGCACTCTCGCTGTTCGACCACGGCACGTCGTGGGGAGACGCGCTGGCCCGTCAGGAGACTGCCTGCCGATTCCTCACCTGGTCGGTTCTCGCACTCGAACTCGTCGGCCCCTGCCTGCTCGTGGGAACGGGCCGCCCCAGCGTGCGTCTCGCGCTCGTCGCCCTGTTCGGCAGCTTTCACGTGGCCACGGCTGCGCTCATGTCGCTCGGGCTCTTCGCCTCCGTCGGCCTTGCAGCCTGGCTCGCGGTCGTGCCTTCGGCCGTGTGGGACCGCTGGACGCGGCGCGAGTGCCCGGCCGCCGCCCGCTCGATGCCGCAGACCGCCGTGTCGCAGCCATCAACGCCCCCGTGGGAACGCGGAGTCGTCGCGGCCGCACTCGGCATCGCAGCCCTCAGCTTTCTCCACGACAACACCACCTGGCGGTCGCAGCCCGCGCCGCCGTGGCTCCGCGCCGCCGTGCGGGCCACGTGCCTCGACCAAAGCTGGGGGATGTTCGGCGACGTGCCGCGGCAACGGCAATGGGTCTACGGACGGGGGATGCTGGCCGATGGCCGTGAGATCGACGTCTTGCGCGCCGGCCGACCGCTCGAGGACACGCTGCCCGCCGGCGGCTTCACGTCGCTGCCACATCACCGCTGGCACAAGGTGTTCTGGGAGCTGCCGAATCCCGATCGCCGCGTGTTCGCGCCGAGCATCGCAGCGGCGCTTGCCCGCGAGTGGAACCGTCGGCACGATGCGTCGCAGCGAATCACGACGCTCGAGATTCGGGCCGTCCGGCTCGGTGCGTTCCCCGCCGCGGAAACCCGGCATGAACTGCTGCTCGCCGCCTGGCCGTCGCGTGACGGATCGGGAACCGGGAACCTCGACCGATGGCTTCACGAGCATGCCGCGCCGTGATTGTCCCGCCCGGCGCCCGATGGCACACTGGGCGAAGAGCGACAGGGCTCGACCGCGAGAGTGGCGAAACTGGCAGACGCGCTGGATTTAGGTTCCAGTGCCGCAAGGCGTGCGGGTTCGACTCCCGCCTCTCGCATGGCATCCGGGCGCGGACTCGGGCTACCGGAGCGGGTTGCCCTGCAACAGTTTGAGAGTGGCGTCGCGGAGACCGCGCGGCGCGGGTTCGGCGTGCACGGCCTGCTTCAGCGCCCGGCCTTCGTCCTCCGCCGCCTGGAGCGGCGTCTCGAGTGCCGGACGCGGCGTCTCGCTGACGAGACGTCCGGCCGGCAATGTCGTCGCCACAGATGGCGTCGCCGCCGGAGCTTCACCCCCGCCGACCGGCGGCCGCGACAGTCGCTGCGCCTGCTGTCGCAACGCCTCGTGCCGCAGACGCTCCTGTTGCACCGCCGCCTGCCTGAGCATCACGATCCGCTCCTGGCTGCGGCGCCGCAACGCAGCCTCGTCGAACAGGTTCTCTTCCGCGGGGGCTGCCGGCTTCTCGGGCTGCGGCCGATCCTCCGGCGGCGGCAGGGTATCGGGCGCTGCTCGCTGCGGGAGGGGCGCGGGAACCACGGCTTCGGGCGTCGAGGGTTCCGGAGTCTCCGACTCAGACGGTTCGGCCTGGGACCCCTCCGGCTCGGGCGCTGGCGGTTCGAACCCGGGCACCGGCGACTCCTCTTCGACTCGCGGCACCTCGGATCGCGGAGGCATCACCGGCGCGGCGGGTTCGGCATGTGTCGCCTGAACAACCTCCTGCCCCGGCCAGGTGCGCCACTGCGTGTCGTAGAACCCGAAGCTTGCCGGACGCACCGGACAATGAGCCGGACAGCCCGGAACGTCGCACTTGCCCTGACGGCAGCCGGCGTGACCGCAGCGGCCATGCGAGCAGCGATCCGCGTGGCACCGCTCGACGCGGCCGTGAATCGGCGCGGGCCCCCGGGTGCCGGCCTCGATCGTCTCGACCACCATGGCCGGCGTGGCCGGGAGCGGCTTGCTGCCGGGAATCGCCGAAATCACTTCGCTCGCCGCAACCAGGCGGGCCGGTCCCGATGCCCATCCGAGGAGTGAGCACACGACCGCCCCCAGCAGGGCCGGCGAAGGACTCACAAGAGCACGACGCTGAAGTGTCATGGAAAGGTGGCGGGGGGATGAAGGCTTCCAGCCGTCAAAGTCGGCGCAATCGGATTTTCCGTCGAGCAAGGGTATCGACAGGGTAGGGGGGCGATCTTCGGTGGAATTTTCCGATGCCGGGGTCAGGCCGCCGATCCGGTGGGGCGACCCGTCCCCCCGCCCCCCCCAGGTTCCGCGTCCTGCCCCCCCGTGAGGCGGCCGCGGAACGACGGCGGGGGTCCGGGGCTTCGGGTACCATGATCGGGGGTCGTCGTCGGCAGGAAAATCATCCATGAAGAAGGTCAATCTGCGGTTCGTCCTGATCCTCGTCGCCGTCCTGGGCGGTGGCGTCGTCGGCGTGTATGGCCTGCACCGGTTCCAGGTGACGCGGAACGCCGGCAGCCTCGCGAAACTCGCCCGCGCAAAGCTTGCCGAAGGGAAGAACGGCGAGGCGCTGACCCTCTTCAGCCGCTACGTCGCCTACCGGCCGGACGACAGGCAGGCGTACTCGGAGTTCGCCGGTCTCGTACTCGACCGGGCCGAAGCTCCGGGGGCCACACGCAACGACGTCGCCCGCGCCTACGGTGTGCTCGAAACCGCGGTGCGACGCAATCCGGACGACGACGCCCTGCGCCAACGGCTGGCGACGTTCCAGATGCGAATCGGCCGGTTTGGCGACGCGCGGGAGCATCTGCAGGTGTTGCGCTCGAAGGCGACCGGCCAGGCACAGGAACAGGAACAGGCGCAGGAGCAGACGCCGACGACCGACGCCGCCGGCGACAAGCCCGTCGCCGGCACGTCGCTCGATCGCACTCAACTCGACCTGCTCCTGGCTCGCTCCTGGGCGGGCACGGGCGACTTCGAGGAGGCCGCGACGCTGGCGAGCGAACTCATCGGCTTCAACCTGCAGACGAAGGAGTTCAATCCGGAAAGCAAACCGGCGGCCGACAGCACCGACGCGTTCATTCTGCTCGCTGCGATCCTGCAGGAGAAGTTCGAGGACCCCGGCACCGCCGACGAAGTGCTCGCGGAACTCGTGAAGTCGAACGCCCGGGATCCAAAGGCCTGGCTGGCGCTCGCCCGGTGGCACCGGCAGCGGGGCAACCTCGCAGCCGCCAAGCAGGACGTCACGCAAGCGGGCCAACTCGACCCGGACAACGTCGAGACGGTCCTGGCCGGCTTCGAGATCGCCCTCGCCGAAAAGGATTTCGCCGCCGCACAGAAGCTCGTCGAGAGGGGAACCAAGCTCGCCACGGGCGACGAGCGGATGGTGCGCGCCGCCGCGGTGCTCGCCCTGCAGCGGCAGCGGCCCGACGAGGCGGTCAGCGTGCTCGACAAGGGGCTGGAGGCCATGCCGAGAAACACGTCGCTGCTGCTCATGCTCGCCGACGCCCTCATGCAGACCAACCAGATCCCCCGCGTCGAACAGACGATGGGCAAGCTCAAGGAGGTGCTCGGCCCCACGAGCCCGGCCGTGGGGCTCCTCGAGGCCCGCGTCCTGATCGCACAACAACGCTGGCTCCAGGCCCGACAAAAACTCGATCGCGTGCGGCCGCTCGTGGCCGGTTCGACCGAGTTGACGCGGCAGGTGGACCTCTACCTCGGCCAGTGCCACGAACAGCTCGGCGAGTTCGACGAACAGTTGGAGGCCAACCGGCGCGTGCTCAGCGACGACCCGACGTCGCTCGCCGCCCGCGTCGGCGCCGCATCGGCGCTGATCGCGGCCGGCAAGCCGGACGAGGCGCTCCAGGAATTCGAGATCGTGGCCACGGCCATCCCGCGCGAACGGCTCGCGTCGATCCCGCAGGTGTGGAATCCGCTCCTCCAACTGCGGGTCGCGGCCCAGATGAAGCGGACGCCGGCCGACCGCGACTGGTCCAGGATCGACGACCTCCTCGACATGCTCCAGGAATCGGCGGACATCTCCGACGCCCAGATCGCCATGCTGCGGGCCGACGTGCTCGTGCGCAAGGGGGAGGCCGCGACGGCGGAGCAGCTCCTCGTGACCGCGGCGGAGGCCAATCCCAAGGAGCCCCAGCTCGTGGCCGCACTCGCCACACTCGCGATACGCGACGGCGACCTGAACAAGTCCCGGGCGGTGCTTGCTCGCGCGCCGAAAGAGATCGCCGACAGCGCCAGCCTGCTGCTGATGGAGGCCCAACTCGCCGCACGCGCTCCGGCCGAAGACGCGGCGCAACAACTCGATGCCATCGAGGGTCGGGCCGCGGCGCTGCCGGCGGATCAAGCCGGACGGGTTCTCTCCGCGCTCGCCTCCGTGCGGCTGGGCCTCGGCCAGCCCGACGCCGCCGAACGGCTCTGGAAGCAGGCCCTCGAGGCGTCGCCGGACGATCCGCGCCTGCGCTGGACACTGTTCGAACTGGCGCGCGAGCGCGCCGACCTCGCCGCCATGAAGGGCTTCGCGGCTGACATCGCGAAGTCCGCCGGTCCCACGAGTCCGCAGGCCCGTGTCGCGAAGGCCAGCACCCTGATCCAGGATGTGCGTGAATCCCAGAAGAAGAAGCTGGCCAGGGACCAGACCGTCCTCGAACTCAGCGCGGACGACCGGCTGGCGATCGACGAGGCCCGCAACCTGTTGATCGAGGCGGAGAACGACCGGCCCGGCTGGGCACAGGTGCAACAACTGTTCGCCGACATCGCGGGCCTGCGCGGCGATCTGCCGGCCGCCATCGACCACCTGCAGCGCGCCAGCCGCATGGGGCCGGCCAATCCGGCGATCATCCGGCAGCTCGTCGGCCTCCTCTATGCGTCGAACCGGTTCGACGAGGCCCAGCTGGCGATCGCCCGACTCGGCCCGGAGGGTTTGGGCGGCTTCGAGCGGATCACCGCCGAGATGGAACTGCGCTCGGGCAACATCGACGAGGCCGTGGCCCTTGCCGAGAAGAGCGTTTCGTCCGACTCGAAGAATGCCGGCGAACTGCTCTGGCTCGGTCAGTTGCTCAGCCGCTCAGGCAAGGCCGACCGGGCCGAGGCGGCGCTCGAGCGGGCGGTCGAGCAGGGGCCCAATCTGGCGGAAACCTGGGTGGCTTTGTTCAACCACCAGTTCGCGAACGGCAAGCGGAAACTCGCGGAAAAGACGCTCGAACGGGCGGCCGAATCGCTCGAGGAACCGAATCGGCAACTGGTCGAGGCACAGGGCTACGAGATGCTCGGACGGCTCGACGACGCGGAGCAGAGTTACCGCGATGCGATCGCTGCCGCCCCGGACGATCTGACGGCATCCCGCGGCTTCGCATCGTTCCTCGTTCGCCGCGGGCGACTCAATCCCGCCCGCGACGTGCTCCGCGACATCATCGCGTCGACGGACGATTCTCCGGGCGCGAAGTCGACGAAGATCTGGGCTCGCAGAACGCTCGCGCAGCTCACGGCGGAGGCCGGTGGTTACAAGGCGCTGGAGCAGTCGCTCGCGATTCTCGAGGACAACAAGGGGTCCGACGGCAGACTGGGCCCGGACGACGTCGCCCTCCAGGTGACGTTGCTCGCGGGACGTCCGGAACCCGCCAGCTGGCGGCGCGCGATCACGCTCCTCGAATCGCTCGGGCGGGTGCAGCCCCTCTCGTCGAGCCAGCGGCTCCAACTCGCACAGCTCCGTGAGCGGGCGGGCCGCTGGGCCGAATGCCGCGACGACATGGTCTCCCTGGTGGCCGCCCCGAACGCGCCGCCGGCGCTGCTCGGACTGCTCGTCGAGCAGTTGATCGAGCACGGGGAGTTGTCGTCGGCCAAGACGTGGCTCGGCAAGTTGCAGGGGGCGCTGCCCGATGCGCCGGCCACGCTCGCACTCGAGGCCAAGCTCGCCATCGCGGAGAACGATCGGCCCACGGCGGTGGCGGCGGCGCGGAAGCTCATGCCTGCGGGCGACGTGCCCCTCGAGCAGATGGGCCAACTGCGTTCGGTGGCGAAACTCATGGAGGAACTCGGGTTCCCCAAGGCGGCTGACAAGGTCCTCGCCGACTACGCCCAGCGGGTCGTGGACGGGCCGCTCGTCCGCGCCGAATTCCTGGGCCGCCAGCGCCGCGTCGGCGAGGCGTTCGACCTGCTCGAAACCGCCTGGAATCGCGTGCCGCTCGCCCGCGTGCTCCAGTCGGCGCTCGCGGTGGTGCGGAGCCAGGGAGGCGCGCCCGACCCCGCGGTGGCGGCCAGGCTCGACCAGTGGTTCTCCCGTGCCCGTCGCGAGGATCCCGATTCCGTGGTGATCGAGCTCTTGCAGGCGGAGCTCTACGATCTCGAAGGACGCACCGGCGACGTCGAAAAGGCCTATCGCACGATCCTCGAACGCAAGGATCTCAGCGGGCCTCAGACCGCCGTCGTGGCGAACAATCTCGCCTTCCATCTCGCCCGCCCCGAAACGATCGAGGAGGCCAAGCAGCTCATCGACAAGGCGATCGTCGAACTGGGCCCCCACCCCGACCTCCTCGACACGCGCGGCATCGTGCGGCTCGCCGCCGGCGACACGAAGCCGGCCCTCGCCGATCTGGAGGAGGCGGCGCTCGATCCCTCGCCCGCCAAGCTGCTGCATCTCGCCACGGCCCAGGTCGCCACCAAGCAGTTGGCCCCCGCCCGCCAGTCGCTCGACCGCGCGAAAAAGCTCGGCCTCGTGCCGGAGCAACTCTCGGCGGCCGACAAGGCCCGCTACGACCTCGTCGCAGCCGCCCTGGACGCCGGCCCCGGCGCGTGAACGACGGCTGCATCGCGGGTAGGCTTCGAGGCGGCGCGCCGGCTTCGGGCTCCCGATATCCCGTCGCCGGACCACGAGGGCAGCTGACAACCACCCGCATTCGGAGCCGAAAGTTCCTGGCGCTGTAGCGACAGGCCTCCAGGCCTGTCGATCGACAGAGCTGGAGCTCTGTCTCCCCGAGCCGGATTGGCTGATGGTCCCTAGCGAGCGGGGCGCTTGCCACGCGGATCACATTGCAGGCTGAAACCTGTTCTTCACACGTGGGCTTTCAGCCCTGCAGCATCCGCGAGCGGGCGAGGGCGTCTTCGGCTTCCGCGATCCGGCCGCCCCGCATGCAGGCGACACTGAGCGCCGTGTAGCTGAACGGGTCTTTCGGCTCGAGCTCGCAGACACGGCGGGCGTGAACGATGGCCTCGTCATGGCGTTCCAGCCGCGTGCACCACGCGGCCAGGGCCGAGTGGGCGAGGGCGAAGTCGGGGTGGTCGGCCACCACGCCTTCGAGGGCGACCACGGCGTCGGCAAGTTTCCCGTCGTTTTTGAGCGCCTCGGCCGCCTCGTACCGTTCCTCGCGACTCGCCATGGCATGCGCTCCTGTCGGGGGTGGGACCGGAATTCACCTCCGACACGAAGGCGACGCCCGATGATCGAAAGTCTACCGCTCACGAGCCAACTGACGAGCGCGAGGGGCCGGTTGGGCGGGGTGGGAGGGGGAGCGAGGCGGCGGGGGCAAGTTGTGCGCCCGCCGGAAAATTGCCATTGAATCGAGCCGGGCGACGAGCCGATAACCCCCGGGTCAGTCGGTTGGCCGGTGTCCGATCGCGCTTCCACAGAGAATGACAGGCGAGTCTTGAGCATTCATCCGCTGGCCGCCGTGAGTCCCGAAGCCCGCCTTGGCGTGGGGGTGACGGTCGGGGCCTTCGCCACCGTGGAAGGCGACGTTCAACTCGGGGATTTCTGCACCGTCGCGCCCGGGGCAGTCGTGAAGGGCGGCGTGCGGGCCGGTTGCCACAACGAGTTCGGCGAGCACTGCGTGATCGGCGGGGCCCCGCAGCATGCGGCGCGGCCGCAGCAGGTGGGCACGCTCGTGATCGGCGATCACAACGTGTTTCGCGAATACGTGACGGTACACCGGGCGCTCAAGGTGGGCACGGCGACCGTGATCGGCGACCACAATTACGCGATGGCGACGGCCCACGTCGGCCACGATTGCGTGGTGGGCAACAACTGCATTTTCGCCAACGGCGCGCTTCTCGGAGGGCACGTGACGGTGGAAGACCGGGCCTTCGTCTCGGGCGCGGTCGCGGTGCATCAGTTCTGCCGGATCGGTCGGCTCGCCATGGTGGGCGGGCACGCCCGCGTCGTGCAGGATATTCCTCCCTACATGCTCGTCGACGGCCAGAGCGGCTGCATCGTCGGGCTGAACATCGTGGGACTGAAGCGGAGCGGGCATTCGGCCGAGGATATCGCCGATCTGAAGGGTGCGTATCGGGCCATCTACCGTCGCGGACTGCCGTGGAAGCAGGTGCTCGACGCGCTCGCGGAGGAATTCCACAGCGGCCCGGCCCTGCACCTGCGGTCGTTTCTCACCGCCGGCACGCGGGGGTTTGCCCAGGAACGACGTGCCCCGCCAGCCACGACGTTTCGCCTGCGCGTGGCCGACGACGAAGTCGAAGCCCAGCCGGCGATCCGGTCACGGGCCGGTTGATTCCGAGCGGTCCTGCTCGGCGCCCGGCTGCCCCTCCATGCCGTAGCGCTGAAGTTTGCGGCGCAGCACCGAGCGGTCGATCCCGAGCAGTTTCGCCGCCAGCGACTTGTTGTGCATCGTGGCGGCAAGGGTGCGTTCGAGGTGGATCCGCTCGACATCCGCGAGCGTGGGCCACGCGGCGTCCGATCCCTGGTCGTCTGCGGTCGTCGGCACGGCATTGGCCGGCACCCGACCGGGCATCGGTGAGAGGGGCTCCGTGCGCGGCTGCTTGACATCCGGCTCGACGCGAAACACGCCCGGCACCGCCGTGGTCGAGAAAATGCCCTGCTTGGTTGCCTGGACGAGCTGCGAGACGTCCTGAGCCGGCTGGTTGGACGGCGACGCGGGCTCGAGGCCCACCACGCCGGCCGATCCCATGAAGCCGCTCAGCGCCTCCGGGTCGATCTCGTCGCCGGACGAGAACATCACCGCGCGCTCGAGCACGTTCTCGAGTTCGCGCACATTGCCGGGCCACGCATACGACTGCAGCACCTCGATGGCCGGGGGCGACAGCGTGTAGAGGGGCATCCCGTGCCGCCCGGCCAACTCCGCGAGATAGCGGGCAGCGAGCACCGGCACATCTTCGGGCCGATCCTTCAGCGGCGAGGTGCGGATCGTGACGACGTTGAGACGGTAGTAGAGATCCTCACGGAAGCGCCCCTCGGTGACCTCGCGGCCGAGGTCGCGATTCGTCGCGGCGACGACGCGCACATCGACCGGAATCTCGTCGTGGCTGCCGACCGGAACGACCGTCCGCTGCTGGAGCACGCGCAACAGTTTCGCCTGGAGCTCGAGCTCCATCTCCCCGATCTCGTCGAGAAAAATGGTCCCCCCATCGGCGGCGCGGAAGCAGCCGAGCGTCGACGATGTGGCTCCGGTGAACGAACCCTTGACGTGGCCGAACATGTGGCTCGCGAACAGCGTACCGGTCGTGACGGCGCAATCGACGGGGATGAACGGCTTGGCCGCACGCTTGCTGGTCGCGTGAATGGCGCGGGCGATGAGTTCCTTCCCGGTGCCGCTCGGCCCGAGGATGAGCACGCTCGACTGATGCACGGCCACCAGTTCGATCGCCCGGCGCACCTGCTCCGCCCACGGCGAGACGCCCGCAATGCGTTCGAGCGAAAATGCCGCGGTGCGGGACTGGGAGAGAGAGGCCATCGTGGCGTTGTCCGACGTCGGGGCGACCTTCGACAGGAAGACCGCGATCTGGCATCCAAGCGGACGGGGCGTCAGCCCGGCCCGTGTCGTGGCACGACGCTCCTCCCGCGCTCCGACCGAAAAATATACCCCCGAAATCCGGGAATCGCCAGCAACTGTTCGGACTGTGCGGGGGGCAGCGGTCGTATCGATTCGGGAAAAAATCCCGGTCCGTCGTTCGCCCGACCCGGAAAGATGGGCAAAGATTGTCGTGGTGGACACCGCCTTCGTGGCCGACGGCCACCGCCCGGAATGATTCCGCCATGAACACGATGCCCGCCCCCGTTTCGATGCTCACCCCGACCACCACCACCGTCGTTCCGGCCGCGGCGTGGCGCCGCAGGTCCCGCTGGCCCTGGCTGATCGGCGCCGCGGCGCTCGCCGGCCTCGGCTGGCTCGCCGTCGACCGAGTCCTGATCGATCGGCGGCCGATCCTCGTGGGCCTGCTGCACTCCCAGACTGGACCGATGGCGATCAGCGAAAAATCGATGATCGACGCCGAGGTGCTCGCGCTCGAGGAGATCAACGCGGCCGGCAGTATTCTTGGCCGGCCGGTTCGCTGGGTGATCGCCGACGGAGCGTCCGATCCACCCACGTTCGCCCGCCAGGCGGAAAAGTTGATCCGGGAGGACGGCGTGTCCGTCGTGTTCGGCTGCTGGACCAGCGCCAGCCGCAAGAGCGTGCTGCCGGTCGTCGAAGCCGCCGATCATCTCCTCGTCTATCCGATGGCGTACGAAGGCCTCGAACAGTCACCCAACGTCGTGTACACCGGCGGTGCGCCGAATCAGCAGATCACGCCGGCCGTGCAGTGGTGCTACAACACGCTTGGGGCGCGGCGGTTCTTTCTCGTCGGCTCGGACTACATCTGGCCGCACTGCGTCAACGCCATCATCTC
>JBAXUY010000249.1:0-2731 GCA_037129475.1 Planctomycetia bacterium | reverse complement strand
GCTGCGTGCTCACCACCGAGCGGCCGAATTCCGGCACGAGCATCGCGGCCTGGCCGACGTCGACGCTCGCCGCCGGCAGCGGCACCTGGCCCGAGGCGAGCACCGCCCCGCCGCGATCGGCCCACGTGACGAGCACCTGCAGGTTCATTTCCACCTGCCGCGACTGGTCGGTGGGGCTCTCCACCACCATGCGCTTCGTGTCGGCGACGATCCGCGCGGTGAGCACGCTGTCGGCGTTCGGATCGCCGACCACCTTGAACGGCGTGCGCTTCTCGATCTCCTTGCAGACGGCCTCGGTGAGCCGCTCGCCGAGATCGACGCCGGGCGTCGTGCGGTAACTCTCCGACTGGATCATCGGCACGTAGACCGTGCGCACGTTCGGCGCGTAGAGCGTGTTGTTGCCGAACCGATAACTCGCGCAGCCCGCCACCAGGATCAGGACGGTGAATCCGCTCGCCGACAATCCCAGCGTGTGGAGCGTGGCGCGGCCCATGGGGCTCTCCGGGTCAGCGGATGGGCGTGCCGGCGCCGGAGTTGTCGCCCCGGGCGATCACGGCGTCGGCCTCGGCCATCGCGTCGAGTTCGGCTTCCTTGAGCGAGTCGGGGTTGAGCACCCGGGTGAGCATCGGAAAAGGATCGTCGGAGACGTCGTCCTTGCCGGCGAGCAGCGTGAGCTTCTCGCGGGATGCCTGGGCCATCTGCGTCTTCGGGTAGTCGCGGGCGATGAGCGCGTAGTAGATCCGGGCCGACGTATAGTGCTTGCCCTTGGCGTAGAACTCGGCCCGGTTCCAGTGCCGCTGGGCCTGCTGGGCGGCGATCTCGGCCCGCGTCTTGCCGACACGCTGCTGATCTTCGGTATCGAGTTGGTCGGGAAACTGCACGAGGATTTGGTCGGCGAGGATCTCGGCCTCGTCGAGCACGCCCCCCTCGTATGCCGAGCCCTGATAGGAACGCAACTTGGCCTGCAGGCCGAGCAGGTGGGCCTGGAGGAGAAAGTCACTGTCGGGATACTCCGTGCGCAGCAGCCCGTAAAAGTAGTCGGCATCCATCCACTGGCGGTCCATGAAGTGGGCGTTGGCCTGCGCCATGATGCTGTCGTCGGCGAGCGGGCCGCGCGGGTCGTTGATCCGCACGTGGTCGTAGGCCTTGAGGGCCCGGCCACGGGTGTCGAAGAGCGGCCGGCTGCGATCGACGAGATTCGGCACGAGCAACGGAAGGTGCGTCTTCTGGTCGATCGCGATCCAATACTGCGCGATCACGAACTGCCGCTGGGCGATCCGGTCGAGATACCGCGTGTTGGCATACTTCTTCACCAGTTCGTCGTACTGGTCCTCGGCCTTCGGATACTGGTCGGTGAAGAACCAGCACTCCGCGAGCTGCCACATCGCATCTTCCTCGATCACGGAGTCGGGCCAACGATCGATCGCCACCTTGTACTTCGGGATCGCCTTGGCGTACTTCGCCTCACGGAACAGCGCATCCGCCTCGGTGAGCGCATTGCGGGCGACCGGTTCGTTGGGGCCACGGCCCACGAGTTTCTTCCAGCGCTTCTTGATGTTCTCGCCTTTGAAGTAGTCCCAGCCGAAATCCGTCTCGGCCTGCCCGTACTCCGACGAGATCACGGCCGAATCGGCGTCTTCGCCGATATCGCCCGCCACCTTGCCCTCGACGTCGGGCTGCTTCTTGGCCCACGGCATCTTCGGCATGGAGATCGACGCACACCCCGAAACCGCAACGAGGCAGAAGAGCACGACGGCCGTCGCGGCCCTGCGCACGCGGCCCGAGGAGACGCGAAGCGGCCGGCCCAGCAGGTTCGCAAAATAGGTGTTCATGATCGCCCGCAACTCCCCGGCGATGCGGTCGGGCAGATCGATCGAGCGCCACGCATCGCGGGGCCCCGTGAGCCTTCGCATGGCGGCGAGTGCGTCGGCCGACACCGCCACGACCGACCGCCGGCCGGGCCGGCAGCGTGGGCAGAGCGTGCCACCGTCGAGCATGCCGAACGCCGTGCGCCCGGCCGGTGGCATGGCGGCCGCGCATTCGGCGCAGACGTCGAGCGAAGGTGCGTGACCGGTGAGCTGCAGGAACCTGAGCTCCGTCTGGATGACGAGCGCCTGAACGGGGCCGTCGGGCCCGCGCCAGTCGGAGAGCGCGACGATCGTGGCTTCCGCTGCATCGAAGAGTTCCGGGTGCGGATCAGCGTCCGCGGTGAGCACGTCGAGCAACTCGGCCATCTGCATGCCGGCACGGACGGCGGCCACGCTGCCGCCGACGCGAAACCGACGGTCGAGCCGCGCCTCCGTGAGCAGGTCGAGCTGGTCCGAGGATTTCCGGAGGACGAGTACCTGACCGATCGAAAGCAGGTCAAGGGCGCCGTCGAACGCGCTCTTTGGCCGCCACGCCCCTTTTGCCAGCCCCCGCAGCTTGCCAAATTCCCTGGTGAACAGCGTCACCACGGCGCTCGTCTCGCCGAACGGAATCGCCCGGATCACGATCGCCTGCGTCTTCTCGGGAGTCATGCCGGCATTTTAGCCCCAGCGCTGGTTTCCTGGTGAGCGCCGCCGAGGGGCTGCCCATACTCCATCGCCGGATTGCAGGACATGTGCTAACGACCCGCATTCGGAGCCGAAGGGAGGCATGCTCGATGGATGCTTCACGGAACGGCATGGCATCCTGCCGTCCGTTCCTTGGCCGACATCCGTCGGCTGGTGCTGACCCGGGCCTCCGGCCC
>JBAXUY010000248.1:0-2744 GCA_037129475.1 Planctomycetia bacterium | reverse complement strand
CGTGGATCGAGTTGCCCCGGATGAGAACGTCCTGGCTCGAAAACACGTAGATGCCGAGGAAGTCGTTGTCGGCGATCTCGTTCTCGACGATCCTGACAAACTGGCCGCCATTGATGTAGACGCCGGATCCAGAATTACGGACGATGGCGTTGCCGAGGTCGTCCTCGCCGATGTCCACGTTGCGGCTGCCCTGGATATAGATGCCCTCGCGGCCGTTGGCGGCCACGTAGTTCGCCTGGATGGTGATGCCGTCACCGTTGATCACGCTGATGCCGTCGATGCCGTTGCCGAAGTCGTTCGGAGAATCCTCGCCGACAGGGTCGCGGCCCACGAAGTTGCCGGCGATCACGGCGCCGGAGAGGTCGCCAAAGCTGGCGGGACGCGTGCTCTCGAGATGGATGCCGTCGGCCTGATTCCCGACGATGACGTTCCCAAGAATCTCGATTCCCTCGACCGTGCCGGAGTCCGGCGTTTCTTCGCCACTGGCGAGCACGCTGATGCCGCTGCCGGCGAGCGAATCTTCGCCGTTGCCGAAGATGTAGTTGCCAAGCGTGATCGCGTAGGGGTTGGGGGCGCCGGGCACGTTGCTGAAGGTGAGCGTCGTCACATCTTCGACATCGTCATACGACACCGACAGCACGGTGCGGGTGATCAGATAGCTGGTCGCGACGACATTGGTCGGATCGACCACGTAGGCCAGGCCGATTTGCTGGCCGGGCAGGATTGCCGCCCGCGCGTCGCCCTCGGTCGTGACCGTCGTGGCCGTAACGCTGCCGATCGGCAACACGTCGCCGATCTGCACGGGGTTGGCGGCGGTCGAGGAGTCCACGACGTAGATGCCGTGGTTTGCGTTCAGGGCGATAGTGTTCGAGAACACGGCCGTGCCGTGGGCGCTTAAGATATTGATGCCGTTGCCCGCCGAATTTTCGCCGTTGAGCGAGATGACGTTGTAGATGATCCGGATGTTTTCGCTGCCGATGATCTGAATGCTGCCGGCAGAAAAAGGCCAACCGATGCCGTTGTTGGCGATTTTGTTGTCAAAAATGAGGATCGAATCCTCGCCCGTGTCCTGTGTCACGCCCTGCACGCGCACGCCGCAGGCCGAGTTGTATTCGATGTCGTTGCCGATGATCTCGGTGCCGGCGTAGCTATAGAAGCCGTCTTCGCCGTCAATCGTGATCCCGTCGTAGGAGTTGCCCTGGCCGAGGAAGCGACCGACGCCGTCCTCACCGATCGTGTTACCGGAGATCAGGTATTCGCCGCCGCCTTCGAGGGAGATGCCTGAGCCAAAATCATCGATGCCGTTGGCGATGATGAGATTGTTCCTGATCTCCACGCCCGTGCTGGCAAAGCCGTAGATGCCGTCTGTGCCGTTGCCAGCGATGACATTGCCCGCGGTGCCGCCGATCACAAACGCGTCTTCGCCGTTGAGGTTGCCGGCGACGCTGTCGAGGTAGATGCCGACGTCGTCTTCACCGATCACGTTGTCGTCGATGAGGGTGCCGGACAGATCGGACGTCGTCCCGGTGTCGTAGTAGTTACCGGCGTAGATGCCGTACGTGTTGAACCGGAGGCTGAAGTTCTTGATCGTGGAGTTGGTCGACGAGCCGTCGAAGAAGATGCCGGCGTTGGCGCTGTCCTTCGAGAAGCCGGTGATCGTTCCGCCATTCGAGAAGTTCACATTATTGACACCGTCACGGATGGTGAGGCCGCTCTGGAAGGCGATTGGCGAATCACCGTCGAGATGGAATTTACCCGTGGCGGTGGCGGACGCCGCCGACTGGATGTTGACTCCGTGCAGATCCTCGCCCACGCCGGAGCCGCCGATGTCGCCACCAAACGTGATCGCGCCCGTGCCGGCCGCGAGGGTCAGCGTGCCGCTGCCGGCCTCGCCGCCGCCAAGAATATCGCCGAGGAAGTCGATGTCGCCGGCGCCGGCACCTGTTGAAACCCGAAAATCGGTACTGTCGAGAATCGTGACGACGCCGCTAAACGTGATGTCTTTGTTGGTCGTGCTGATCGACAGCGGATTCGCAGGCGTGGCGTCGTTGATCTCGGTCTCCGGCGAGAGAAGAGAAACACCCGCCGTGGCACTGGTCACACCGATGTTCGAGAAGATCCTCGTCCTTTCGATGCTGTCTCCCACGGTAAGCGGCGTGACGATCGCGTTGCCGTCAAGAACATCAAACAACTGCCCCGCCCCCGACGTACCTGCAACATCGATCGATGTGAGACCGGCAGACAAGAACTGCTGGCCTGCCAAACCGGTCCCCGCAACCGTGTACTTGGTGCCGTCAAACGTCAGAGAAGCCGCGTCGTCCGCTGCACCGAGGGAGATCTGGAGCACGTTGCCAACGACGGAGGCAGTGACCGCGAGCATCTTCCGGCTGTCGAGCGGCTCACCTCCGGCGAGCGAAACCTGCGCGCCGCGACTCCGCTTCGCCATTCGCCGCCCGGCCAAAGAACGACGGGCCGAGGAGAGACTGCCGAACCACTTGGAAAGATCGCGCCGCATGGCGAATGCTCCTGAACTGTCTGTCGAAATCACACGCGACGAGCAGTGTACGCGAACCCCGCGAATGCAGGAAATACGTGGCAGGGCCGCCGAACCCGTGCCCAGATGGGGGCCGGCGGCATGCGGCCGATCGGCCGCGAAAATCGGGGGTTCGACAGGCGGTCGGGGCTTTTGATGGACAGGGCTGGAGCCCTGTCCCCACGCCGGGCAATGGACAGGGCTGGAGCCC
>JBAXUY010000247.1:0-2747 GCA_037129475.1 Planctomycetia bacterium | reverse complement strand
ATGCCGATGTTTCGCGTGAAGCGAGCCCGGCAGGATGCCGATGTTTCGCGTGAAGCGAGCCCGGCAGGATGCCGATGTTTCGCGTGAAGGCAGCCCGGCACGATGCCGGGCCATCGCAGGCGAGGGAAACCTTGGCTTTCCCTCCGCCTGCGCAAGCGAAAATCGGCAGGATGCCGATGTTTCGCGTGAAGCGAGCCCGGCACGATGCCGATGTTTCGCGTGAAGGCAGCCCGGCAGGATGCCGATGTTTCGCGTGAAGGCAGCCCGGCACGATGCCGGGCCATCGCAGGCGAGGGAAACCTTGGCTTTCCCTCCGCCTGCGCAAGCGAAAATCGGCAGGATGCCGATGTTTCGCGTAAACCTAGCTCGCGGCGTCGAGATACGGATCCTGGCTCATCTGGATGTGCGCCTCGGCCCGCTGCCGCTCCACGTATTCCAGCAGCCGCCGCTGACGGATGTGCCGCGATTCGATTCGTTCCTGTGCCCGCTTGTAGGCGTGCAGCGCCCGTTCCGACGCCGTGCCCACGAACGACTCGAGCCGCTTCGCGACCCGCGTGGCACGGGCCGGGCCGAAGCCGCTCACGAGGATGTCGTCGTCGAGCGACACATACTGCCGCCACGTGCCGGGATCGCCCTGCCGGCCGCACCGTCCGATGAGCTGCCGGTCGATCCGCGCGGAGTCGTGCAGTTCCGTGCAGATCACGTGCAGCCCGCCGAGTTCGTGGACGCCCTCGCCGAGCTTGATGTCGGTGCCGCGGCCGGCCATGTTGGTCGACACGGTAATCTGTCCTCGTTGGCCAGCCTGCGACACGATCTCGGCCTCGCGATCGATCTGCCGCGCGTTGAGCACGGTGTGTGGGAGCCCCGCCTCCGTGAGCATGCGTGAGAGCGTCTCCGACTTGTCGATCGATCGCGTGCCGATCAGCACCGGACGGCCGAGGGCATACATCTCCTGCACTTCGGCCACGATCCGCCGGAACTTGTCGTCGAGATCGGCGCAGATCACTGGCGGCAGCCGCTTGCGGATGGCCGGGCGGTTGGTCGGCACCGTGGCCACGGCCACGTCGTAGGTGCGGCTGATTTCCCGGGCGCTCGTGGCGATCGTGCCCGTCATCCCGGCCAGGTGCGGCCAGCGGGCGAAGAGGTCCTGGATCGTGATCCGCGCCGCATGGCCCGAGGGCACGGTCACCTCGATGCCCTCCTTCGCCTCGACGGCCTGGTGGAGGCCGTCGCGCCAGGTGCGGCCCTCGGCCGAGCGTCCCGTGAACTCGTCGATGATCACGACCTTGTCGTCGCGCACCACGTACTGCCGGTCGCGGATGAAGAACTGCCGTGCCTTGAGGGCCCGTTCGACGGCGTCGTACAGTTCGAGAAGGCTCACGCCGTCGAGGAGGGTGGGCCGCTCCTGGGCCCGCACGCGGCTTCGCCCGCGGCCCAGCAGTTCGCACGTCTGTTTCTGCACGTCGGCTTCGAAGTCTTCGTCGCGCTCGAGCGTGTCGGCCGCCGCGGCGGCGAAGCGGAAGATGGCCTCCTGCACCGCCTGGGCCTCGCCGGGCGGCGAGGCGATGATCAGCGGCGTGCGTGCCTCGTCGATCAGCACGTTGTCGGCCTCGTCGACGAGTGCGAACCAGTACGGCCGTTGGAGCAGTTGCGACGTGGTCGAGGCGGCCCGCCCGGTGAGCATCGCCCCGAGATCGGCCCGGCCCTCGGCAATCTCGCGGTTCATGAGCCGGTCCTTGAGAAAGTCGAAGCCGAATTCCTTGGCGGTGCCGTAGGTGACGTCGCACGCGTAGGCCTTGCGCCGTGCGTCGAAGTCCATCTCCGATTCCACGATGCCCACCGTCAGCCCGAGCGCCTTGTAGATCGGCTCCATCCATTCGGCGTCGCGGCGCGCGAGATAGTCGTTGACGGTTGCCAGGTGCGCGCCCCTGCCTGCCAACGCATAGGCCACGAGCGGAAGCGTGGCCACCAGCGTCTTCCCCTCGCCCGTCTGCATCTCGACGATCGCACCATGCACGAGGACCACGCCGGCCAGCAGCTGCACGTCGTAATGCCGCATCCCGATCGAGCGCCGGCCAGCCTCGCGGGTGGCGGCGAAGCTCTCGACGATCAGCGTGTCGATCGGCTCGCCAGCCTTGGCCCGGTAGGAGAGCGACCGCGCCAGCCGCCGCAGGGCCGCGTCGCTGAGGGCCTCCATCTCGGCCGCGAGATCGTCGACCTGCTCCACGACCTTCCACGTGGAGGCGGTGATCGCGGAGCGTTTGGGTCTGATCCAGTCGAACATGGCGGCGCCTGAAGGAGAGCCTTCACGATACCACGCGTACACGGTGCTTTGCCGATTTGCGGAAGGTTGCCCAATTCGGCTCGGGGTTACTCCGTACCGTCTCGCCGGACGATGGGCGCGTTGGGTTGCGCGCCGGCTTCGGGCTCCCCGTACGCCCGTGGCCGGACGTTCGCTGCGGGCATCCTGCCCTCCGCTCACTCGACTCCGACTGCGCTTCGCCATCCTGGCTGCGCTTGTCTGCATACGCCGGCTCCCGGGGTACGGGGAGCCCGAAGCCTCCCCCGTAGCGACAGAGCTCCAGCTCTGTCGATCGACAGGCCTGGAGGCCTGTCGCTACGGCGCCAAGAACGTTCGGCGGAGTCGGTCGGTGGGCACGCGCAGACGAAGGGAGTCGTTGAGGACGAAAGAGCGTCAGGCCTGGAGGGCCGGGTTCTTGCCAGCCGGCGGAGGCCGGCCAAGCGAA
>JBAXUY010000246.1:0-2783 GCA_037129475.1 Planctomycetia bacterium | reverse complement strand
ATGCCGGCGGCGAGCAGGGCGTCGCGTCGGGCCAAGAGATAGCCGTGGATTTCGGCCACGACGTCGTCGTATCGCGGATCGACCTGCATCGTCTGCGGCGTGCCCCGCATGTGCATGGCACAGATGCCGGCGCCGCTGTCGCGGGTGACCGCGAGCATGTCGGGATCACCCTCGAGGCCGGTGACGTCGTTGATGATCTCCGCGCCGAGTTCGATCGCCCGGGCCGCCACGCTTGCCTTCGACGTGTCGATCGACACGGGCACGCTCGTCTCGGTGGCGAGCCGCCGCACCACTTCGCTCACACGTCGCAGCTCCTCGTCGAGCGGCACGGGCGCGGCATACGGCCGTGTGCTCTCGCCGCCGACGTCGAGGATGTCGGCCCCTGCGGCCACGAGTGCGAGGCCGTGGGCCACGGCCGCCTCGACCGAGGCATGCCGGCCGCCGTCGGAGAAGCTGTCGGGTGTGACGTTCACGATCCCCATCACGAGCGGCCGCCGGACCCCGCCGCCGGAATGCCGGAGTTCGAGCGAGCGGGTGCGGAGCCGCCAGTGAGTGGGGTAGGGAAGCGGGGGCATGCCCTCCAAGGTACCGCGCGAGTGGGCCAGCGCGGGTCAGGTGACGATCGGGACCGGTGCCCGACGGGTTCGCCGCCTCGGCCACCAGCGGGCCACGGTCATCGCCGAGATGGCAAGCACCACAGTCGATGGCTCCGGGACGACGAGGATGCCATTCGCGGTCACACCGAAATCGCTGTTGTGATCGATCACCGCCCAGACCTGGTCGTTGGCGAGATCGAGGCCGAATGCACCGAGCATCGTCGTGCCGTTCCAGCCGCCATGAGAGGTCAGAAACTGCTGGTAGCCCATCGTGTAAGCGCCCGCGAGCGCCCCGGCGGTGCCGTGGTTTCCCTGGACGGCGTTCACCCAGCCACCGGCGCCGGCGTTGGCGGCGCCATCCCACCAGCCGAGGTAATAGTTCGACGTCGTCGCATCGTCGGGGATGTAGCCATCCATGTCGAGCACCATCAGGAACCGTGTGCCGTCGAGACCGTGCAGCGTGACCGATCCATTGCCGTTGAAATTCGAGGTGACCGTCGTCGAAGCGGGGTCGCCTGCCACGATGTCCGCCGTCGTGATCGTGTTGCTCACCGGGGCAAGATTCGCGGGAGTGTCGGAGCCGCCGAGGACGTGCTCGTAAGTGGCCCCGGTGCTCGTCACGATCACGGGATTCGCGACGGCGACGCCGGCGACGGCCCTGAACCTGCCGTTGTTGGCGATCCGGATCGGCGCCGAGCCGATCGCGTCACCCACGGTGATCTCGACCGTGCCCGCGTTGATGACCGTGTTGCCCGTGTAGGAACTGGACGAACTCAGGACGAGCGTCCCCGTGCCCGTCATCGTGAGGCCACCGTTGCCGGTGATGCTGCCGGTGAACGTGCCGCCCTGGGTCGAGATGCTGCCGCCGCTCGTGATGATCGTGCCGGAGCTGAGCGTCGTCACCGTCGCCCCGCCGCCACCGGTGCTGAGCGTGGCACCCGCGAGCGTGCCGATCTGGGCGGTACCCTGGCTGGCGTCGATCTGCCCACCGTTCGCGGTCGTGACGTTGTACTGCTGCCCACTTGGGACAGACACGGTGCCGGAAGTCACCGTGTCGATGCTCGTGCCCCTGCGGACGGCGAGGCCGAAGGGGTTGAGACCCACGTCGGAAAGCAAGCTTGCAGTACCAGCAGGGCTGACGACGAACACCTTATTCGGGCTGTCAAAAGCCGTGCCGACGTACAAATTTCCTTGTGATCCGAAAGCCAGGGAAACCACTGAACCCAGACCGGTGGCATACATGCTGGCCGATCCGGAGGGAGTGATGCGCATCACGCCATCGCCCCACGCACCGTAAACGACTCCGGCAGCATCGGTGGTGATCGCGTTTCCTCCGAGGTTGGAGTAAATGGTTTGCGTCGATCCGCTCGGCAGTACCTTGAGGAGGCGATTATCGGTTTGGGATTTCGCGTAGAGGTTGCCGAACGGATCACACGCCAGACTCCCTACATCCGCGGTGCTGTAGACGCTCCCGATACCAGCCGGCGTGTACTTGACGACGCCAGTCCCCGGGAGCGACGCGAACACGTTGCCATCGTTGTCTACCGCGACAGACCGGTACAGTGACGTCCCAGTGCCGGTCCCGAAGACACTGTACGCACCGCTCGCGTCCAGTTTGTAGATCATGGGGCTGAAGTTCGGGCCGGCCTGCCCGCCAAACAGATTGCCAAACGAGTCGAAGGCGAGGCCATAGTTCCAGGCATAACCACTCGAACCCGGGTATGACGGCAACGTGGCGAAGACACCACTCGATCCGGATGCCGTGATCGAGCGCACGGTGTTGTAGAAGATGTTGCTCGTGTACACGGTGTCGGCCCGTGCGACGTCCGTGGTGAAACACGCGGCAGTGACAATCGTCGCCACGACGACCGTGACCGGATAACCAGTCCGCAGAGTGGGCATGGAATGGAATTCCTGAAGGGCATGCGCGGCGCACGCGTCGATACGGAGCCGCCGCGCCGGGCCTCCGATCGTACCTCAGAAGGCGGATTGCCGATCTCCAACCGGACGCGCCCGGGGCAAAATGGGACGAATCCGGCACGGGCAGGGACGAATCGGGCGCGCGGGCCCGTTCTACCAGGGCTCTTCCATGAGGCCCACGATCTGCTGGGACAGCTTCACGATGCCCTCCTGCTGCGTGCTCACCACCGAGCGGCCGAATTCCGGCACGAGCATCGCGGCCTGGCC
>JBAXUY010000245.1:0-2801 GCA_037129475.1 Planctomycetia bacterium | reverse complement strand
TCGCGGCAGGAACGCTCCTCGTCGTGGAGGAACGTGTGCATCGCCGTGCGCAGCTCCTCGCGGCGGGCGGCGAAGGCCAGCTCCGTGAGCGGCGGCTGCCGGCGACGGCTCGCCTCGAGCTCCTCGTCGAGGATCACGAGCAACTCGTCGAGGTGCACGGCGACGGCGGGCAACTCCGCCCGGTCGATGAGCCCGCGTATGAACCGCTCGAGCACCGTGTGCAGCAGACTGCCGGCATCGAGCGGCGTGAGCCAGCGGTCGGCGTCGTCGTCGAACCGTTCGAGCGGCTCGACGCCGAGGCCGTAGCGGAAGAAAAACTTTCGCGGGCAGGCGGCGAGCGTCTCGAGACTGTTGGGCGAGGCGGCGCGGCCGTGGCTCGCGCGGGGATCGAGCAGCGGGCCCGCCTCGGGCACGAGGCCGTCGTGGGACGTGAAGTCGGTGGATGCCCGGGCGGAAGCCGCCGCCTGGCCGTGGGCGAGATGGTCGCGGTGGGCGGCGAGGGCCGCCTGCACCTCGTCGGCCCGGGCATGCGGGCCGAGCGTGGCCAGCCACCACTGCGACTCGTCGAGCGCGAGGCCCGGGTCGGAGGGCACGAGCGTTTCGGGGGGGGCGAGCGATCGCAGCAGATCATCGACGGTGGCGAGCTGTTTGCCGGTGGCCTGCCCGTGCAGAGTCACGAGAGCAGGCGACGGAAACACCTCCGCGTCGTCGGCCATGTCGCGACAGGAAAAGCCGAGCCAGACGCCGCCGCGCACCCGCGCGAGCAGCCGCCGGAAGAGATCGAGGTTGCGGGTGGCGGCGTCGCGGGCGACGGTGAGCCGGGCCGCGGGGCTCGAATCGTTGATGAGGCCGCGATCGCCGTCGGTGAGCACCGGATCGGTGGCGCCCCCTCCCGGGAAGCGGTTTTCATCGAGGCCGAGCACGAACGTGTAGGGCCGGCCCGAGTGGCCGCCCCCCGCAAGGCCGCTCACGTGGAGACAGCCCGGCCGCGGCCCCGCACCGAGCACGACGAGTTCGGCCGGCAGGTGTTCGAGCCAGTCGAGCATGTCGCGGGCCGGCGTGCCGGCGTGGCCCCGCCACTCGAGCATCGCGTCGATCTCGTCGAGGATCATCCGACGGGCGTTGCCGTCGAACTCACTGTCGGCAGGACAGAGCGTTTCGACGAACGTACGAGCACCGGCGAGCACCTGCTCGGCGGTGGCGTCGGGGGCCCCCTCGCAGGCGGCGAGGTGGTTCGCCAGGGCCGCAAGCGCCGAGAGCCGCTGTGTGATCCGCGACTTGCGGGTGGCCAGCTCCGCCACGGAGAGGTCGTCGCCGGCGGGCAGATCGCCGTCGTCGTGGCGACCCGCGAAGGACTCTGGCGGCTGCGCTTCTGCGCGGGCCGTCGCGGCTGCGAGCATCGACAGCGTGCGGCCGAGGCCACGGCCGATCTTCACGCCGCGCAGCTCGCGGACAATGGCCGACGACCGCGGCGCCTCGGGCATGATGCTCGTGAGGTCGAGCACACCGTCGCGGAGCATCCGTTCGAGGCCCGCCTGTGGATGGCCGTCGCGCCGCCAGGCGAGCCAGCCGGCGAGCGCCCGACCGGGCTTCGAGTCGGCCAGCGGAAGGCCGTCGGCGAACGTGACGGGTACGTGGCCTTCGCTCCCGGCGACCGGATTGGCCGCAGGGCGCTGGAGCGCAGCGACAAGTTCGCGGACGAGCGGCGGATACGTGGCGGCATCGGTATGGACGATCTCGATCTCGTCGAGCCGCAGGCCGAGCGCGAGGCAGGTGCGGAGCACGTGGCGGAACTCGTTGGCCTCACCGGCGGCACGAAAGATCTGGAAGCGGGCTGCGTCGACCGCCGCGGGCGGGGCAGGCAGCGGCGGATCGGTGGCGAGCGTGTGGACCACCACTTCTGGGGCCGCCGTGAGGGCGTCGAGCAACTGCCGCTCGAGCGGCGGCAGGTCGAGATCGTCGGGCACGAGCAGGCAGGTGACCGTCGCGGGGAGTGTGCCGGCCTGCACGTGCTTGATCGCGAGCGTTAACTCGCCGGCCTGGTCGATCAGGTTGAGATCACCGAGTGCGGCGGCGTAGCGGTCGAGGAGAATGCAGAGGTCGTGGGCCTTGTCGGAGTGCCGCAGGCCGCGGGCGACGTCGCGGGAGGAGAGCCCGGCGTTGCGCAGGGCCTCGAGGCTCTCGAGCAGCCGCTCGGCGAGCCGGCGGGTGGAGCCGGCAGCGGCGGTGAAGGCCCGCAGTTCGCCGCGGCTTTCGGCGAGCACCCGCTCCGCGGCCACGAGCTTGGCCCGCGGCGGGGCCAGCATGAGACCAGCGGTGGCGAGCTGGTCGGCGACGATGTCGAAGGCGAGGGCGGAGAGCGTGGTGACGTGGACGTTGGTGACGGGGTGTCCCAGGCGAACGAGCGTTTCGAGCCATTCATTACCCACGCGGCGGGAGGGGGCGACGAGCCACCGCGCGGATGTGGCGGCGTTGGCGGTGAGTTCGGCGAGCGCCGCGACGATCGCCTGCGCGAGCGTGTTGGCCTGGGGCACTGCGCGGCCGGGCAAACCACCGGCCACGGGCGTGAGCCGGCTCGTCTCGGGCACGGCCACTTCGAGGGCGTGCCAGGGAGGCGCGGAGGCGACGGCGGTCTTCCGTGACGACTTCATCGGGTCACTATTGTGTTCAGGCGTTCAGTGTTCGTCCAGTGGGCTGGAAAACGCAGTGCTCGGGCCGAGGTTTGCAATCAATGGTCAAAGCATCAGGGACAACCTTGTATCTTGCCCCGCCCGTCATCCAGCGGCGACAGTGATCCTTCC
>JBAXUY010000244.1:0-2815 GCA_037129475.1 Planctomycetia bacterium | reverse complement strand
CGGCTCGACATCCGGCAAAACGCCCTCGAAGGGGGCGACTCCGGCGAGCCGGCGATCCTGCCCGGCAAGCCGGAGGAGAGCGAGCTGGTGGCCCGCATTCGGTCGACCGATCCCGACGTGATCATGCCGCCGCCGCACGAGAAGAAGCCTCTCTCGGCGGAGCAGAAGGCGGTGCTCGAGGCTTGGATCGCCGACGGAGCAGGCTACCACCCGCACTGGTCGTTCGTGCCCCCGCAGAAGTCCGTCGTGCCGGCCGTGGCAGGAGCCTCCAACCCGATCGATGCCTTCGTGGGTGAGAGGCTCGCCGCGAAGCAGATCGAGTCCGCACCGCCGGCCGACTCCGCCACGCTCTGCCGCCGGCTGTATCTCGATCTCGTGGGGCTTCCGCCGTCGCCCGATGACATCGCCGCCTTCGAGCGCGATGGCTACGACACGACCGTCGAGAAACTGCTCGCAAGCCCCCGCTATGGCGAGAAGTGGGCCCGCCACTGGCTCGACCTTGCACGCTACTCCGACTCCAACGGCTACGAGAAGGACCTGCCCCGAGAGATGTGGGCCTGGCGCGACTGGGTGATCAACGCCTTCAGCCGCGATCTGCCCTACGACCAGTTCGTGATCGAGCAGATCGCCGGCGATCTGCTGCCGAATGCGACGCAAGACCAGGTCGTGGCCACCGGCTTCCTCCGCAACAGCATGCTCAACGAGGAGGGCGCGATCATTCCGGAGGAGTTTCGGATGGCGGAGATGTTCGATCGCGTCGACTGCGTGGGCAAGGCGGTGCTCGGCCTCACGACGCAGTGCGCCCAGTGCCACACGCACAAGTTCGACCCGATCACCCACGACGAATACTTCGGCCTGTTCGCCTTTCTGAATGACACCTACGAGGCCCGTTCCTACGTCTACACGCCCGAGCAGCTGCAGGCCCTCGCCGTGATCCGGGCCGACGTCGCCGCGGCCGAGGAGGAGATCCGCCGGATGCGGCCGCAGTGGCAGGAAGAGATGGAGGCCTGGGCCGCCGACGCGGCGGCGAAACTGCCGGCGTGGGCGCCCATCACGATGGAGGAGATGCATAGCAGTGGCTTGCTCACTCACCCGACGCAGCGGGCCGACAGCTCGATTCTCCTGATCGGCCACCGCGACGCCGAGCACTTCTTCGAGGCCGTGCCCGATCTTGCCGGGGCCACGGGCCTGCAGCTCGAGGCGCTCACCGACGGCGACCTGTTCATGAACGGGCCCGGCCGCGACGGCTCGTGGGCGATCGGCCGCCTGAAGGTGGATGTGAAGAAGCCCGACGCGAAGGACTGGGAAGAGGTCAAACTCGTCAACGCCAGCGCCGACTTCTCGGAGCCGGAGTCGACGGTGCCGCGACCCGGCTTCGACCCCAAGAAGGCCGAGGGCAAAAAAGACGGCCCGTCGCCCACCGTGTCGATCGGGCCGGTCGCGAACATGATCGACGGCGACGAGCAGTCGGCCTGGCGGGCGGACCGCGGCCATCTGCTCAAGCACCAGCCGTCGGTCGCGGTCGTGCAGTTCGAGAAGCCGCTCGACCTGCCTGCCGGCACCAAGCTGCGGATATCGCTCCGCTGGTCCAGCGGGGCCGTGTCTCACAGCCCGCAATCGATGCTCGGGTGCTGCCGGTTGAGCCTTACGAAGGCGCCGGCACCCGCCGCGCTGCCGATTGACTACGGCGCGATCCTCGCTGCCAAGAAGCCGGCCGCCGAGCGGACCGACGCCGACCGCGGAGCGCTGTTTAGTGCCTGGCGGAAGACGATCCCCGAGTTCGGGCCGTTCAACGACAAGATTGCGGCCTCGTGGGCGAAGGCCCCGCACGCGCCCACGACGATCATGCACGCCGCGTCGCGGGCGGTCGCGCAGCGTCGGACCACGCATCTCCTCGACCGTGGCTCGTGGAACCAGCCGAAGCACGAGGTGCCGCCGCACGTGCCTGCCGGCCTGCATCCGCTCACGGCGTCGGCCGATCCACCTCGACTGGCCTTTGCGAAATGGCTCGTCGATCCCCGCTCGCCGCTCTCGGCCCGCGTGGTGGTAAACCGGCTCTGGCAGACGCTCTTCGGCCAAGGCCTCGTGGAGACGCCCGACGACTTCGGCACGCGCGCCCCCATCCCAGAGCACCGCGACCTGCTCGACTGGCTGGCCGTCGACTTCATGGAGAAGGGCTGGAGCCAGAAGGAGGCGATCCGGCAGATCGTCTCGAGCGCCACGTATCGCCGGTCGTCGTCGGCGTCGCCTGAGGCGCTGGCCAACGACCCGCAAAACCGGCTCCTCGCCCGCGGCCCGCGCTTCCGGCCTGACGCCGAGGTGGTTCGCGACCTCGTGCTCGCCGTGTCTGGCCTGCTCACCGACAAGATGGGCGGCCCGAGCGTCTACCCGCCAGTGCCGAAGAACGTGCTCGACTTCAACTACGTGCAGATCGCCTGGCCGGAGGCCACGGGCCCCGACCGCTACCGCCGGTCGCTCTACACGTTTCGCCGCCGGTCGATGCCCGATCCGGCGCTCGGCAACTTCGACGCGCCGACTGGCGACATCTCGTGCGCCCGCCGGCTGCGCAGCAACACGCCGCTGGCGGCCCTCACGGGGCTCAACGAGCCGATCTTCGTGGAGGCGGCGCAGGGCCTGGCGCTCCGCACGCTCAAGGAGGGCGGCGCCGACGACGGAGCCAGAGTGGAGCGGGCGTTTTTCCTCTGCACGGGCCGCATGCCCACGGCGGATGAGAAGCGGGAACTGCTCGCCTTCCTCCAGGCCCAGCGGCAGCGGCTGGCCGCCGGCTGGCTCGACCCGCGCGAGATCGCCTCGG
>JBAXUY010000243.1:0-2915 GCA_037129475.1 Planctomycetia bacterium | reverse complement strand
TGGCGGGCCTCCGCCCGCTGGCATGAACCCGGCCCTCCGGGCCTGGCGTTTTCGTGGCGATAGGGCTCCAGCCCTGTCCACCGACAGACCTGGAGGTCTGTCGAAAGGGGTCAGCCCACGCTGGCAGGCGTGCGGGCTTGCTCCGACTCGATCTTTGCGAGCTCTTCCTGCATCGCGGAGATCGTGCGCCGAATCTGGTCGGGGGTGTGCCGCGACGTGATGAAGAACCGCAGCCGGGCCGCCTTCTCCTCGACGGCCGGGTAGAGGATCGGCTGCACGTTGATGCCCCTGGCGAACAGGGCACGCGAGAGCCTGAGGCTGTTCATCGAGTTGCCAAGGATGATCGGTACGATCGCCGACCCGCCCGAGGGCCCGGTGTCGAGCCCCGCTTCCTGCGCGAGTCGGAGGAACAGCCGGGCGTTCTCGTGCAGCTTCGCCACACGGCCAGGGTCGCGATCGAGGAGCCGCAGGGCGCCGAGCGCCGCCCCGGCGGCTGCCGGCGGCAGTCCGACGGAGTAGACGAAGCCAGGCACCGTGTACTTGAGCCAGCGGACGAGCGCGTGGGAGCCGGCGATGTAGCCGCCGCAGCTGCCGAGCGCCTTCGAGAGCGTGCCCATCCAGAGGTCGACGTCGGCCGGGTTCACGCCGAAGTGCTCACCGATGCCGCGGCCGCGCGGGCCCATCACGCCGATCGAGTGGGCTTCGTCGACCATCAACAGCGCCTTGTGTCGCTTCGCGAGGCCGACGAACTTCGGCAGGTCGGAGAAGTCGCCGTCCATGCTGTAGATGCCCTCGATCACGACGAGCACGCGCCGGTATTGGCTGCGGACCTGCGCGAGAAGTTTCTCGGCGGCGTCGAAATCGTTGTGCGGGAACGGTCGGCGGCGGGCCCCGGAGAGCACGGCCCCCTGGAGCAGGCTGTTGTGGGCGAGGGCGTCGTGCAGCACGAGGTCGCCGGGGCCGACGACGTGCCCGATCACCGTCTCGTTCGTGGCGTGGCCGCCGACGAACGTGATCGCGTCCTCCGTGCCCACGAACCGGGCGATCTCCCGCTCGAGTTCCTGATGGATCACCTTCTCGCCCGACACGAGCCGGCTCGCCGACACGCTCGTGCCGTAGCGGTCGAGCGCCGCCTTCGCGGCGAGCGTCACTTCCGACTCCCCCGACATGCCGAGGTAGTTGTAGGTGGCCCAGCTCACCAGCTCACGGCCGCCGATCTGCGTGCGGTCGCTCGTGAGCCCCTCGTGGACGCTGAAGTACGGATTCTCGAGGCCGGCGTTCCGCACCATGGCGAAGTTCTGCTCGAGCGCCCGAACCTCGGGGAACTCCTCGATCCGAAACGTGTCGGCCGGGATGTCGACCGCCGCCTTCACCGCCTCGGCCCGCTTCGTTCCGTCCACCGGCATGTGGTCGAGGATGGCCTCGGTGACCTCGCGGCAGGTCTCGATCTGCGGCAGCACCTGCTCCGGAAACCGTCCGCCGAACGCCTCTTCGAGGCTCGCCACGATCTCCATGCGCTCGAGGGAGTCGAGGCCCAGCTCGACGATGTTGGTGTCGAGCGTGAGGCTGCCGGCCCGGTCCTTCGCGATCCGCCGCACGTGATCGAACACCGTCTGCACCACGTCCTGCGGCAGCTCGCGGTCGGGCCGCATCGCCCGCGACGCCTCGCCGACGGGCCGCAGGCGGGCGAGCCGCGGCGTGACGTCGGCGGGGCGGCCGGCCGCAGGCTGGACGGCCCCGCCCCCGGACTGAAGCCACGACACGTGCTGCTCGACGACCTCGAGCGTGCCTTCGAGGAACTGCCGCTTGCAGGCATGCCGTTGGATCTTGCCGCTCGATGTCTTGGCGATGCTGTTGGGCCGCACCATCACGAGCGCCTCGAGCGCCACCTCGTGCTCGATCGCCAGCCGCTTGCGAATCTCGTCGAAGGCCGCCGCGAGTTCGCCGGCCTCGCGTTTGCCCCGCTCGAGCTCGGCCACGACGACCACCCGCTCACGGCCGTCCACGTCGACGGAAAACGCGGCCACCGAGCCCGCCCGCACCAGCGGGCTCGCCTCCTCGACCGAACGCTCGATGTCCTGCGGATAATGGTTGCGGCCGCGAACGATGATCAGATCCTTGAGCCGGCCGGTCACGAACAATTCGCCCGCGTCGAAGAATCCGAGGTCGCCCGTGCGCAGATACGGCCCCGGATTCGGCTGCCACTTCTTGGCCGACTGTGTCTGCGATTGTGAATCGGGGCGGGCGAGCATCGCCTCGAACGTTTCGCGGGTGGCATCCGCCCGGTTCCAATAGCCCTGCGCCACGCTGGGCCCGCTCACCCAGATCTCGCCGACCCGTCCCGGAGGCAACGCCTCGCAGGTGTGCGGATCGACGATCCGCACGTCCTGGCCGTCGAGCTCGCGGCCCGAACCCACCAGCTTGCGGGCCCCGGGCACGAAGCCGGTGCGGGTGATCGCCGAGCCGGTTTCGAGCGCCGCCGCGTCGAACGTCCGCACGACGGGCGGCTCGAACTTCATGCCGCCCGTGACCATCAGCGTGCTCTCGGCGAGACCGTAGCACGGGAAAAACGCCTCGCGCCGGAAACCGCTCACGGCGAATGCCTCGGCAAAGGCGTCGATGGTCTCGGATCGCACCGGTTCGGCGCCGTTGAAGGCCAGCGACCAACTGGAAAGATCGAGCTGGGCACGTTGCTCGGGCGTCGTCTTCCGCACGCACAGCTCGTAGGCGAAGTTCGGGCCGCCGCTGATCGTGGCCCGATACTTCGAGATCGCCTGCAGCCAGCGCAGCGGCTTCTGCAGGAATGCCACGGGTGACATCAGCACGTTGAACTTGCCGCCGTACAGCGGCACGAGAATGCCGCCGATCAGCCCCATGTCGTGGAAGCTCGGCAGCCAGAACACGCCCGACTGGCT
>JBAXUY010000242.1:0-2958 GCA_037129475.1 Planctomycetia bacterium | reverse complement strand
GTGCCGATCTTGTTGGCCGTGTCGCCGTTGGCCGTGATCCGGTCGGCGCCCACGATGCAGGCGGCGATTCGGCCGGTCGCGAGCAGGTGGCCGGCGGCCGCGTCGCACAGCACGGTCACAGGAATGCCCCGTTCGACCAATTCCCAGGCCGTGAGCCTGGCGCCCTGGAAGAGCGGCCGAGTCTCGTCGGCGAACACCTCGAACCGGCGGCCCGCGTCCCAGGCCGTCGTGATCACGCCGAGCGCCGTGCCGATGCCGCCGGTGGCGAGGGCGCCGGTGTTGCAGTGCGTGAGGATGTTGCCCACAGGCAGGATCGCCGCGCCGTGCCGGCCGATCGCCGTGCAGAGCCGCTGGTCTTCATCGTGGATCGCGCGTGCCTCGGCCAGCAGCAGGGCCGCGAGGTCATCGGCCGACATGTCGACGGCGACGGCAGCGAGCTGTGCCAGCGACCGCTCGACGGCCCAGCGCAGGTTCACCGCCGTCGGACGCGCCGAGGCGAGTTCCTCGCCGCGGGCGAGCACGTGGGCCCGGGCCTTGTCGGGGGAGAGCTTTGCACGCACCGCTTCGGCGGCGGCGACCACGAGGCCGTACGCCCCGGCGATGCCGATCGCGGGAGCCCCGCGCACCCGCAGGCTCTTGATCGCCTCGACGACCGTCTCGACGTCGCGGCATGAAAGCCACTCGAGCCGCGCCGGCAGCTTCGTCTGGTCGAGGATGTCGAGGTGGCCGGTGGACTCGCCCACCCAGCGCACGGCTACGGGCACGCTCATGGCACCGACTCGCACGGCAGGCCGAACGCGTCGGCGACGGCGCGATACACGAGCCGGCCCCGATACACGTTCACGGCCGACCGCATCGCCGGGCTCGACTGGATCGCCGCGTCGACGCCCGCCGCGAGCTGCAACACGTACGGCAGCGTGGCGTTGCAGAGCGCATACGTGCTCGTGCGGCCCACCGCCCCCGGCATGTTCGTGACGCAGTAGTGCACGACGTCGTCCACGACGAACGTCGGCGTGGCGTGCGTGGTGGGCCGGCTCGTCGCCACGCAGCCTCCCTGATCGATCGCCACGTCGATGACCACCGCGCCGGGCTTCATGAGCGCGAGATCCTCGCGCGACACGAGATGCGGCGCCCGCGCCCCCGGGATCAGCACGCTGCCGATCACGAGGTCGGCCCACCCGAGCCGCTCGCGGATCGTGTGGCGGTCGGAATAGAGGCAGTCGATGTTCGGCGGCGTGACGTCGTCGAGATAGCGCAGCCGCTCGAGGTTGGTGTCGAGCAGCGCGATGTTGGCCCCGAACCCGGCGGCCACCTTGGCGGCGTTGGCCCCCACCGTGCCCGCGCCCAGCACGAGCACGTTGGCCGGGGCCACGCCGGGCACGCCGCCGAGCAGAATCCCGCGGCCCATCTGCGGACGCTCGAGATACTTGGCCCCCTCCTGGATGCTCATCCGCCCCGCCACCTCGCTCATCGGCACGAGCAGCGGGAGTCGGCCGCGGTCGTCTCGCAACGTTTCGTAGGCGATGCCGGTGGCGCCCGTCGCGAGAAAGCCCTCCGTCAGGGCGCGGTCAGCCGCGAGATGCAGATACGTGAACAGCGTCTGGCCGGATCGCAGGAGCGCGAGCTCCGGCGGCTGCGGCTCCTTCACCTTCACCACGAGCTCGGCCTTCCCGAACACCTCGGCCGCGTCATCGACGAGCGTCGCTCCGCAGGCGGCATACGCGTCGTCGGGCAGCCCCGACCCGGCGCCGGCCGAGCGCTGCACGAGCACCCGGTGGCCGGCCCGCACCAGCTCCTCGACGCCCACCGGCAGCATCGAGACGCGGTACTCGTCTTTCTTCGTCTCCTTGGGGACGCCGACGATCATCAGGCGGTGGCTTTTTTCGGCGCTTCGATCTTGTAGGTCGCCGGCATGGGCAGCGGATAGTTGCCGTCCTTGTCGGGCACGACGGGCGGAATCGTGTCCCACGTCAGCGTCTCGGGCATCGTGCGGAAGCCCGTCTTCATGAGATCGTCGTAGCCGGTCTGCTTGCCCGTGTAGGTGGCCGTCCGCCCGAGCACCGCCGAGAAGCTGGAGGTGGTGCCGTACGGGGCGTTGTTGAGCGGCTTGTCGTTGCGGATCGCGTCGTGCAACTCGTCGTGCTCCACCTGGTAAGGGTTGTCGCTCTTCCCCTCGAACTTCCAGAGCACTTTGCCCTTGTAGTCGGTGATCTCGCCGATCTTCACGTAGCCCTTCGTGCCTTGAAACTCCTCGTTCACCCGGCCGTCGCCGCCGGGGAACTGCCGACACTGGCTCGCGATCCGCACGCCACCGGGATACACGAAGTTCACCGCATGATGGTCGTAGATCTCGCTTGGCTGGCCGGGCACGCGATTCTGCCGGCCACCCACGCCGTAGGCGCTCTCCGGCAGCCGGTCGAGTACCCAGTTGGCGACGTCGATGTTGTGGACGTGCTGCTCCACGATGTGATCACCGCACAGCCAGTCGAAGTGATACCAGTTGTGCACCTGGAACTGCATCTCGGTCATGTCGGGCTTGCGACCGCGATACCAGATGCCGCCGCCGTTCCAATACACCTGGCCACCGATGATGTCGCCGGCAAGGCCCTCGCGGATCTTCTGGATCGTCTCGCGATACTTCCGGTCGTACCGCCGCTGGAGGCCAACCACCACCTTCAGCTTCTTCTCGTCGGCGAGCTTCGCAGCCGCCAGGCAGAGTTGGGCACCGAACGCGTCGACGCACACCGGCTTCTCCATGAACACGTGCTTACCCGCCTTCACGGCCGCCTCGAAGTGGAACGGCCGGAACCCCGGCGGCGTGGCCAGGATCACGAGGTCGCAGTGGTCGAGCACCTGCTTGTAGCCATCGAGGCCCTTGAACTGCCGCTCCTCGGGACAGTCGAGTTTCTCCGGCATGTTTTCCACGGCCTTGAGCGCACCCTTGATGCGGTCGTCGAA
>JBAXUY010000241.1:0-2979 GCA_037129475.1 Planctomycetia bacterium | reverse complement strand
GCTGGTGCTCACCCGGGCCTCCGGCCCTGGCGCCGAAGGCGCGACAGCCAGCCCGCAGTGAACGTCCGGCGACGGGATATGGGGAGCCCGAAGCCGGCGCGCCCAACGCCCCGAACGTCGGGCGAAGGAGTATGGGTAACCCCGAGCCGGCTTGGGCGCAGTGAGTTCACGTACGGACCGCGGTCAGTGGATGAGTTTTCCCAGGTGGTTACGCCGCGGTACGATCCTGGGATGACCGCTTCTACTGCACCGCCGCACTGCCGCAGGTTTCCGCTCAACGAGTCGATCGCCCTGGGGGCGATCCTCGCGCTCGCGGCGTGGGCGGCGATCACGTGGTCGGGCCACGGTGGCGACCCGGTGCCGCTCGGGTCGCTCGATCCCGGCCAATTTTTCCCGGGTCGCAGCCTCACGCGCGCCGACCTGCCGCTCGTCGTGATGCTCGTGCTCGGCGGAGTGCCGCTCGTGTGGGACCTGCTCTCGAAACTGTTCCAGGGCACGTTTGGCTCCGATCTGCTCGCCGGCCTCTCGATCGTGACGAGCATCGTGCTCGGCGAGTATCTCGCGGGCATGCTCGTGGTGCTCATGCTCTCCGGTGGCGAGGCGCTCGAGAGCCGGGCCGTGAGCCGGGCCGGTGATGTCTTGAACGCACTCGCCCGCCGGATGCCGACGCGCGCTCATCGGAAGGTCGCCGCGGGGTTCACCGACGTGGCGCTAGCGGAAGTCGCCGTCGGCGACATACTCGTGGTGCTTCCCCACGAGATCTGCCCGGTGGACGGCACGGTCGTCGCCGGTCGCGGGTCGATGGACGAGAGCTATCTCACTGGCGAGCCCTACCGGATGGCGAAGGCGCCGGGTTCGGCCGTGCTGTCGGGGGCCATCAACGGCCAGGCTGCGCTCGAAATCCGCACCGAGCGCATCGCCGGCGACAGCCGCTACGCGAAGATCATGGAGGTGCTCAAGACCAGCGAGGAACGCCGGCCGCCCCTGCGCCGGCTCGCCGATTCGCTCGGTGCGTTCTACACACCGCTGGCGGTGGCGATCGCCGCGGCGGCATGGTTCATGAGCGGCGATGCCACGCGGTTTCTCGCCGTGCTGGTCGTGGCCACCCCGTGCCCGCTTCTGATCGCGATTCCGGTGGCGATCATCGGCGCGGTATCGCTGGCCGCGAAGCACGGTATCGTGATCCGAGACCCGTCGATTCTCGAGCGGCTCGACACCTGCCGCACCGCGATCTTCGACAAGACCGGTACGCTTACGTATGGCACCCCCAAGCTCACCGACGTGGTCACGTTCGACGGGTGGAGCGAGGCGGACCTGCTCGCCCTCGCCGCCAGCCTCGAGACGTACTCCAAGCATCCGCTCGCAGCAGCCGTGGTCGAAGCGGCCGCGGAGCGATCGGTGCAGCTTCTGGAGGTGGAAGAACTGGCGGAAAAACCAGGGCAGGGACTCACCGGCCGCGTGAAGCGGCTCAACGGCGGGAACGAAGCACACACCGTCGCGATCACGAGCCGCCAGAAACTTTCCGCGGTCGATCCGTCCGGGGGGGAAGAACTGCCGGCACAAGCCGGCGGCCTCGAGTGCGTGGTCGTCGTCGACGGGGCGACGGCGGCGCTGCTGCGGTTTCGCGATACGCCACGGGCGGACGGCGCCACGTTCGTGAGCCATCTGAAACCCGCGCACGGACTCTCGCGGGTGATGCTCGTCTCCGGCGACCGCGAGAGCGAGGTGCGGTGGCTCGCCGACATCGTCGGCATCACGGAGGTTCACGCAGGGATCCAGCCCGAGGGGAAGCTCGCGATCGTGGAGCAGGCGACGAAGGAGGCGCCGACCGTGTTCGTGGGCGACGGCATCAACGACGCGCCGGCGCTCGCTGCCGCGACGGTGGGCGTCGCCATGGGCACCGCGAGCGACGTCACGAGCGAGGCTGCCGGGGCCGTCGTGATGGACTCGGCGCTCGAACGCGTCGACGAGCTCTTTCACATCGGCAGGCGGATGCGGTCGATCGCCCTGCAAAGCGCCGTCGGGGGCATGGCCGCGAGCCTCGTGGGGATGGGTTTCGCGGCGACCGGATTCCTGCCGCCGGCGGCGGGGGCGCTGCTGCAGGAGGCGATCGACGTCGTCGCGGTCGTCAACGCCCTGCGGATGACGTGGCATGCCGGACCGCTCTCGGATTACCGCGACTGATCCGAGCCGTCACGCTCGCCGTCGATCACGCCGAAGGAGCGCGGCCACGGGCCAGAGCGGCGCGGGCCGCCGTGCCGCCGACCCAGACGACCGCGGCTGCGGCGAGTGCGAGAGCCGCCTCGACCTGACGGCTCCTGTGCCGGCCGGTGGCACACCAGGTCGCCAAGTGCTCGCAGTTGTCGACCACGGGGCAGTATCCATCGCGGCCGACCCGGGCCAAGGCCCTGCGTGCGACTTCGTCGGGTGGGTGAACAGCCGGGGGATCGGTGACGACCGTCACCTCCGCGCCGCCGGCAAACTCCTCGAACGACGTCTGCACCACGCGGCCACCACCGAACGGTCGCTGAAAGTCGTCCGGCCGGGCATGCACGACCGTGCCATCGCCCACGTCGATGCCCATGTGCCGGTAGGCCACGAGCCCGCCCAGAAACCGCCGCTCCACTCCCAGGCGATCACCACGCGCCATGCAACTGCTGTCCTCGTGAGGAGACCACACGCCCATTACGCAGGCGGGAATACCGTTGTTCAATCACTCCGGCGGCTCGGGGCTATGTGAGAATTGTATGCGGATCGCCGGGCCGCTTGTCTCCGGCCTCGGAGCCGCCTAGGTTCGGGGTCGTTCGGAGCGACCGAAAAGCGGGCCGCTGCGGATCAGGCGCAGGACGCGGTGCCCATGGAATTCTTCGACGCCGTCGGCTCGCTTGGAATCGGGCAGGTGATCCTGCTCGTCGTGGCGCTGCTGATCGCCTTTGGCTTCGAGGTGATCAACGGGTTTCACGACACGGCCAACGCCGT
>JBAXUY010000240.1:0-3004 GCA_037129475.1 Planctomycetia bacterium | reverse complement strand
GCCTGGAGGGCCTGAGTGAACGTCCGGCGACGGGATATGGGGAGCCCGAAGCCGGCGTGGGCGGGTCGATGCGGCAGTTTGGACACGTATCCCACGTGCACGCCCGCCAAAGATCGCGTGCATCAGCTACAATTTCGTGTGCAATACACAACGTGCGGAGAGCGTGTGCGATGACCGTGCGAGGGCCGAGTGCGTGGCTGGTCGCGGCGTTCGCGGCTGCGGCCGGGGCTGCGATCGGCGGCGGGCAGGCGGCCATTGAAGCGGCGCTGCGCCCGTGGCGGATCGGCGACTTCGGGCCTGCGTCGCTCGCGGCTACGCCTGCCGCTGCACCCGTCGCCGAGGTGCCCGAGACGCGGCACGAGTTCGGCACGGTCGGCGCGGGCGCCGAGGGCAGTCACGAGTTCGTGATCCGCAACACGGGCAAAGTGCCGCTCGTGCTCACCCGCGGTGCCACCAGCTGCAGTTGCACCGTGAGCGACTTCGAGTCGTCGGAAGGCGGCGACGAACTCGCGCGGAAGGAAGTGCCACCCGGTGAGGCGACCCGCGTGCGGCTGAAGTGGCGGGGGAAGGGGGCGGGGGGGCCGTTCCGGCAGCAGGCCACCGTGTTTACGAACGATCCGCAGCGGCCGGAAATCGCGTTCGTGATCGAGGGAACCGTGGTTCCGACGTGGAAGGCGGTGCCCGATGCCATCACACTCCCCACCATCGCGACGGGGGCGGGTGCGCAGGCCACCGTGAAACTGTTCACGTACGGCGCCGAGCCGCCGCTGGTCGAGGAACTGGCGGCCGGCGATCCGCAAACCGCCCAGTCCTTCATGCTTGCCTCCGCCCCGCTCGCCGCGGCGGAGATCGCCGCCGAGACGGGAGCCACGGGTGGCCTCGAGATCGGCCTGCGCGTGGCCCCCGGCCTGCCGATCGGCCAGGTGCGGCAAACGATCAAGGCTCGGTTGCGGATGCCGGAAGAAATCATCGTCGAGATCCCGGTGCAGGGGACCGTCAGCGGCGCTCTTGCGTTGGCCGGCGGGGCATGGGATTCCTCCCGTCAGGCCCTGTTGCTCGGAACGGTCTCCGGACGCGCAGGCAGCCGGACGGAGGTGTTCCTGACGGCCAAAGGTCCGCATGCCGCGAGCGTGAAACCGGTCGTGCGCGAGGTCGTGCCGGACTCGCTCGCGGTCGAGATCGGTGATGGCAAACCCGTCGGGGACAAAGGCATGATCCGGATACCGCTGACGATCACGATTCGTCCTGGCAGCCCGCCGGCGAACCACCGCTGTTCAGACCAGGGGCCCGCCGGCCGGATCGTCCTGGAGACCGGCCACCCTGAGACTCCGGAGTTTTCCATCCCCGTATGCGTCGTCATCGGCCCATGAAGTCGCTTCGCACCTTCGCCGTCTGGCTCGGCGCCACGATCGCGCTGGTGCTCGCACCGATCCCGATCGCGTGGGCCACGCGTCCAGATCGGGGTGCCGACGTCGCCCCCACCACCGTCGACACGTTCACGCAGCGCAACGGCTCCATCTTCACCGACTGGGCCGATCCCAAGGCGTTGATCGTCATCACCGGCGAACTCGACGGCTATATCGAGCCCTGCGGCTGCACCGGCAAGGAGAACCAGAAGGGTGGGCTGAGCCGCCGGCAAAACTTCCTGAGGGCCGTGACGGCTGCAGGCTGGCCATTGGTGGCCGTGGACCTTGGCGGCCAGGTGCGCCGCTTTGGCCGGCAATCGGAGGTGAAGTTCCAGTCGATCGCCGACGGCCTGAAGGCGATGGGCTATTCCGCCGTGGGTTTCGGCCCGGACGACCTGCGGCTGCCCGCCGAGGAACTCGTGGCCGCGGCGGCGCCCGTGGGCGAACAGCCGACTCCGTTCGTGAGCGCGAACGTCGGCCTCCTCGGCCTCGACGCCAACATCACACCGCGGTTTCGCGTCGTGGAGATCGGTGGCCTGCGGATCGGCATCACGGCGGTGCTCGGCGACAAGCAGGCTGCCGAGATCACGAACGACGCCGTCGAGGTCCAACCCGCGCCGCAGGCCTTGGAGCGGGTGGCCGCCGACCTGCGCAAGGCGGGCTGCGCGCACCAGATCCTGCTCGCCTGGGCCGATCCCGAGGAATCGAAGGCGCTCGCCGCGAAGTTCCCCCAGTTCGACATCGTGGTCACGGCCGGAGGCGGCGATGAACCGCCGGCCACGCTGCCGGTGCTCCCGGGTGGCAAGGCTCGGCTGGTCGAGCTCGGCCACAAGGGCATGTTCGCGGTCGCGATCGGCGTGTTCGCCGACGCCAAGGCCCCGCTCAAGTCGCAACGGGTGCCGCTCGATGCCCGCTGGGGCGAGTCGCCCGACATGATCAAGCTCCTGGCCACGTACCAGCGGCAGCTCGAATCGCTCGGGCTCACCGGACTGGGCATCGTGCCGATCCGGCATCCGTCCGGCCGCCGGTTCGCCGGGAGCGCCTCCTGCGCCGACTGCCATCAGGAGGCCTACGACGTGTGGAAGGACAGCGGCCACGCCACCGCGCTGACGACCCTCGAAGAACAGTCTCCTCGCCGCGACGGCGATCCCGAGTGTCTCTCCTGCCACGTCGTCGGCTGGGCACCGCAGCGCTACGAGCCCTTCGAGGGCGGCTTCGCGAGCATGGCGACGACGCCACACCTCGCCCACCAGGGCTGCGAAAACTGCCACGGCCCCGCCGCAGCCCACGCCGCCGTCGAGCGGGGCGACGTCCGCGCCAGCACCACGGAACGCGACCGCCTCCGCGCCGAACTCGTCCTCTCGCTCGACACCCCTGAAGGCAAGCAGAAGGCGGTCAACAACTGCCTCGAATGCCACGACCTCGACAACAGCCCGCAGTTCGACTTCGACGAATATTGGCCGCAGGTCGAACACTCCGAAACCAAGACGGCCGCCGCAGGGGAGTAGACCGCGTTGGACGTGCGCCGGCTTCGGGCTCCCCATATCCCGTCGCCGGACGTTCGCTGCGGGCTGGCTGTCGCGCCGTCGCCGCCGTCC
>JBAXUY010000024.1:0-31959 GCA_037129475.1 Planctomycetia bacterium | reverse complement strand
CCACGATGCGGGCCCACGCGCAGGAGTTCGACGACCGCGTGCTCATGCAGCACGTGGATCTCTACGTGAACGAGTGGACGATCCACCTCGGCCCGACCGGTGCAAAAGCCCTCGACGAGCTCTCCACGCGCGCGGCGTCGCTCGGGCTGGCGGCCGGGCGGCTCCGTGTGTTCGCCGGCTGACCATCGGCCGCCGGATTCGTCGGGTGGACAACGCCGCCGGCTGGCTGAATGCGGGCGAGGCATTCGTGCGGCATTGAAGGATAGGACGGCCAATGGCACTTCCGCGACCGTTTTTCGGTGGGTGAGCTTTGTGTGAGCCCCGGCTGGTGGCAGCCTGGCCGGTTTTTGTGGGCAGCCCCAGGCCCCGGCACCCCTCTGAATCGCCGTTTTTTCACGCTCGGCGCAGAACGTCTCTCATCCGGGCATCGGCCGGTTCGTCACGACGGCCGTCACAGCGGCTGGATGTCGATCACCGGCAGGTCTTCGGGCGAGGCTTGAAAAACGTCGCGGTCGTCGTGCACCTGGACGACCTCGCCCCAGTCGGTCGGCGGGCCCCGAGCGGGTGAAAGCGGCCGAGGCTCGAGCGGTTCGCCAAGGTACGCGAGAATCTTCCGGATCGGCCCGGGCTCGGGAATGAACGCGATCAGCCGGATGTCGCCCCCTCACCCCGGGCACTCGAGAGGAAACTCCTCCCCGATCCGGGCCATCAACTTCGCCCGTGCGATCCGCGAGGTGTCGTGCGAGCGGGGCTTGCTGTGTTTCCCGGCACCCTCAGCAAGGGCACCCTCACCCGGGCCCTCTCCCTGAGGAAGAGGGTGAGAGGTCACGGCGTCGCGCTGCTTTCCGATGTTCGCGATGGCAAGCGACGTGACGGCCCGGCGGAGCTTGTGGTTCGGTGCGAATACCCCGTGGTAACGATGCCGGTGCTTCCGCGGCAGCGGGACGAGATCGGCGAGCCTGTCCAAGAACTCACACGGCGAGAGTTCGACGCCGCCGGGCAAACCCGTGGCACAGGATCCCGCAGCGGAGATACGCGCGGAACTCGTCCTCGACGTACCCCGCCACGCCCTCGTCCCGCGCCTGCCGCGATGCGAGCCAGTTCTCGAGGTGGGCGGCAACCACGCCATAGAGCGGCGTCTTCTCCGGTCGGCGGCGCTCATACCGACGGGAGCCGCCGGCGGGCGGGCTCCATGTCCGGTGCTCCCCACGATGCCGACGCGGACAGAGTGCGACCACATGCGGGGCCGCCTCCGATCACCCTCTTCAAGAGAACGAGAGCGGAGCCCGGGAGGGGCAGAATCAAGCGGCGACTGCTTCGGTCAGTCGCGGGAACGCCCTGCTCGACCAGAACCTGCCGTTTCATGTGCCCCGATCGAAGTTGTGGGGAGACCGTCGGCTGGCCGCCGAGATCCGCCGGAAATACTGTTGCGGGCGGTGAATGGGACGCGAGTAAGCTTTTGCTTTCGACGCGATTGCCACTGCAACGGTGTATTGATGCACATTCCGCCAGACGCCGAGATCGCGAACGAGAAACTGACTCAGTACCTGCTCGTCCCAAAGCCCTTGGACGACAAATCAAAGTTTCTTGCGCGGGCGGGATTTACGCGGGCCAATCCGCAGGCCCTTCACGCGGCGATCCGAGAACTTGTCTCAACCGAACCCGCAAGCCAAGATGGAGGGAATGAGTACGGCGTTTTCTGGAGGGCGGAGGGGCTCTTGGCCGGCCCAGAGCAGTCGATTCAAGTCGTCACGATTTGGCTGCAGTGGCACATAGACGGGCGATTTCGCTTCATCACCCTCAAACCCCGCAGGTCATGACCATGGACACGAGCATGTTTCAAAGAGTCGCCCTGCGGCGCAACGTCGATGGCCACTGGCTCCGTGCGGGTGACGTCGCTTATCTCGTCGCTCATGTGCCCCACCCTGCAGGCGGCGAGCGAGGATGCGTGCTCGAAGTGTTCAATGCCGTTGGAGAGTCGATCGCCACAGTGACAGTTCCCGAGTCGGACATCGAGCCGCTGGCGGCTGACGAGGTCTTGGCGGTACGGCGTCTGAAGGCGTCATAGCACCTGCGGTTCAGTGAGGGATAGGACGGCCAATGGCACTTCGGCGACCGTTTTCCGATCGATGAGTTGCTTGTAAGCCCCAGGTGGTGCCTGCCGGGCTGGTTTTGCGGGCAGCCCCAGGCCCCGGCACCCCTCTGAATCGCCGGTTTTTCACGCTCGCCGCAGAACGTCTCCGCCCACCCGGGCCATCAGTCTTGCCCACGCGATCCGCGCGGTGTCGTGCAAGCGGGGCTTGTCGTGTGCGTCGTAGCAGCCCTCCGCGGCATGCGCACTGCCCGCTGCATATCCGCCCGCCGCGTGGACGTTCGCTTCCGGCCCGGGCCGACCCAATTGGCGGCCTTGTGTCGCGGCAGCGGGGCTGCTTGACAGAGCTGTACGGCCGTATATTCTGATGTGGCGCGAGTTTCGGAAAGCCGAGGTACGCCCATGACGAGCGAACAAGTGAAGGCGACGATTCGGCAGCAGCCATTCCGGCCATTCTCGATCCGGATGGTGGATGGGCGGTCGTTTGCCGTCTCCCACCCGGACTGGGTGATGGTGTCGCCCACCGGTCGGACGGCGATCATCTTCGAGAAGGACGACAGCTACAGCGTCGTCGATCTGATGGCCATGAGCGAGCTCGAGATCCCGTCGACGAAGAACGCCGGCTGACGCCGATCGGCCCCGCGCCGGGTGGACAACGCGGCCGATGGCGGGAATGATCTCGGGTCTTCCCCACGCCCGGGATTCCCATGGCACGCCAGCTCGACACCATCCGCAACATCGGCATCGTCGCCCACATCGACGCCGGCAAGACCACGCTCACCGAGCGGATGCTCTTCTACACGAAGACGAGCCACCGCCTCGGCGAGGTCGACCGCGGCACCACGATCACCGACTTCGATCCCGAGGAGCAGGAGCGCGGGATCACGATCTATTCGGCCGCCGTGTCGTTCAAGTGGCGCGACGTGACGGTGAACCTCATCGACACGCCGGGCCATGTGGACTTCACGGCCGAGGTCGAGCGCAGCCTGCGGGTGCTCGACGGGGCGGTGGTCGTGTTCAGTGCCCGCGAGGGCGTGGAGGCCCAGAGCGAGACGGTGTGGCGGCAGGCCGACAAATACGGCGTGCCGCGGATCGCGCTCGTCAACAAGCTCGACCGCGAGGGAGCCGACTTCTTCGGTACGATCGACCAGATCGAGAAGCGGCTCGGCGCGAAGCCGCTCGTGCTCCACGTGCCGCAGGGGATGGGCCCGCCGCACGTGAAGGATCCGTTTCGCGGAATCGTCGACCTGGTCGAGATGCAGCTGCTCACGTTTCCGCCCAAGGACGAGGCGCTCGCCGGCGGGGCGGCGCTCACGGCCGTCACCAAGTCGCCGATCCCCGACGAGCTCGCCGACATGGCGGCCGAGTATCGCGAGCAGCTCGTCTCCACGCTCTTCGACTTCTCCGACGAGATCGCGGAGCTCGCGATGAGCGAAGCGCCGATTCCGCCGGAACTCATGCGGAAGGCGATCCGCCAGGCCACGGTCGCGCGGAAGGTGGTGCCCATTCTCGCCGGCTCGGCCCTCGACTGCATCGGCGTGCAGCCCGTGCTCGACGCGGTGGCCTGGTATCTGCCGAGCCCGGCCGACGTGCCGCCGGTCGAGGGCCTCGATCCCTCGAAGAAGCCTCCTGTGCCGGCGGTGCGGAAGCCCGACCCGAAGGCCCCGTTCTCCGGGCTCGTGTTCAAGATCATCGCCGAAAAGCACGGCGACCTGTATTTCGTGCGGGTCTATTCCGGCACGCTCAAGGCGGGCAGCAGGGCCTGGAATCCGCTGCGGCAGAAGAAGGAAAACATCGCCCAACTCTGGCACGTGCAGGCCGACCGCCGCGAGCAGATCGAGGAGGCCTTCGCCGGCGACATCGTGGGCGTGATCGGCCCGCGGGCGAGCGTCACCGGCGACACGCTCTGCGACGCGAACGAACCGATCCTGCTCGAAAGCATCCAGTTTCCCGAGACCGTGATCTCGATGGCGATCGAGCCGGAGACGAGCCTCGAGCGCAAGAAGCTCGGCGACGTGCTCGAGATGATGAAGCGGCAGGATCCGACGTTCCGGGCGATCGAGAGTGAGGAGACCGGGCAGACGCTGATCTCGGGGATGGGTGAGCTGCACCTCGAGGTGATCCGCCACCGCCTGGAGCGGGATTTCAACCTCAAGTGTCGCGTGCACAAGCCGCGGGTGAGCTACAAGGAGACGCTCGAACGGGCGGCCACCGTCGTCGGCTCGATCAACCGCCAGGTGGGCGGGCAGAATCTCGTGGCCACTGTCACGCTCCGCGCGGAGCCGGTCGACGAGCAGGCGGCCGTGACGGTGGAGCAGGGGTGGTTTCCGGAGTCGGACCACCTGGCGACGCTCGCGGCGCTGATGACCGAATCAGTTCGCGAGAGCGCGGAGCGGGGCGGCCTCAAGGGCTGTCCACTCTGGGGCGTGCGGATCGTGGTGCTCGAAAGCCCGATTCCCGATCCGCCGCCGAGCGACGTGGCGATCCGGATGGCGGCCGCCGAGGCGATCGACCGGCTGCTCGACGCTGCCGGCACGGTGCTGCTCGAGCCCGTGATGCGGGTGGAGGTGACGGTGCCGGAGGAGCACCTCGGCGACGTGATCAACGACCTTCAGCAGCGTCGGGCGATCATCACCAACACCGAGATCCGCGGCGGCATGAACGTGCTCACGGCCGAGGCGCCGCTCGCGAGCATGTTCGGCTATTCGGCCGCCGTGCGCAGCGTGAGCCAGGGGCGGGCGAGCTTCACGATGGCCCCGCTCAAATACGGCCCCGCGCCGGCCGAGACCGCCGACGCCTTCGTGTGACCGTGGGGCTCCCGGATGGCGGCCCGGAACGCTTCACGACACGTGCAGCAGTTCCTTGAGCCGGGACATCGGCGTGCGGCCGATCGGCAACGGGTCCTCGATGCCTTCGAAGAACACCAGCATCTGGTCGCGCGACTGCCACTGTGTGGAGCGGATCTTCGGAATCTGCACGATCAGCGACCGGCTGATCCGTGCGAACGCCGGGGGCAGGAGCGCCTCCCACTCCTGCATCGTACGGCGCACCACCGTGGGCTGCTCGCCGATGATCTGCACCCGCGTGTAGTTTTGCACCGCTTCGATCCAGGCGATCTCGGTGTAGGGCACCACCACGAAGCCGGCGCCGCGCCCGCTCGCCAGCCTCACCGTCTGCCCCTCGTCGCCGGAGATCTCCCGGGCCTTGGTGCGATCGCCACCGAGTTCCTCCGTGGGCGGCTCGGATGTGCTCCGGCCATCATTGGCAGCGAAGCGTTGTTCGAGCCGTTCCACGGTGATCGCCAGGCGGTCGTGATCGAACGGCTTGAGCACGTAGTCGACGGCTCCGGCCCGGAAGGCATCGACCGCGTAGCCGTCGCGGGCCGTCACGAAGACCACCGCCGTGCCCTGTGGGACGCTGCCGAGGAGGTCGACGCCGAGGCGGCCGGGCATCGTGATGTCGAGGAACACGACGTCCGGCGACCGGCCCCGGAGAAACCGCTCGGCTTCGTCGACGCTTCGCGCGCGGCCGATCACGTCCACCGTTTCGAACGCTTCGAGCATCTCGGCGAGGCGATCGATCGCCTTGGGTTCGTCGTCGACGAGCAGGGCCGTGATCATCCGGCAATCTCCGTGGGCTCTGGCGTGGCGGTCGTGGCAGGGGCGAGGGCATACTCCGCCGTGAGCGGAATCTGGATGACGACCCGCACCCAGCCGCCGTGTTCCGACGTGGCGACGGTGGCCTCGGGGCCACCGTGGATCAGCAGCCTGCGCCTCAGTGTGTGGAGGCCGGTGTTGGTCGACTCGTCATGGGTCGGAGCGACCCAGCGACCGGTGTTGGCGACCTCGATGAAGAGTTTGTCACGGTCGCGGTGGGCACGCACCTTCACCTCCAAAGGGTGGTCGTCGGACTGACTTCCGTACTTGAGCGCGTTTTCCACGAGTGGCTGGATCATGGCGGGCAGCACCGGAATGCGACGAATGTCGGTGTCGCAGTCGATGCGGCAGGAAAGCCGGTCGCCGAACCGGAACGACTGGATCGTGAGGTAGTCCTCGAGCGCGTCGATCTCGCGGCCGAGCGGCTCGAGCGTGGACGCCGGTCGCAGCAGGAATCGCAGGTACTTCGCAAGCGACTGCGTGATCGTCTCGATGTCGTCGGGCGACTGCTTGCAGGCGAGGATCGTGTTGAGCGAGTTGAAGAGGAAGTGCGGGCTGATCTTGGACTGCAGATGATTGAGCTCGTTGCGGGCGGCGAGGGCCTCGGCCTCGAAGGCGCGCAGTTCGGCCGCCCGCTGATCGCGGAGCAGATGCGACCCGAAGTAGGCCGCCGACCACGTGGCGAGCATGACGAGATTGAGCAGGAATCCGGCCGCGATGCCGAGCCGGTCGGGGGCTCCGTCGACAGGGTTCTGGGGAAGGGCCCGTCCTCCCGAGCCGAGGTCGTGCGCCACCAAGGCCAGCGTCATCAGCACCGCGCCCACCAGCGGCCCCCCCACCATGAGCCCCACCTTGGAGATGCCGAGCCGCTCCAGCAGGGGAGTGTTCCTGGCCACCATGCGGACAAGTGCCGTGATCAGGAACGCCGCCATCACGCTGATGCCGACGAGCCAGGTGGCGTCGGGGAGGGCGGGCTTGAATGCCCGGATCACGATCATCGCCGCAGCAAACGTCGCCACCCAAAAGCCGACGTGGGCGATCCAGAACGACCAGCCGGCCACCAGGGGGAATCGCCGCTCAGAACTCAATGCCTCGTCCTCGTGAATTCCTCAGTATGATACCCTCGAACGGGTTGAACAGCCTTCCCAACGGAGTCCCATCATGTCCCGATTCGGCGCACTTCTCTGTGTGGTTTTCATGGGCGTTTCGGGCGCGGGCCGCGGCGAGGCGCCTCCCACGGCGGCCCCCCCAGCGCCCGAGGGCATGGAGGTGCTCTTCAACGGCACCGACCTCACGGGATGGGATGGCGACCCACGGCTCTGGAGCGTGCGGGAGGGCGTGATCCACGGCGAGACGACCCCTGAAAACGTCGCCAGTGGCAACACGTTTTTGATTTGGCAGGGCGGGGACGTCGGCGATTTCGAACTCCGGCTCTCGTTTCGCTGCAATGCGACGAACAACTCCGGAATTCAGTACCGCTCCCGGCGGATCACCGACCAGACGGCGAAAAATACGTGGGTGGTTCGCGGCTATCAGCACGAAATCCGCAACGAACACACGCTTCCGAACGTCTCTGGCTTCATCTACGACGAAGGCGGCGGGGCGGGGGGGCGGCAGCGGATCTGCCAGGCCGGCGAGCAGGCCGTGTGGGAGCCGGAGTCGGGCAAGAAGGTGACGGCCACGCTGATCGGCCAGGAGGAGTTCACGAAACTCATGAAGATCGACGATTGGAACGACGTCGTGATTCGCGCTGAGGGCAATCGAATCCGCCACTATTTGAACGGCCGTCTGATCCTCGACTTCACCGATGCCGACCCGGCCAAGGCCCTGCGGGAGGGGGTGCTCGCGCTGCAACTTCACGCCGGCAAACCGATGTGGGCCGAGTATCGCGACGTCAGGCTCAAGCGGCTGTAAGGGGCGACTGCCGGAGAATCGGCCGCGATTTCGTGGGTTGTTGACACGGTCTCGCGAGACATTTACTTTCTGGGGCTCGCCCGGAATCGGCCGAAAAGGCTGTTTTCCCGGGCTCTTTCGGCAAAGAGTGGAGTGCGACGCGTGGCCGGTCCGACACAGGAAATCATCCGCATCCGCATGGAAGCCTACGACCATGCCGTGCTCGATCAGAGCGCGGCGGAGATCGTCGACACCGCCAAGCGGACGAATTCCGAGGTGCATGGACCGATCCCGCTCCCCACGCGGATTGAGCGGTACACGGTGCTCTCCAGCCCGCACGTCGACAAGAAGGCCCGGCAGCAGTACGAAATTCGCACGCACAAGCGGGTGATCGACATCGTTCAGGCCACTGCCAAGACGATCGAAGCCCTCAACAAGCTGAGCCTTCCGGCCGGCGTCGACATCAAGATCAAGGCTTCGTCGCGGTAACGTCGCCGCGCGGCCCTCACCACTCGGGAACCACATTCAGGAGCGCACGAACAGGCATGCTTGGAAGGCGTTGCGGGTAAGGCTCAGGGCCCCCTGCCGAAAGGCAGGTGAAGGCAGCCCCGGGTGCTCCCGCAGCCAACGGCTTCGAGCGTGATTGCGAGATGGTGGCCGGCGACAAGTCGCCGGGCTGCCCGTATCGCCGGCGACATGAACATGGCTGCATTCTCCGCCACCGCCGCACGCCGGGCCGACAAGGCCGGCCGCAAGAGTCTCCTGGGCCGCAAGGTCGGGATGACGCAGGTGTTCGACGCCGACGGCACCGCGGTGCCCGTCACCGTGATCGAGGCCGGTCCGTGCCCGATTCTCACGGTGCGCACGCCCGATCGTGATGGCTACTCGGCCGTGCAGGTCGGATTCCTCGACAAGCCCCGGCGACTCGCCAGTCGTGCCATCCGCGGCCAGGTTGCCAAGCTCGACAGCAAGCGCGGCAAGCGTCTGGCCGAGGGGGGCGTGGTTGCGTCACCGAAGGCCGACTGCGAGCCGAAGCGGTTCGTGCGTGAGTTCCGCGGAGCCTTCGAGGGCGTCGAGGTGGGCCAGGTGCTCACGGTCGACCTGTTCGAGGGTGTCACGGCCGTCGACGTCGTGGGAATCACGAAGGGGCGGGGTACGGCCGGTGTCATGAAGCGCCACGGGTTCAAGGGGCAGCGTGCCAGCCACGGCGTGAAGAAGGTCCACCGTCACCAGGGTGGCACGAGCATGAACACGTCGCCCGCGCGTGTCTTCAAGGGAAAGCGCATGGCCGGCCGCTACGGCAACGAGCGGTCAACGATGCGCAACCTGAGGCTCGTGCGGATCGACAAGGACCACAACCTCCTGCTCGTCCGGGGCGCGATTCCCGGGCCCAACGGGGCGTTCGTGGTCGTGAAGCAAACCAACAAGATCAAGAGGGTCGGCGGTCCTGCGGCCCCGACCGGCAAGAAAAAGGCAGGTGCGAAGTGAATCTTGCCGTCTATGACATCTCGGGCAAGAAGGTCGGCTCCTACGACATCGATCCGGCCGAGCTCGCCGCGTCCGTCAACAAGCAGCTGCTGCACGACGCCGTGATCATGTACCAGGCCAACCAGCGGCAGGGCACGATGCGGACCAAGACCCGCGGCGAGGTGGCCGGGTCGACCAAGAAGCTCTATCGCCAGAAGGGCACGGGCAACGCCCGTGCCGGTGGTCGGCGGAGCGGCACACGTCGCGGCGGCGGCCACATCTTCGCGAAGCGGCCGCGTGATTTCGGCTGGCGGATGCCCCGCAAGGCGCTCCAGACCGCCACGCGGATGGCGCTTGCGGCCCGGCTCGCCGACGACGAGGTGAAGCTCGTCGACAAGCTGCCGCTGGCGGCCCCGAAGACGGCGGCGGCGGCGAAGTTCCTCGGTGCCCTCGGGCTCGGCGAGCGCACGGTGCTCCTCGCAGCGGAGAAGCACGACGACAATCTCTGGAAGAGTTTCCGCAACATCGACGGCGTGTCGGTGGCCCCGGTCGGCGACCTCAACGCGTGGTCGATCCTGCGGCCGCGGGCGATCGTGATGACGACTGCCGCCATCGACGCGTTCCGGGCCTCTGTCAAGGCGCGGGTGAAGCCGGCGGCCGCCGGCAAGAAGGGCGTGAAGCGTTCGGCGGCCCGCCGCAAGGAAGAGCCTGTCGCCACGACCAGGACGAAGTCCGGTGGGCGGGCATCCTCGAGCACGAAGAAGGGGCAATAAGCGATGGCCGTTCCGGTTCCTCCAGCCCCGAGCCTCAATCCCCGCCTCGCGCCGCACCAGGTGATCGTGCGGCCGCTCCTCACCGAAAAGGGAATGCACCGCGCCACGCGGCACAACGCCTACTCGTTCGAGGTGGTGGCCGCCGCCACGAAGGCCGACGTGCGTCGCGCGGTCGAGGAACTCTTCAACGTCAAGGTCGAGAAGATCGCCGTCCAGAATCGTCTGGGGAAGACCCGCCGAAGCCGCACGCGTCGCACGACGGCGAAGCCGTGGAAGAAGGCGATCGTGACGCTCAAGCCCGACTGCAAGATCAACCTGTTCTAGTCTCAGCACGCCGCTCGACACGCCCTGGATATCACCGATGGGAATTCGCACCTACAACCCGACCAGCCCTGGCCGCCGTGGAGCGAGCGTTTCCGACTTTGCGGAATTGACGCCGGGCGCCGAGGTTCCGAAGCATCTCCGGTTCCGCAAGCGGAAGACCGGCGGTCGCAACAATCAGGGCAAGATCACGTCCCGCCATCGTGGCGGCGGGCACATGCAGCACTACCGGCTCATCGACTTCCGGCGCAACAAGGACGGTGTGCCGGGCAAGGTGGATTCGATCCAGTACGACCCGAACCGCACCTGTCGCGTGGCGCTCGTGCATTACGCGGACGGCGAGAAGCGATTCATCCTGGCGCCCGAGGGGCTGCAGGTCGGGGCGACGGTGGTGAGCGGCGCCGACGCGGCGCCCGAGGTGGGAAATTGCCTGCCGATGTCGGCCATTCCGCTCGGCATGCAGATTCACAACATCGAGCTTCAGGAAGGGCGGGGCGGCCGTCTGTGTCGCTCGGCCGGCTCGTCGGCCGTGCTCGTGGCCCGGGAGTCGCAATGGGCCCAGCTCACGCTTCCCAGCGGGGAAATCCGCCGCGTTCCGGCCGCGTGTCGGGCCACCATCGGCGCCATCGGCAACTCGGAGCACATGAACGTGGTGCTCGGCAAGGCCGGTCGCAAGCGTTGGATGGGCATTCGGCCGCACGTTCGTGGCACGGCGATGAACCCGATCGACCACCCGCACGGTGGCGGCGAGGGGCGCACGAAGGGCGGCCGTCATCCGGTCAGTCCCACCGGCAAGAGCGCCAAGGGCGGCGGCACCCGCAAGCCGCGCAAGCCCTCGAGCACCGCGATCCTGCGGCGCCGCAAGAGCCGTCGCTACGGACAACTCAAACTCCGCTAGGAATGAACCATGGGACGAAGTGCAAAAAAAGGTCCGTTCGTCGATCCCCGCCTGTTCGAGAAGGTGGAGATCCAGCTGTCGAGCGGCAAGCGCGATCCGATCAAGACGTGGGCGCGATCCTGCACGGTCGTGCCGGAGTTCATCGGTCTCACGTTCATGGTCCACAACGGCAAGCAGCACGTGAAGGTGTTCGTGACCGAAGACATGGTCGGGCACAAGCTCGGCGAGTTCGCGCCGACGCGCACCTTCCGTGGCCATGGCGGCAAGGTCAAGGAAGCAGCCACTCCCGCCCCGGCCGCGAAGTAGGCTCCACGTCAGGAACCAGGTGATCCATGCCCTACACAGCCACCCACAAATACGCTCGGATCAGTGCCCGCAAGGTGCGGGCGCTGGCCGACCTCGTCCGCGGCAAGTTCGCCGACGAGGCGCTCGACATCCTGCGGTTTCAACCGCACCGTGGTGCCCGGATGCTCGAGAAGGTCATCAAGAGTGCCCTCGGCAATGCGGAGCAGGCGCAGGCCTCCGGTGTCGACGACCTCGTGGTGGTCGACGCCCGGATCGACCAGGGGCCGATGTTCAAGCGCATCCGGCCGCGGGCCCGGGGCATGGCGTTCGGGATCAAGCGGCGGACGTCGCATATCAAGGTGGCGCTCGACAGCGCCGAGTAACCGAGGAAGCAGAAGGCAATTCACCATGGGCCAGAAAGTTCATCCCACCGGCTTCCGCACCGGCATCACCGAGCCGTGGAAGAGCCGTTGGTATGCCTCGAAGAAGGAATTCCGCGACCTCCTCATGGAGGACTTCAAGGTCCGCAAGTTCCTGAAGACGAAGTACCGCGCCGCCGCGATCCCGAAGGTGGAGATCGAGCGCACCCGCGACGAAGTGAAGGTCATCCTCCATTCGGCGCGACCCGGCGTGATCATCGGCCGCAAGGGGCAGGAGGTCGATCGCCTCCAGGACGAACTGCAGCAGTTGCTCGGACGCCGGGTGAACCTCAAGGTGGAGGAGGTCTCGCGGCCCGAGATCCAGGCCCAGCTCATCGCCGAGGATATCGCCGACCAGCTCACGAAGCGGGCGGCGTTCCGCCGCACGCTCAAGCGGGCCATCGACACGACGATGGACGCGGGCGCGAAGGGCGTGAAGATCCAGCTCGCCGGCCGGCTCGGCGGGGCCGAGATGTCGCGCTGCGAGAAGGCGATCGCCGGCGCGATGCCGCTGTCGACGCTGCGGGCCAAGATCGACTACGGGTTCTGCGAGGCTCCCACCGCGCAGGGCAACATCGGAATTCAAGTGTGGGTCAACCAAGGCATGTACGAGGAGAATGGCGATGGCGCTGATGCCCAAGAGGGTCAAGCACCGAAAAAGCCAAAGAGGTCGTATAAGAGGTGATGCCTCGCGCGGCAATCGCGTCGTCTTCGGCGACTTCGGCCTCCAGGCCGAGCAGCCGGGGTGGCTGCCTGCCGCGACGATCGAAGCTGGCCGGATCGCGGCACAGCAGTACCTCCGGACGGAGGGACGGCTCTACGTGCGCGTATTCCCCCACAAGTCGATCACGTCGATCCCGCTCGAAACCCGTATGGGTAAGGGCAAGGGCGAGCCGGAGTACTGGGCCGCGGTCATCAAGCCGGGGTCCATCCTCTACGAGATCGGCGGCGTTTCGGAGGAGGCGGCGCGGGTCTGCATGGCCCGCCTCGCCCACAAGATGCCGATTCGCGTGCGGTTCGTGAAACGGCGGGCGATGTAAGGAGTGATCCGATGAGCACCACCACAGCACGAGACATCCGCGACATGAGCGACGAGCAGATTCGGCTGGTCTGGAAAGACGCCTCCGAATTGCTGTTTCGCCTCAAGCTGCAGTCGCAGGCCGAGAAGCTTGCTTCCCCATCCGAATTGAAGAAGAACCGCCGCACGATCGCCCGCTGTCAGACCATCCTCGCCGAACGGCAGAAGAAGGCCGCCGGCGAGAAGGCCGCGAGCGCCACGTAACCAGGAAGTCACTCCATGCCCAAGCGAATCGAGACAGGAACCGTGACGAGCGCCGCCTCGGCCAAGACCCGCCGCGTGGAGATTCCGCGCGTCGTCCGGCACGCGAAGTATGGCCGCATCCAGCACCGACGCACGGTGTGCCACGTGCATGACGAGAGCGAGGAGTCGCGGCTCGGCGACACGGTCGAGATCGTCGAATGCCGGCCGCGCAGCCGCCTGAAGCGGTGGGAGCTCGTGCGGGTCGTCGCCAAGAGCACCGCCGTCGACGTGGCCTCGCTTCGCAGCGGGGCTCGGGCGACGGAGCTGCGTGAGACTGCAGCGCGTGCCGAGGAGGCTGCCGCCTCCGGGCGGCCCGTCGCCGAGGAAGGAACCGCACGATGATCCAGATGCAGACCCGGCTCGTCGTAGCCGACAACACGGGCGCCAAGGAAGTGATGTGCTTCAAAGTGCTCGGCGGGAGCCGGAAGCGGACCGCCGGCCTTGGCGACATCATCGTGTGCAGCGTCAAGAGCGTGATCGCCGGCAGCGAGGTGAAGAAGAAGGCGGTGGTGAAGGCGGTGATCGTCCGCTGCAAGCGGCCGACGCGGCGTGACGACGGCAGCTACGTGCAGTTCGACACCAACGCCTGCGTGATCATCGACAACGACCAAAATCCCAAGGGCACCCGCATCTTCGGTGCGGTGGCCCGTGAGTTGCGTGACCGCAACTTCATGAAGATCGTCAGCCTTGCGAGCGAGGTGGTGTGATGCTGATCCGATCCGGTGATCTCGTCGAGGTGAAGACCGGCAATGCACGAGGCACCCGGGCGAAGGTGCTGTCTGTGCTGCCGGAGAAGGGCCGGCTCGTCGTGGAGGGCGTGAACCGCGTCTACCGCCACGTGAAGCGCAGCCAGAAAAACCAGCAGGGCGGGCGACTCAGCAAGGAGATGCCGATCGACGCGTCGAACGTGCTCGTCGTGTGCGGTTCGTGCAGCAAGGCGACGCGGCTTGGCGTGAAGGTCGCGACGGATGGCGGTCGTTCCCGGGTATGCCGCCGGTGCGGTGCCGACCTGGGTGTGCTCAAGGCGCCGAAGGCGGCGCGGGCAGCGGCGAAAAAGTAATCACCGGACACGGAACACGGATCAGCGACACGAGGAACGTTTCGATGGCGAAGAAAACCAAGGCGGCACAGCCTGCCCCCGGACCGGCCGGCACGCCGCGGATGCTCGAGCACTACACGAACACCGTGCGCCCGGCGCTCGGCCAGGCGCTGGCCCGTACGAACCCCCACGCGATCCCGAAGCTCGAGAAGATCGTCGTGAACATGGGCGTGGGCGTGGCCGTGACCGAAAAGAAGTACCTCGAGGAGGCGCTCGGGGCGCTCGCGCAGGTCACCGGGCAGAAGCCGATCGCCACCCTGTCGAAGGTGGCCGTCTCGGGTTTCAAGCTGCGGGAAAACCTGCCGATCGGCTGCAAGGTCACGCTCCGGGGCCGACGGATGTACGAGTTCCTGGATCGGCTCGTGTCGCTCGCGCTCCCGCGGGTGCGCGACTTCCGTGGGCTGTCGAGCACCGCGTTCGACGGGCATGGCAATTACAGCCTCGGGCTTTCCGAGCAGATGGTGTTTCCGGAGATCAATCCGGACAAGTTCACGCGGCCGCAGGGCATGAACATCACGCTCGTGACCACGGCCCGCACCGACGACGAGGCCCGAGAGTTTCTCCGGGCGATGGGCGTTCCGCTCAAGAAGGATGACGAGGATGGAGGTGCCGCGGCGTAGCGGCACGGGTTCGATCGGACGATTACGGCCCTTTCCGGCCGACGGCACTGGAATCGAGTATGGCGAGCAAGTCGAAAATCGCGGCCGCGAAGCGTCCGCCGAAGTTCTCCACGCGGAAAGTGCACCGGTGCATGCTCTGCGGACGGCCCCGTGCCGTGTACCGCAAGTTCGGCACGTGCCGGATCTGCTTCCGGAAGTTGGCCGACCAAGGCTGCATTCCGGGCGTTCGGAAGGCCAGTTGGTAAATGGGCAGCAAAGGTAGTTCGACGTTTTTTCCTGCAGACGGGTTTTCAAGCATCCGTTTTTTCAAGTTTCAAGGGGCTCCTGCGACATGATGACCGACCCCATCGCCGACATGCTCACCCGCATCCGCAACGCGGTGCGCGTCGAACGCGCCACCGTGGAGGTGCCGAGTTCGAAGGTGAAGCGCGGCGTCGCCGACGTGCTCAAGCGCGAAGGGTTCATTTGGGACTGGCGCGAAGTACAGTCGGAGCCGGTGGCGAAGCTCCAGCTCGAGCTGAAGTACGGCCCCAACGGCGAGCGGCTGATCCGGCACATCAAGCGCGTGAGTTCCCCGGGCAGGCGGGTGTACAGCCGCTCGGCCCTGCTGCGGCCGATCCTCGGCGGTCTGGGCATCTCGATTCTTTCCACGTCGAGCGGTGTGGTGAGCGACCGCGAGGCCCGGCAGCGAAAGCTCGGTGGCGAAGTGCTCTGCGAGTTGTGGTAGTCAGAAAGGCGATTCAGTAATGTCACGTATCGGCAAGGCTCCCGTGCAGATTCCGAAGGGCGTGAAAGCGGCCGTCGAGGCCGGCTCGCTCAAGGTGGAAGGACCGCTCGGCAAGCTCGAGCAGCGTCTGCACCCCGTCGTCGGCATCGAGATCGACCAGGCGGCCGGACTGCTCACCGTGAAGCGGGCGGACGACTCCCGCGTGGCACGGTCGGTGCACGGTCTGACCCGGGCCCTCGTGGCCAACATGGTCGAGGGTGTGACCAAGGGCTACGAGAAAAAACTCGAGATCGTCGGCGTGGGCTACATCGCCGCGATCCAGAAGAACGTGCTCCAGTTGCGCGTCGGCTTCGCCAACGAACTGCAGGTGCCGATTCCCGTCGGTCTGAACGTCGCATGCCCCGACCAGACGCACGTCGTCATCAAGGGGATCGACAAGCAACTCGTCGGTCAGTTCGCGGCCGAAGTCCGGTCGTTGCGGAAGCCGGAGCCCTACAAGGGCAAGGGCATCCGATACGAGAACGAGCAGGTTCGCCGGAAGGCGGGCAAGGCCGTCACCAAGTAGCATCCACGTCAGCAGCAGCAAGAGGCTTCCATGGACCATGCCCGCACCATTCTTCGCCAGCGCCTGCGGCGTCGCCATCGCGTGCGCCGGCACATTCGCGGCACCGCGGAGCGGCCGCGGTTGACGGTGTTTCGCACGCACAAGCACATCTACGCCCAGGTGATCGACGACTCGACCGGTCGGACGCTCGTCTCGGCGAGTTCGATGGACAAGCAGATCCGCGGGGCCATCGGGTTTGGCGGCAACAAGCAGGCCGCCGAGGCGATCGGGCGGGCCGTGGCCGAGCGGGCCAAGGCAGCCGGCGTGAAGCACGTCTGCTTCGATCGCGGCGAATTCCGTTATCACGGCCGGGTCGCGGCCCTGGCCGACGCGGCTCGCGCCGCGGGCCTCGAGTTCTGAGCCACCTCAATCCCTTGGGAGCATGAATCCAGTGTCGACCGGAAGCAGAGAACGGGAATCACGCGGCGGTGATCGGGGTGGATCCGGCGAGCGGATGAGCGGCGAATTTGCCGAGAAGGTGGTCAAGGTTCGCCGCTGCGCCACGGTGGTGAAGGGCGGGCGCCGGTTCAGCTTCGCGGGCCTGGTCGTGGTGGGCAACGGCCGCGGCAAGGTCGGCTGCGGCTATGCGAAGGCCAACGAGGTGCCGCCGGCCGTCGAGAAGGCGATCAAGGACGGCATGAAGAATCTCATCGAAGTGCCCGTCGAGTCGGGCACCATTCCGCACCGCGTGGAGGGCATCAGCGGCACGGCGAAGGTGATCCTTCTGCCGGCGAGCCCGGGCACCGGCATCATCGCCGGCGCGGCGGTCCGCGCCGTGTGCGAATCGGCCGGCATCCGCGACGTGCTCACCAAGGCCCACGGCTCCACGAACCCCGTCAATCTCGTGAAAGCGGCCCTCGAAGGCCTCAAGCAACTCCGCACCAAGGCCGACGTGGAGCGGCTTCGCGGCATCTCGCTGTCGTGACGCCGCCGAGCACCCATCGCCCATCACGCCCCCGCGGGGGCTCATCCGAGGAATCATCATGAAGATCAGCGACGTCAATCGCGGCGTGCACAAGAACAAGAAGCGGATGCGCGTGGGCCGCGGCCCGGGCTCGGGCAAGGGCCGCACCGCCGGGCGCGGCAACAAGGGCCAGGGGCAGCTCGCCGGCTGGTCGGCACCGGCGATCTTCGAGGGCGGACGGATGCCGATCATCCGCCAGATCCCGAAGCGCGGGTTCCATAATCGTCATGGGCTGATCGTCGCGGCGGTCAACGTCGACGATCTTGACGCCTGCTTCGCGGCCGGAGCCGAGGTGACCCCGAAGACGCTCAAGGAGGCCGGTCTTGCCAAGGGAATCTGGCACGAGCTCAAGATCCTGGGCGACGGCACGCTCGCCAAGGCCCTGAAGGTGTCCGCGCACCACTTCAGTGCGCAGGCGCGGGAAAAGATCCAGGCGGCGGGCGGTACCGTCACGCAACTGCCCGGTGCGGCACCCGTGGAGAAGGGAAAGAAGAAGCCGGCACGGAAAAAGCCGACTGGGTAGCGAGGCCATCGGCGCTGTAGGCTGACGGCGTCTGGGCACCAAAGGAGTCGGTCTCGTGCTGGAAAAACTACGGATCATCTTCACGATCCCTGAACTGCGGCAGAAGATTCTGCTGACGCTCGGTCTGCTCGCGATCTATCGCGTGGGCTGGCAGGTGCCGCTGCCGATCGTCGACCCCAAGGCGATGACGGCGTTCGCGGAGGAGGCCGGAGGGATCGGTGACCTGCTCAAGACCGTGGCCGTGTTCTCGGCGAGTCAGCTGTCGCAGGCCACCATCTTTGGGCTCGGGATCATGCCGTACATTTCGGCGTCGATCATCTTCCAACTCCTCGCCACGGTCTGGCCGCCGCTCGAGCGGCTCCAGAAGGAGGGGGAGGCGGGTCGCAAGAAAATCAACGAGTACACGCGATACGCCACCGTGCTCATCTGCCTCGTTCAGAGTTGGGCCTACGTGGCGTTCCTCTCGAGCGCGCGGGTCGGCGACATGCCGCTCATCCAGTCGAGCTTCCTCGTGGACGGCCGGCTGCCGTTGCTCTGGCAGTTCGTGGCGGTGATGACGATGACCGCCGGCACCGTGTTCCTGATGTGGCTCGGCGAGCAGATCGACGAATTCGGCATCGGCAACGGGATCAGTCTGCTCATCATGGCGGGCATCCTGGCGGCGATGCCCAGCGCCCTCGTGGAGCTCGGCAGCGACACGAGCTGGGAACTCGGCGGTGGCGGCGGCAAACTCGGCATCGAGACGCTGCTCGTGCTCGCGGCGCTGTTCGTCGGCGTGGTGGCGGGGGTCGTGTTCATGACCCAGGGCCAACGGCGGATCCCCACGCAGAGCGCCAAGCACGTGCGCGGCCGGCGAGTGTATGGCGGCACGCGTCAGTATCTGCCGCTGCGGGTCAACCAGGCCGGGGTGATGCCGATCATCTTCGCCAGTTCGCTCCTGCTCTTTCCGCAGATGCTCTTCCAGTATCTGCACAATGCGAATCCGGGCAGCGCCGTGCTCGGTGCGATTCATGACTCGTTCACGCGCGGACAGTCGTTCCTCTACAACGTGCTGTACGTCGCCCTGATCTACTTCTTCTGCTATTTCTGGACGGCGATCACCTTCAACCCGAAGGAGATGGCCGACAATCTCAAGAACTTCGGCGCGTTCATCCCGGGCTACCGACCCGGCAAGCGGACTGCCGACTTTCTGGAGCGGGTGATGGAGCGAATCACGTACGTCGGGGCCGCGTTCCTCGCGCTCGTGGCGATCATCCCCACGATCGTGGGCGGTGCCCTCGGCATTCCGGCGCAGATCGCGAGCTTCTACGGCGGTACCGGACTGCTCATCGCCGTGAGCGTGGCGTTCGACCTGGTGCAGAAGATCGACAGTCACCTCGTGATGCGAAATTACACTGGCCTTCTGGAGAAAGCCTGATCGGACAGGCGATCGCGGTGGCCGAGGAACTGGCTCCCGCGGGGGCGTGCGTGCGATTCGCCGTTCCGCTGCCGCATCCGTTCCCGCGGACGTTTCATGCGGATCATTCTCATCGGACCGCCCGGCGCCGGCAAAGGCACGCAGTGCCAGAAGCTGGTCGAACACCTGCGGGTGCCTCACCTGTCGACGGGTGAGATGCTGCGGTCCGCGGTTCGCGCGGGCACGTCCGAGGGCGTCCAGGCAGCCTCGTATATGCAGCAGGGGCAGCTCGTTCCCGACTCGATCATCCTGGGGATGGTCACGAAACGGCTGGAGGCGGCCGACTGTCGCGACGGCTGCCTGCTCGACGGGTTTCCGCGGACGCTGCCGCAGGCGGCGACCCTCGACGAACTCCTCGAACGGCAGGCGATGAGCGTCGACGGCGTCATCGAACTGGCGGTGCCGCGGGACGAACTCATCCGCCGGATGCTCGCCCGGAAGCGGGCCGACGACAATCCGGAGATCTTCGCCAAGCGGATCACCAGCTTCGAGGTGCAGACCGCGCCACTGCTCGACTACTACCACCGGCAGGGGAAACTCGCGAGCATCGACGGGCTCGGCACGGCCGACGAGATCTTCGAGCGGGTGCGAGCGGCGTTGAGCCGCTTCGCGCGAGACCAGCGAGTGCGGGCACGCCAGGGGCGTCGCGACCCGACGTGGCCCGAGGTATAATCGGTCGTTCAGGCTCCCGCTTCTTCGTCTTCAGGTGTCCGTCAGGTGGTCAATCTTCGTTCTGTGCGTGAGATCGCGGCGATGCGCCGGTCGGGTCTCGTGGTCTGGGGCGCTCATCAGCTGGCGTCGTCCATCATCCGGCCCGGGATCACCACGGCCGACATCGACCGGGCCATCGAAGGCTACTTCGCCGAGCATGGTGCGGTGCCGCTGTTCAAGGGCGTGCCGGGAAAGGTGCCGTTCCCGGCGGTCTGCTGCACGTCGGTCAACGAGGAGGTCGTGCACGGGATTCCCGGCTCCCGGGTGCTCGTGGCGGGTGACGTGGTGAGTGTCGACACCGGCTGCAGTGTGGACGGCTGGTGCGGCGATTCGGCCGTCACCTACGCAGTGGGGCCGATCGCGCCGGAGACGCAGCGGCTGCTCGACTGCACCGCCGGCGTGCTGACGCTCGCGATCGAATTGATGGGCGTGCGGAGCCGGTGGAGCGTCGTCGCAGCGGAAATGGCGAAATATGTCCGCGACCACGGGTTTTCGGTCGTCGAGAACTTCGTCGGCCACGGCATCGGACGGAAGATGCACGAGGATCCGCAGGTGCCGAATTTCTGCACCCCCGCGTTCCGCCGGAATCATGACTTCGAACTCGAGCCAGGCCTCGTGATCGCGGTCGAACCGATGGTCAACATGGGCTCGAAAAAGGTGCGGGCGCTTCCTGATTACTGGACCCAGGCCACCCTCGACGGCCGGCCGAGCGCCCACTTCGAGCATACGGTGGCGATCACGGAAACCGGCCCGGTCGTGTTGACGGCCGCCCCGGCCGCCGGGGAGACGGTCGGCAGCGCCGCCTGAGGCCGTCCGCGGACCGCGGTGACGGAAAAACTCGGGCATCCTGCCACCCCCTTGGAACGGCCTCGGCCGCTTCTTATACTCCGAGGCTCCCCGTTCGTTCCCCCTGTTCCTGTGAAGGCGTGGTCGGCAGTCACCACGGGCTCGCGTATGAAGGTTCGCGCCAGCGTCCGCCGCATGTGTGAGAAGTGCAAGATCGTGCGACGTCGAGGCGTCGTGTTCGTCGTGTGCGCCGACCCCCGTCACAAGCAACGGCAGGGGTGACGTTCGGCCGATCGGCGCCTGGCCAGCGGCAGACACGGTTGGGATCACGGTCCCGTGGTTCCTTCGGTGTTCTCTGATCCAGTCGTTTCACCGTTCATTCCAGACCCCAGCGGATTTCACTCCATGCCCCGTCTCCTCGGCGTCGACATCCCTTCGGAAAAGAAGACCGTCTTCTCCCTGCAGTATCTGTATGGCGTCGGTGCCCGCGTGGCCCGTGAACTCTGCCATAAGGCCGGCGTCGATCCGGAGGGCGTGGCCCGCAACCTGCACGAAGACGAGCTCGCGCGGCTGGCCGCCCTGATGGACAAGGACTACGTCGTCGAGGGGCAATTGCGGCGCCAGGTGTCGCAAAACATCTCCCGTCTCAAGGACATCGGCAGCTACCGCGGGCTGCGGCATCGGCGCGGCCTGCCCGTCCGCGGCCAGCGAACCCGCACCAACGCCCGGACCCGCAAGGGACCTAAGAAGACGGTCGCCGGCAAGAAGGGCGTGAAGGATCTCAAGTAGCGTCGGACGAACGGCGGACCCCACACACGAGCACGGACATGTCAACGAAGACAGCAAAGACCAAAAAGAAGAGCGTGACGGCAGGCATCGCCTACATCGTCGCGAGCTTCAACAACACGACCGTCACGATCACCGACACCAAGGGCGACACGCTCTGCTGGGCGAGTGGCGGCACCTGCGGCTTCAAGGGGAGCCGCAAGGGCACGCCGTTCGCCGGCCAGTGCGCGGCCCAGCAGGCGGCGGAGAAGGCGGCCAAGTTCGGCGTCAAGGAACTCGAGGTTCGCGTTCGCGGGCCGGGAAGTGGCCGCGAAAGCGCGATCACCGCCCTGCAGGCCGCCGGCATGAACGTGAAGAGCATCGAGGACATCACCCCGCTGCCGCACAACGGCTGCCGGCCGCCGAAAAAGCGGCGTGTCTAGGCCCCGACCGGCCCCTTCAATCCATCCACCACAAGCATTTCGCAGGATACGGAAGTAACAAGGAACCATGGGACGCATCACCGGACCTGTCTGCCGCCTCTGCCGTCGTGACGGCCTCAAGTTGTTTCTCAAGGGAAGCCGTTGCGACACTCCGAAGTGCGCCTTCGAACGCCGCGCCTCTCCCCCTGGCATGGTGCAGAAGCGGCGGAGCAAGCCGACCGATTACGGCCTCCACCTCCGCGAGAAGCAGAAGGTAAAGCACTACTACGGCGTGCTCGAGCGGCAGTTTCGCACGTACTTCGCGCGGGCCGAGCGCGGCACGGGCAACACCGGCGAGACGCTCATGCAGCTCCTGGAGCGGCGGCTCGACAATGTCGTGCATCGGATGGGGTTCGCCACGTCGCGGTCGGCCGCTCGCCAGGCCGTGTTGCACGGCCACATCACGGTGAACGGCCGGCGGCTCGACGTGCCGAGCTATCTCGTGAAGGCCGGCGACCTGATCCGCGTGAAGAATCGCTCCAAGAGCCTGCAATTGGTCCATGCGGCGCTCTCTGATTCACGGCGGGACGTTCCCGAATTCCTGTCTCGCGTCGACGGGCCGATTCCCGAGGGGCGGGTGGATCGGCTGCCGACCGCCGAGGACGTATCGATCCCGGTGCAGGCGAATCTCATCATCGAATTGTGTTCGAAGTGACCGAGCCGCCCAGGCGCCGGTCGAGCATCCACTGAACGAAGGAGTCTTACATGCACATCCGTTGGCGCGGCCTCGAGTTGCCCGGTTCGGTCACGGCGGATTCGAAGTCACTGTCGGCCACGTACGGCAAGTTCACGGCGGAGCCCTTCGAACGCGGGTTCGGCACGACCGTGGGCAACAGCCTGCGGCGGGTGCTGCTCTCGAGCCTCGAGGGGAGCGCCGTCACCCAGATCAAGGTTGGCGGGGCGCTCCACGAATTCACCACGATCAAGGGCGTGCTCGAGGACGTCACCGACGTCGTCCTGGCCGTCAAGAGCCTGGTCGTAAAGAACCACAGCGACTCCACGCGGGTCATCCGCGTCGAGAAGAGCACGAAGGGGCCGATTACCGCGGCCGACATCCAGACCGACGAGGCCGTGGAGGTCGTGAACAAGGATCTGGTGCTGGCGACCCTCACCGACGACGTGCCGTTCGAGCTCGAAATGGTGATCGAAAACGGCCGCGGCTACGTGCCGGCGAGCGAGCACAGCGCCGAGGCCCAGGAAATCGGCATCATTCCGGTCGACGCCGTGTTCAGCCCCGTGACCCGTGTGCGGTATGAGGTCGAGGAGACGCGTGTCGGCCAGAAGACCAACTACGACAAGCTCACGATGGAGATCTGGACCGACGGCACGGTGACCCCCGAGATGGCGCTCGTCGAGGCCGCGAAGATCCTTCGCAAGCACTTGAATCCGTTCGTCGGCTACGCCAAGCCGGGGCCGGCCGTGAACCTGCCCGCGTTCGCCAACGTGTTGTCGATCGAGGCTCCTCTCGAGAGCCGCCTCGGGATGGTCGTGTCGGATCTCAAGCTCTCCCTGCGGGCCAACAATTGCCTGCACGAAGAGGGCATCGAGACGCTGCGAGACCTCGTGTCGCGCACGCGTGAGGAGTTGCTCGAGGTGCGAAACTTCGGAGAGACGACCCTTCAGGAGATCGAGGAAAAACTGCAGGAGCACGGTCTCCGGCTCGGCATGGCGGTCCCCTCCGCGGCCGACGCTTGATCCGGATCGTCCATCGGTTGCCGTCAGGTCTGATTTCAGTCCCAGATTCGATTCCAGATTCGTCTCGCTTTTCAGGATCCTTGCCATGCGTCATCGTCGTAAAGGCCGCGTACTCGGCCGCAGTCCCTCGCACCAGAGGGCGCTCCTCCGCAACCTCGCGTCGGCCCTCATGCTCACGGAGCGAGAGGTCGACGTGGACGAGGTCGGGGCTCCTGCCGCTCCGGGCCGCATCGTCACGACCGTCGCCAAGGCCAAGGAAGTGCGGCCGCTCGTCGAGCGGTGCATCACGATCGCCAAACGCGGCCTTGTGGCGGCCGAACGGGCCCGGGAGTTCGCCACCACGGCCCAGCGCGACTCGGCGGAGTGGAAGAAATGGCGTCAGGGCGAGCAGTGGCGCAAGTGGGCGTCGGCCTCGGCACCGGCGGTCACCGCCCGCCGGCGGGTCGTGACGCTGCTCGGCGACAAGCAGGCGGCCCGAGTCCTGTTCGAAAGGATCGCGCCCCGGTACGCCGACCGTCCCGGCGGGTACACGCGGATTTTGAAACTGGCCACGCCGCGGCTGGGCGATGCCGGCCCCCGGGCCGTGCTCGAGTTCGTCGGTCGCGAGGTCACCGCCGAACGGGCCCCGGCCCCGAAGGTCGAGGCGACCCGTCCCCCGCGGACCGCGAAAGCCCCCGGCTGAGCCCGGCTGAATGCCGTGGAATAGGCCCGGCCTCCACCCGCGAATAGAATGATCGACGGCGGCCGTCGGGCCGGCCGGAGGAGTTCTTCGAGGGCAGCGAATCCATGGTGAGGGTGCGGAACATTGCTGCGGCCGCGTTTTTCGTTGCCGTGGCCGCGACGGGCGGGCCCGTGTGGTCGGCCGGCGACGACAGTTTCGGCATCCCGCAGGTCAGGTTCATCAACGAACAGGTGTCCGCCGGCTGGGCCGATGCCGACCTCGAGCCGTCGGCGCTGGCCGCCGACGGTGAATGGTGCCGCCGCGTGCACCTCGACGTGATCGGCCGGATCCCGACGCTCGACGAGTTTCAGGCGTTCATGGCCGAATCGTCTCCCGCCAAGAAGGCCGACCTCGTGGCGCGTTTGCTCGGCGACGATTACGTCGACGAGTATGCCCGCAACTGGACCGACGTCTGGACCACCGTGCTGATCGGCCGCGACGTCGAGAACGACATGGTGAGCCGCCGGGGGATGCGGGAGTGGCTGCGGCGGGCGTTCTCCAAGAACATGCCGTACGACCGTTTCATGGAGGAACTCGTCACGGCCACCGGGTCGAACACCAACAAGGACGGCGTGGAGAACTTCAACGGGGCCACCAACTTCCTCTCCGGCAAGATGGAGGAAGGGGGCGTGCAGGCGACGGCCAAGACGGCCCAGATCTTCCTCGGTGTGCAGGTGCAGTGCACGCAGTGCCACAACCACCCGTTCAACAAGGGCAAGCAGAATCAGTTTTGGGAGATGAACGCCTTCTTCCGCCAGGCACGGGCGCTGCGGCGGTTCGAGCAGACGATGGATATCCAGTCGATCGAAGTGGTCGATGAAGACTTCGCCGGCGAAGGAGGCGATCCGGCGGCGGCGGAAATCTATTACGAGCTTCGGAACGGTCTCAAGAAGGTCGCCTATCCCGTGTTCATTGATGGGACGGAGATCTCCCAGAACGGATATCTGCCCGGCACGTTGGAAAACGGGAAGGACTATGGAGTCAATCGCCGGCGGGAGCTCGCCCGGCTCATCAAGGCGAGCCCGCTCCTGCCGAAGGCGATCGTGAACCGGATCTGGGCGCATTTCCTGGGCTATGGGTTCACGAAGCCCATCGACGACCTTGGCGAGCACAACCCGCCCTCGCATCCGGAACTGTTCGACGGCCTTGCAGAGCGATTTCGCGAGCAGAGTTTCGACCTCAAGGAGCTCGTGCGCTGGATCGTGCTCTCGAAGCCCTACGCCCTGTCCAGCAGGGTGTCCGCCAAGAACGCCAAGGACGACCCGACGCTCGGCGAGAAGCCGAAGTTTTCCCACTTCTACCTGCGGCAGATGCGGGCCGAGGACCTCTACGAATCGCTGCTCACCGCCACCGAGGCCGACCAGAGCCGCGCCGGCGAGGCCGCCGCGAAGAAGAAGGACGAGTGGCTCGGGCAGTTCATCATCGCCTTTGGCACCGACGAAGGGGATGACTCGACGACGTTCAACGGATCCATCGCCCAGGTGCTGATGATGTTCAATGGCGACCTCGTGAAGGTGGCGACCAGCACGGGCAAGGGCGGGTTCCTTGACCGCGTCGCGACGAGCGAGGGCAAGAACTCCGCGAAGATCGACACCCTCTATCTCGCGGCGCTCGCCCGCAAGCCGTCGCCCAAGGAAGTGGCCGCCGCGAACAAACTCATGCTCGAACGCAAAGGCGACGCGATCGGAGCCCTCCAGGACATCTGGTGGGCCGTGCTCAACTCGAACGAATTCATCATCAATCACTGACCCCGAGGGGACGTATTCATGTTCCACATGCCCACCGACATGACCCGCCGACACTTCATGAGCCATCTCGCAGGGGCGGCGGCGCTGGCCGCGCCGGCGACCGCGTTTACCAACTCGATCCTCGCCAACGCGACCGACATGAAGAAGCGGCACAAGTCGGCGATCCTGCTCTGGATGGGTGGCGGCCCGAGCACGATGGACATTTGGGATCTGAAGCCGGGCGCCGCGACCGGCGGACAGTTCAAGCAGATCTCGACCTCCGCCGACGGCGTCGCGATCTGCGAGCACATGCCGCTCATGGCCAAGCAGATGCATCACATGTCGATCGTGCGGTCGATGAGCACGCGCGAGGCCGACCACATGCGCGGTCGCTACTACATGCACACCGGCTACGTGCCCAATCCAAACGTCGACCACCCGAGCTACGGCGCGGTGATCGCGCATGAACTCGCCGACCAGGTGCCGGACCTGGAGATTCCACCCTTCGTGTCGGTGGGGAGCGGGAGCGTCGGCCCGGGCTTCCTCGGCATGTCGTGGGCGCCGTTCGTCGTCGACTCCAACGGCAACGTGCGCAACCTCGACGTGGGGATCGATCCGGCCCGCATGTCGCAGCGGCTGGAGATGCTCGCCACGATCGAGCGCAAGTTCATCGGCGAGAAGCGGGGCGGTGTGGCCGAGGACCACTCCAAGGTCCTGGAAAAGACCGTGCAATTGATGACGAGCAAGCAGATGGAAGCCTTCAAGGTGATGAAGGAGCCGAAGGAGGTGCTCGAGCGGTACGGGATCGGTGAGCGTGGGGCGAGCGGCTTCGCCCGCGGCTGCCTCATGGCCCGGCGGCTGGTGGAAGCCGGGGTGCCGTTCGTCGAGGTCGATCTCGGCGGCTGGGACAACCACGAGAACATCTTCCCGACGCTCGCCGACCGCAAACTGCCCGAGCTCGACCGCGCCATGAGCGGGCTGGTGTCGGATCTGGCCGATCGCGGCCTGCTCGACGACACGGCGATCATCTGGATGGGCGAATTCAGCCGCACGCCGAACATCAACGGCAATGGCGGCCGCGACCACTGGGCCCGTAGCTGGAGCGTCGTGGTGGGCGGAGGCGGTTTCAAGCGGGGTGTCGTGGTCGGCGAGACGAGTTCGGACGGCAAGGAGGTGGTGGGCGAGCCCTACACGTCGCAGGACGTGATGGCGAGCGTGCTCAAGTCGCTCGGCATCTCGCTCGAGACGACGTTCACCGCGAAGAACGGCCGGCCGATGAAGATCGCCAACTCTGGCAAGGTGATCAAGGAACTGTTCGCGTAACTGGTCGGGGACGCTACACTTCTTGGGATGGTTCCTGCGGCCGCTGCGGATAGCGGCGGGGACGCCTTTCCAGAGGGTGGCAGATGGCAGTCGATCTCGACGTCAAGCAGTGGAGCGCAGCGGACGCCGCCGACCTCTACGAGGTGGCCCGCTGGGGCAACGGCTACTTCTCCGTGGGGCCCAACGGCCATCTGCTCGTCCATCCCGACAAGAACCCCACGAAGAGCATCGACCTCAAGTCGCTCGTCGACCGGCTGCAGGTGCGGGGCATCGATCTGCCGATCCTGCTCCGATTCGGCGAGATCCTCCAGCACCGGCTGGGAGAGATCCATGGCGCCTTCGCCGCCGCGATGAAGGAGTCGGGCTACCGGGGCGACTACTGCTGCGTCTATCCGGTGAAGGTGAACCAGCAGCGGCAGGTGGTCGAGGAGGTGCTGCAGTTCGGCAAGCCGTATCGCTTCGGCCTCGAGGCGGGCAGCAAACCCGAGCTCCTTGCCGTGATCGCGCTGGCCGACAACGAGACGCCGATCATCTGCAACGGCTTCAAGGACGCTGAGTTCATCGAGACGGCGATGCTGGCACAGAAGATCGGGCGGCACGTGATCCCGGTGGTGGAGCGATTCTCCGAGCTGCATCTGATTCTCGAATACGCGGAAAAGCTCGGCGTGCGACCGCGGATCGGGATGCGGGTCAAGCTCGCCACGCGCGGCAGCGGACGGTGGCAGGCGTCCGGTGGCTTTCGCAGCAAGTTCGGGCTCACCGCGAGCGAGCTCATCAAGGGCCTCGACACGCTCGCGGCCAAGGGCATGGAGGATTGTCTGCAGTTGCTGCACTTCCACCAGGGAAGCCAGATCACCAACATCCGCCACATCAAGGGGGCCCTCAACGAGGCGTCGCGGATGTACACCGAACTCGTGAAGCGCGGCGCCGGGCTGCGGTATCTCGACGTCGGTGGCGGGCTCGGCGTCGACTACGACGGCTCGCAGACCAACTTCGAGTCGAGCGTCAACTACAGCCTGCAGGAATACGCCAACGACGTGGTGTACCACGTGCAGAACGCATGCGACGAGGCCGGGGTGCCCCACCCCACGATCGTCTCGGAGAGCGGCCGGGCCGTCGTGGCCTATCACAGCATGCTCATTTTCGGGGTGCTCGGCGTGTCGGAGCAGGGGGGCAACGGCGATCTCAAGGAGCCGCCGGCCGACGCGGAGCAGCCGCTGCACGACCTCTTCGAGGCCTACCAGAACATCAACATCCGTAATCTCCTCGAGAGTTACCACGATGCCCAGCAGTCGCTCGACACGGCGATGAGCCTGTTCGCCAGCGGCTATCTGCCGCTCGACCAGCGGTCGGCCGTGGAGAATCTCTACTGGTCGATCTGCCGCAAGATCTTCAAGTTCGCCAAGCAGATGGACTACGTACCGGAGGAGCTGGAGGGCCTCGAGGCCTCGCTCTCCGACACCTACTTCTGCAACTTCTCGCTCTTCCAGTCGATCCCCGACAGCTGGGCGATCAAGCAGCTGTTTCCGGTGATGCCGATCCATCGGCTCAACGAGCGACCCTGCCGGGCGGCCGTGCTCGGCGACGTCACCTGCGATTCCGATGGCAAGATCGACCAGTTCATCGACCGCCGCGACGTGAAGCGCACGCTCCCGCTCCACGCCTGGCAGCACGAGCCCTACTACCTCGGCGCCTTTCTGATCGGCGCCTATCAGGAGATCCTCGGCGACCTGCACAACCTGTTCGGCGACACCAACGCCGTGCACGTGAGCACCGACGCCAAGGGCGACGTCGTCCTCGATGCCGTGATCAAGGGCGACACGGTCCGCGAGGTGCTCGACTACGTCGAGTTCGACTCCAACCAGCTCGTGCAGCGGCTCCGAGAGTCGATCGAGCAGGCGGTCCGCGAGGGCCGCATCTGCGACCAGGAAGCGGGCAAATTCCTGCGGTTCTACGAGGAAGGCCTCGGCGGCTACACGTACCTGGAGGAACCTTCACAACGGTAACGAGCCAAGCGACCTCCACGCATAGCAGGGCGCCGGCTCGTGGCTGCCCGACCCTCTCGCTTGACGTTCGCCTCGGCCCTCCCGGCCTCGGCTCTCTGCGTGTCCGCTTCGCTTTCGCCATCCATGGCTGCGCTCGCTCCCACAGCCCGCTCGAGGGCATGGGCAGCCCCGAGCCTCCTCAACTGGAGAGGGGAGGCGAGGGGTTACCCCTGCCGTTGAGCCGGCGTATTTGACCAGCGGAGCCATGGATGGCGCAGCGCAGGCAAATCCGAGTGAGCGAAAGCCAGGATGGCTGCAGCGAACGTCCGGCGAGACGGTACGGGGCAATCCCGAGCCGGCGCCGATGAGTTAAAGTCGACGGTCGAAAGGGCGGCAGACGCCGTCACGGAAGCACATGCACCTGATTCGAATCGGCGGCACAGCGCTCAATCAGACGCCCCTCGACTGGGATGGCAACCGCGACCGGATCGTGGCCGCGATCGAGGCGGCGCGGCGGGCCGGCGTGTCGATCCTCTGTCTGCCGGAACTCTGCATCACGGGCTACGGGTGCGAAGACGCGTTTCAGTCGCCCGGCGTGCAGCGGCTGGCCTGGGAGGTGCTCGAGGAGATCGAGCCGCAGACCGCCGGAATCGCCGTCGCCGTCGGCCTGCCGGTGCGGTTCGAGAGCGGCGTGTACGACGCGGTGGCGCTTCTCGTGGACGGCCACCTCGCCGGCATCGTCTGCAAGCAGCATCTCGCTGGCGAAGGGATCCACTACGAGCCGCGCTGGTTCCGCCCGTGGCCGGCAGGCCGGCAGGCCGAGCTCGTCGTGGGCGGGCGGGCCGTGCCGATCGGCGACATGCGATTCGACTGCGGGGGCGTGCGGATCGGCTTCGAGATCTGCGAGGACGCATGGGTGGCGGGGCGGCCGGCCGCGGCGCTCGCCGCCCGGGGCATCGACGTGATCCTCAACCCGTCGGCGAGCCACTTCGCGTTCGGGAAGGACGAGATCCGTCGCCGGTTCGTGCTCGAGGGGGCGCGGGCCTGCGGGGCGGCCTATGTCTACGCGAACCTGCTCGGCAACGAGGCAGGACGTGCGATCTACGACGGTGGAGTGTTCGTGGCGGTGCCCACGGGCATGGTGGCGGCGGGACGCCGATTCGCGTTCGGCGATGCCGCCGCCGTGTCGGCCCTGATCGATCTCGATGCCCTGCGGCTCGCCCAGGGCCGGCTTGCCCACGACCCGGTCGACACGCGTGGAGACGGGCGCGTGGCGGTCGGCTTCACGGTCCCCACTGTCGCCATCGGGGTGTCACAGATGCCGCTCGATGGCCGCGATGGGTGGGAGCGTGGCGCACATGTGAAGGAGGAGGAGTTCACGCGGGCCGTGGCCCTCGGCCTCTTCGACTACCTGCGAAAGAGCCGCTCGCGCGGCTTCGTCGTGTCGGCCAGCGGCGGCGCCGACTCGTCGGCCGTCGCCTCCCTCGTCGCTCTGGCCATCCGGCTCGCCGGCGCGGAAATGTCCACAGTTGACGTGGCTCGGCGGCTCGGCATCGAGTCGGCCATGAACGCTCCGGCCGATCTCGCAGCGATCATCCATGCCGTGCTGCTCTGCGTCTACCAGTCGACGGCCAACTCCGGCCCCGTGACCCGGGCGGCGGCCCGCGGGCTCGCCGAGGCCCTCGGTGCCGAGTTTCACGAATTCGACGTCGATCCGCTCGTCCGCGGCTACACGGAGATCGTGTCACGGGCCGTGGGGCGGCCGCTCACCTGGAATCGTGACGACGTCGCCCTGCAGAACATCCAGGCCCGCGTCCGCGCGCCCGGCGTCTGGATGCTCGCCAACATCCGCGGCGCGCTGCTCGTGTCGACGAGCAACCGCTCGGAGGCGGCGGTCGGCTACGCCACCATGGATGGCGACACCTCCGGCGGAATCGCCCCGATCGCGGGCATCGACAAGGCCTACTTGCGGCGCTGGCTCGTGTGGCTCGAGCGAAAAGGCCCTGAGGGGCTCGGGCCCATCCCCGCGCTGGCCGCGGTCAACGCCCAGGCGCCGACGGCCGAGCTCCGGCCGGGATCCGCGGGGCAGACCGACGAGGGCGACCTCATGCCCTACGACGTCCTCGACCGCATCGAGCGGCTGGCGATCCGCGACAAGGAACTGCCGCTGGCGGCGTGGCGGCGACTCGTGGCCGACTTTCCGCAGCATGCCCCGCGGCAACTGGCCGCGTGGACCGAGCGGTTCTACGTGCTCTGGAGCCGCAACCAGTGGAAGCGCGAGCGCTACGCCCCGTCGTTCCATCTCGACGACGAGAATCTCGACCCGAAGACGTGGTGCCGGTTCCCGATCCTCTCCGGCGGCTTCACCCGCGAACTCGCCGCCCTCCGCGCCGCCGCGATGTAGAACAGGCTTCGGTTCGTCGTGCCTCGACTTGCCAAATCCGGCTTGGGGCTGCCCCGTACGCCTTGTGGGGCAAGCGTCCCGCTTGCCATGCGTCGCCGGAATGACAGGCAGTTGATATCCACCCGCAATCGGAGCCGCCGGGAGGCATGCTCGAGGGATACTTCACGGAACGGCACGGCATCCTGCCGTCCGTTCCTTGGCCGACCTCCGTCGGCTGGTGATGACCCGGCCTTCCAGGCCTG
>JBAXUY010000239.1:0-3011 GCA_037129475.1 Planctomycetia bacterium | reverse complement strand
GCGCAGACGCAGGGAGTCGTTGAGGACGAAAGATCGCTAGGCCTGGAGGGCCGTGTTGTTTCCAGCCGACGGAGGTCGGCCAAGGAACGGACGGCAGGATGCCGGGCCGTTCCGTGAAGCATCCCGCGAGCATGCCTCCCTTGGCTCCGAGTGCGGTTCATTATCACATGCCTGACGTGCCGGCGACGTCACTCCTTCGCCACCACAGCCGCGGCGAAGAGCTTGTCGAGCTCCACGAACACGTCGGGCGCGATGTCTTCAGCGCGGATGTCGGGGGCGAAGCCGAGCGTGGCGTAGATCGACTCCACGATGCGCTTGGCGGCGTCCTTGTCGCCGGTCCTCTGGGCGGCCAGGCGCACGAGGACGCCGCGGAGTACCTTTCGGCGGTGGCAGAAGATGTCGCGCACGAAGTCGTGAAACCGGGCGAGGTCGCCGATGGCGGCCCGCCGGTCGGGCTCGAGGTCGAGCCGCACGATCGCCGAATCGACCTTCGGCCGCGGCCAGAAGACGCTCGGCGGCAGCACCCGCACGAGTTCCGAGCGGCACTGGGCGCCGATCCAAACGGAGAGCGCGTTGTAGGAATGCGAGCCGGCGGAGGCGGTCATGCGTTCGCCCATTTCGCGCTGCACGGTGACCACGGCCGCGTCGAATGGGCGGGGCAGGGCGAGAAGGTTCGAGATCACCGGCGTGGCGACGCAGTACGGGAGATTCGCCACGAGGAGCAGCCGGCCGCCGGGAGCGGCCGCGAGCGCCGCGTCGACGGCGGCGAGCACGGCGGGTGCGAAGCGGTGCTTGCCGGCGAGCACGTCTCCCTCGACGAGCGTCACGTTGTCGCAGTCGATGAGCTTGTCGCGGGCGAGGCAGGCGAGCCGGGAATCGACCTCGCAGGTGACCACGTGCCTGGCCGCGCGGGAGAGGCGTTCGGAGAGGGCGCCCGTGCCGGTGCCGACCTCGAGCACGACGTCGGCGGCGGTGATGCCGGCCGAGCGCTCGAGCAGGTCGAGCAGGTTCAGGTCGACGAGGAAGTTTTGGCCGCGCTTCGCGTCGATGACGAAACCGACCTGCACGAAGAGTTGCTTCAGATAGGCCGTCGTCTGCCGCGTCGGGGAAGCGGCCGGGCTCGTCTCGACGTCATGTGAACGCGGCGCGTCGGTCATCCGGGCACCGCCCGTGCTTCCAGCCACCGGGCCACGTACTTGAAGACGAGGTCGGTCTCGAGATTCACCGCGTCGCCCACGGCGAGCCGCCCGAGCGTGGTGTGTTCGAGCGTGTGCGGGATGAGGGCGACGCTGAACGTGGTCGCGTCAACGTCGACGACGGTCAGGCTCACGCCATCGATTGCCACCGAGCCCTTCGCGGCCATCTGGGCGAGGAGGGCCCGCAGTGCGGCGAAGCGGCAGGTCACCCAGTCGCCCTCCTGCACGCGGCTGGCGAGGCTCCCCAGGCCGTCGACGTGGCCGGTGACGAGGTGGCCGCCGAGCCGATCGCTCGCCGTCAGCGACCGCTCCAGGTTCACCGGACTCCCCGCGACGAGGTGGCCGAGCGTCGTGCGCGAGAGCGTTTCGGGGCCGAGTTGAAAGTCGATCACATCGCCGTCGATCCGCACCACGGAGAGACAGCAGCCGCTCGTGCAGATGCTCTCGCCGAGCGTCGCCCCGCGGCCGATCGCACCGGCGGCCACGCGCAGCCGCACGCCGGGCGGCTCCGGAATGACCGCGACGACGCTGCCGAGTGTTTCGACCAGACCTGTGAACATCACTTTCCCGGCGAGGGGTGAGGGGGCTTCCGAAGGATAGTCGAAAGCGGCACAATCTGCCGCGACGCATCCGCATCTTTCCCACCCCGAGGCCCACCGCCATGTCCACGATCGTCGACATCCACGCCCGCCAGATTCTCGACAGCCGCGGCAACCCCACGATCGAGGTCGATGTGAGCCTGGCCGACGGCGCCTTCGGGCGGGCCGCGGTGCCGAGCGGGGCGAGCACCGGCGCCCACGAGGCGTGGGAAAAGCGCGACGGCGACAAGGCCTTCTACCTCGGCAAGGGTGTGCTCGAGGCGGTGGAAAACGTCAACACGCGGATCGCCGAGGAGCTCGAGGGCTGCGACGCGCTCGACCAGACGGGCATCGACGAGATGATGCTCGAACTCGACGGCACGCCCAACAAGAAGAATCTCGGTGCCAACGCGATTCTCGGCGTCTCGATGGCGGTGGCCCACGCTGCCGCGGAGCACTGCGGCCAGCCGCTCTATCGGTATCTCGGCGGCGCCACCGCCCGGATTCTGCCCGCTCCGATGATGAACATCATCAACGGCGGCGCCCACGCCGACAACCCGCTCGACGTGCAGGAATTCATGGTGATGCCGCTCGGCTTCGACACGTTCGAAGACGCGCTGCGGGCCGGCGTGGAGACGTTTCATGCCCTGAAAAAAGTCCTCAAGGACAAGAAACTCGCCACGGCCGTGGGTGACGAGGGCGGCTTCGCTCCGCACATCGGCTCGTGCGCCGAGGCGCTCGAGGTGATCATGGCCGCGATCTCCAACGCGGGCTACAAGCCGGGCGAACAGATCGCGATCGCGCTCGACGTGGCTGCCACGGAGCTCTACGACGCCAAGACAGGCACCTACACGATCGAGGGCAAGACGCTCGACTCTGCCGGCATGGTGAACTTCTTCGCCGACCTCGCGGGCAGGTATCCGATCATGTCGATCGAGGACGGTTGCTCCGAGGACGACTGGAAGGGCTGGAAGCTGATCACCGAGAAGCTCGGCGAGAAGGTGCAGCTCGTGGGCGACGACCTGTTCGTGACCAACTCCGAGCGCCTCGCCCGCGGGATCGCCGAGGGCGTGGCCAACAGCATCCTCGTGAAGGTCAACCAGATCGGCACGCTCACCGAAACGATCGCCGCCGTCTCGCTCGCCCACCGCTCGGGCTACACCTCGATCTCGAGTCACCGCAGCGGCGAGACGGAAGACGCCACGATCGCCGACCTCGCCGTCGGCCTCTCGACCGG
>JBAXUY010000238.1:0-3031 GCA_037129475.1 Planctomycetia bacterium | reverse complement strand
GCGAGCTTGCGGAGTTCCGCGAGCGCTCGCTTGTAGTCGGTCGGCATCACCTTCACGAACTTCTTCTGCTCGGTCGGCCAGGCGGCGAGGATCTCCCTGCCGCGGGCACTGTCGGTGAAGGCCACGTGCTTCTCGATCCGGCTCTTCACGTAGTCGAGATCGCCCTGGTCGAGCTCGTCGAGTTCCACCATCTCCATGTTGACCTTCGGGCGGAACGTGCCCTTCGAGTCCCAGACGTAGGCGATGCCGCCGCTCATGCCGGCCGCGAAGTTGCGGCCCGTCTCACCGAGGATCACGGCCCGGCCGCCGGTCATGTATTCGCAGCCGTGGTCACCCGTGCCCTCGACGACGGCCTCGGCGCCCGAGTTCCGCACGCAGAATCGCTCGCCGCAGATGCCGCGAATGAAAATCTCGCCGCTCGTGGCCCCGTAGGCCACCACGTTGCCGGCGATCACGTTGTCCTCCGCCTTGAAGAGGGCGCCCGGCACCGGCCGCACGATGACGCGGCCGCCGGAGAGGCCCTTGCCGCAGTAGTCGTTGACGTCGCCGACGACCGTCACTTCCACGCCCGGCACGCCGAAGGCCATCAGGCTCTGGCCGGCCGTGCCGGTGAACGTGATCCTGATCGTGCCGTCGGGCAGGCCGCCCGCCCCGTGCCGCCGCGTGACCTCGCTGGAGAGGACAGTGCCGACGGTGCGGTTGATGTTGCGGATCGGCAACTCGAGCTTGACCGGCTTCTTCTCGTCGAGCGCCGGCTTGCAGAGGCCGAGGAGCGTGGTCATGTCGAGCGACCGCTCGATGCCATGATCCTGCGACTCCTCGTGGTGCGTCTTCACGTGCTTCGGCACCTCGGGCTTGTGGAGAATCGTCGAGAAGTCGAGCCCCTTCGCCTTCCAGTGGGCGATGGCCGCCCGGGTGTCGAGCCGGTCGACCCGGCCCACCATCTCGTCGATCGTGCGGAAGCCGAGCTTCGCCATCAGCTCACGGAGCTCCTCGGCGAGCATGAAGAAGAAGTTGACGACGTGTTCCGGCTGGCCGGTGAACTTCTTGCGGAGCTCCGGATCCTGCGTGGCGACGCCCACCGGGCAGGTGTTCAGGTGGCACTTCCGCATCATGATGCAGCCGATGACCACGAGCGACGCCGTGGCGATGCCGTATTCCTCGGCGCCCAGGAGCGTGGCGATGGCCACGTCCTTGGCGGTGCGGATCATGCCGTCGGTCTGCACGACGATCCGGCCACGGAGGTCGTTCATCACGAGCACCTGATGGGCCTCGGCCAGGCCGAGCTCCCAGGGCAGACCGCAGTGCATGATCGAGGTCTGGGGGCTCGCGCCCGTGCCGCCGTCGTGGCCAGAGATGAGCACGACGTCGGCCTTCCCCTTCGACACGCCCGCCGCCACGGTGCCCACGCCCACCTCGGCCACGAGCTTCACGCTCACTCGGGCATGGTGGTTGGCGTTCTTGAGATCATGAATGAGCTGCGCGAGGTCCTCGATGGAGTAGATGTCATGATGCGGCGGGGGTGAAATCAGTCCCACGCCCGGCGTCGAATGCCGAATCCGCGCGATCTCGCGGTCGACCTTGTGGCCGGGAAGCTGACCGCCCTCGCCGGGCTTCGCCCCCTGGGCCATCTTGATCTGCAGCTCCTTGGCGTGGACGAGATAGGTGCTCGTCACGCCGAAGCGGCCGCTGGCCACCTGCTTGATCTTCGAGTTCTTGCTGTCGCCGTTGGGCTCGAGCTGGTAGCGGACGGGATCCTCGCCCCCTTCGCCCGTGTTGCTCCAGCCGCCGAGCCGGTTCATCGCCACGGCGAGCGTCTCGTGGGCCTCCTTGGAGATCGAGCCGTATGACATGGCACCGGTCGCGAACCGCTTCACGATCTCCTTGGCCGGCTCCACCTCGTCGAGCGGGACGCCCGTGTCGGCGAACTTGAAGTCGAGCAGGCCGCGCAAGGTCAGGAGCTTCGTCTGCTGCTCGTCGATCAGCTTCTGATACTTCTTGAACTCCTCGCGGCTGTTGATCTGGGTGGACCGCTGCAGGCTGGCGACCACTTCGGGAGCCATCACATGGGCCTCACCCTTCCGCCGCCAGGCATACCGGCCGCCAACGTCGAGTTCGAGCGTGCTCGGCACGTTGGTCCGGGGCCAGGCATGCGCGTGACGCGCGAGCGCCTCCTCGGCGATGCCGTCCAGGCCGATGCCTCCGATCCGGCTCGGGGTGCGCGTGAAGAACTCGTCCACGAGAGCCTGCTCCAGGCCCACCGCCTCGAAGATCTGGGCGCCGCGGTAGCTCTGCTGCGTGGAGATGCCCATCTTGCTCATCACCTTGAGCAGGCCCTTCGTCGCCGCCTTGACGAAGTTCTTGTGCAGCTTCTCGCGCGGATAGTCGCCCGCGATGATCTTCTCCGCCTGCATCTGGTCGATCGTGGCGAAGGCGACGTAGGGGTTCACCGCGCCGGCGCCGTAGCCGGTGAGAAGCGCGAAGTGCTGCACCTCGCGGGCCTCGCCCGTCTCGACGACGAGGCCGCAGCGGGTGCGGGTGCCCTCGCGGACGAGGTGGTGGTGCACGCCGGCCGTGGCCAAGAGCGCCGGCACCGCCGCCAGCTCGCGGCCCGCGCCGCGGTCAGATAGCACGACGATCGTGGCCCCGGCCTTCACTGCCGCCGAGGCCTCGGCCCGGATCGCATCGAGCCGCTTCCGGAGACCAGAAGCCCCGTCTGCCGCCGGAAAGAGCATGGAGATCGTCTTCGCGACGAGGCCGGGCTGGTTCAGTGCCTTCACACGAGCACATTCGGCGTTCGTGATCACCGGTGTGTCCAGGCGCAGCAGCCGGGCCTGCTCGGGCTGCGAGTCGAGCAGATTTCCCTCGCAGCCGATCGTGGTGATCATCGAGGTGATGATCTCCTCGCGGATCGCGTCGAGCGGCGGGTTCGTCACTTGCGCGAAAAGCTGCTTAAAGTAGTTGGCGAGCAGCTGAGGCCGGTCGGAGAGCACGGCCAGCGGCGTGTCGTTGCCCATCGAGCCGATCGGCT
>JBAXUY010000237.1:0-3059 GCA_037129475.1 Planctomycetia bacterium | reverse complement strand
TCTGCATACGCCGGCGATTGGAGCATGGGCAGCCCCTCGCCTCCCCCGTGGGGACGGAGCTCCAGCTCTGTCCATTCGACAGGCCTGGAGGCCTGTCGCTACAGCGCCAAGAACGTTCGGCGGAGTCGGGAAGGTGGGCACGCGCAGACGCAGGGATACGTTGAGGACCATCCAGCGCCAGGCCCGGAGGGCCGGGTCAGCACCAGCCGACGGAGGTCGGCCAAGGAACGGACGGCAGGACGCCGTGGCGTTCCGTGAAGCATCCCTCGAGCATGCCTACCGCCGGCTCCGAATACGGGTCGTTACTGCCCGCTCCACCATCGAGCGATGCATGGCAAGCGGGGCGTTGTTCCCGACGCCAGGTTGGGCGAGCCACACGTCAGCGTTTGCCGCGGAAGAAGTCGCTCAGGATCGTGCCGCATTCGGTGGCGAGGACGCGGCCGGTGTGCTCGACGCGGTGGTTGAGCCGCGGATCTTCGAAGAGCTTGTAGAGCGATTCGACGGCGCCAGCCTTCGGGTCGGGTGCGCCCCACACCACGAAGGGCACCCGCGCCTGGAGGATGGCACCCGCGCACATCGGGCAGGGTTCGAGCGTGACGTAGAGCGTGCAGCCCTCGAGCCGCCACGAGCCGAGGGCGGCGGCGGCCTGTGTGAGGGCGATCATCTCGGCGTGAGCCGTGGGATCCTCGAGCTGCTCCCGCTGGTTGTGGGCGCTGGCGATCACCCGCCCCGCGGCGACCACGATCGCGCCCACGGGCACCTCGTCCTCGGCGGCCGCGGCCCGGGCTTCGTCGAGGGCCAGCCGCATCCAGCGGTCGTGAGGCGAGCCGCCGGCGAGCGAGAGCGGCAGGTCGTCGTCGAAATCGTCCATCGCCGCACTCTACCAGCGCTCCGAGAAAGGGGGTACGATCTCGAAGCGATCGCCGACGTATCGATCGCGACATTCACCCCGGAACCACCATGGACTCGACCGCTCTCGTGACCCTCCTGCTCCGCTGGGCCCACGTACTCGCCGCGATCGCGGCGTTCGGAGGTCTGCTGTTCGCCCGCTTCGGGCTCGTGCCCGCGCTGGCCGATCTCGACACCGCCACCCGTGACCGGATTCACGAGGCGATCCGGCGTCGCTGGCTCCCATGGGTGATCGGTTCGATCACCGTCCTCTTGGCGAGCGGACTGGCGAACTTCCTGCTCTTCAATGCCCGCGTGAAGGCGGACCCGGGGTTCTGGGGCGCCACCTGGATGCGCGACACGAGCTACCACGCACTGTTTGGCGCGAAGTTCCTGATCGCGATGGTGATGTTTTATTTCGCGAGCGCCCTCGTCGGCCGCGGCGCCGGCACCCAGTGGGTGCGGAACGACCGGGCGAAGTGGCTTTCGGTGACGCTCGCGCTCGGTCTCGTGGTGGTGCTCATTTCGGGCTGGATGCGCCAGCTGCACACTGGCCCCAATCAGGCGCCAGCGGCGGCTGCTGCGACCACGACCAACTGACGGGGGACCCGATGGACAAGAAAGACAAGAAGCGCATGGACGTGCTGCAGCAGAAGATCGCCAAACTGCAGCAGCAACTCGCCGGTGCCAAGAAGCAGCCCGACGACCCGGCCGAGATTCCCCGTCTCGAAAAGGAACTGGCCGCCGCCCACGCCGAACTCTCCGCACTCAAGAACGCCTGAGCGATCCTGCCAGTTTCTCCCGCGCGCCGCTCGTCATCCACCGATGCCCCCTCCCGGATTCTTCGAGCGGCTGTTCGGCTCGTCGCGCGTGCAGCTCGACCGCCGCTACGAGCGGCTCCAGGAGAGCATCACCGGGACGATGTCGCAGTTCTACAAGGCTCGCGACCATGAGACCGGGGCGGTCGTCGGCCTGAAGATCATCGATCCCAAGAAACTCGAGCCGGTCGAGGGGCGCTACAAGGGGCTCGGCAAGCCGTCGGAAGGCGAGATCGGTCGGCAGATCACGGGCCCGAACATCGTGAAGACGCTCGCTTGGGGCACGTCGAGCGACGGCCGGCCCTACGTGGTGCAGGAGTTCGTCGAGGGCACGCTGCTCCACTCGCTGCTGTCGTCGCGCAAGGCCCTCGTGCCGTCCAGGCGGCTCGACCTCGTGCGGCAGGCCGCCACGGCGATCGCGGCCGTCCACAAGGCGGGTTTCGTGCACCGTGACATCTGTCCGCGGAATTTCATCCTCCGGCCCGACGGCGTGCTCGTGCTCATCGACTTCGGCCTCACCGTGCCCGACAAGCCCGTGTTCCTCCAGCCGGGCAACCGGATCGGCACGCCGAACTACATGGCGCCGGAGGTGGTGCGCCGGCGGCAGGCCGACAGGCGGCTCGACGTGTTTTCCTTCGGCGTGACGGCGTACGAGATCTGCACGCTCGACCTGCCCTGGCCCCGGGGCGCGAGCGGCAAGGCGGCGCTTGCCCACGACACGCCTCCGGCCGACATCCGCGAGCGGTGGCCCGAGATTCCGCGGCCGCTCGGCGACGCGATCATGGCCTGCATCGCCGCCGACCCGGCACAGCGGCCGGAGACACTCGACGCCTTTCTCACCCGCATCAAGGGCGTGGCCCTTGATGCGTGAGCCGGGGCGTTTTACAGTCTGATTCTTCAGTTCGCCTTCTTCGAGGATATCGCCATGACGATGGACAAGAGCCTGCGTGTGCGCAAGGGCGCCACGAGTGCCCGCGGTGTGCTCTCCCGCGCCGAGCGGATCGCCAAGCTCAAGGAGCAGGAACGCTGGGCGGACGGCCGCAGCCCGCTCGGCCTGCCGAAGGTGCGCGTCTACAAGATGGCGATGAAGAAAAAGAAGAAGGCCAAGGCCGAGGAAGGCGCCGAGGGCGCGGCTGGTGCAGCCAAGGCCCCGGCCGCCGGCGCGAAGAAGAAGTAGGGTTGGGGCAAGGCCTCTCCTTTTCAAGCTCTTGTGACGGCTAGCCACATGCTCTCCCAGGGGGCGATCGTGCCGCTTTGCTAACACCGCCGTAGCATCAGGGCAGGTGATAACGACCCGGATTCGGAGCCGAAGGGAGGCATGCTCGAGGGATGCTTCACGGAACGGCACGGCAT
>JBAXUY010000236.1:0-3089 GCA_037129475.1 Planctomycetia bacterium | reverse complement strand
GAGTTTTCCATGTCTCTCCATGCTGACGAACAGTTTCTTGCCGCCGTGGCGGCAGCCCTGGGTGAAACGATCGCCTTGGTACGGCGCCGCGGGTTTCACCTCGAGCCTGCGGCCGCCAACGGCGATCCGCGGGCCGCTGACTCATGCTCGCGGCACCGACACGTCGAGGATGACGACGTTCTTGATCTGTCGGCCCACGGCATCGATTGGGACGCCACCGACGATTCACGTCTGCACCGGCGGCCCCGCCGAATGATCGCCCGCCGCCGCCGATCGGCCGCGTGACTTTATTCCGGAAGTATCCGCACCGCTGGCGTGGAGTTGGTTGGCCATACCAGCCGCCCACGCCAGCGGTGTTTTCATTCCCCGTGAGGTGATCACAATGACCACGAAACGAACGACGGCTTCCGCCACTGATGGCGGTACGATGGACACTCACGCCAACGCATCATCCGCAGGCGCTGCGAGGGCACAGGCCGAGTTGATCGACCTGCTGGCAAGGCGTGTGCTGGCGAGCGTGGAGCAAAACGCGACTGCGAACGAGCAGGAGCAAACGGCGACCCATGGCAAAAAGCCCCGCAAGCAACGACACATTGGAACTTCCGGACGCTGTCTACGAAGAGCTCCAACGACTGCGCGATCTGATCCGTAGCGATACGGTGAAGCGCGAGCTGTGGGGCAACCGATTCACGGCTGCCGATCGGCGCAAGTTTTCCGGGCCTGAGAAGGAGGTGCTCAAACAGCACCACACAATCGAGCTGTGGCACATCGCCCGCGGCACGCCGACGCCCAACCAGTGCATAGTCGAGGTGGCCTATGCCGTCGGACTTCTCAATAACTCACGACGCGATTCGCTGCTCGACGCCCTCGGCGCGAAACCTCGAGCCGGAAAAACTTCCAAGTCGCGGTCGGCGGTTGTACCGCACTGGGATGAGGACGCGCGGGAAGTTCGGTTCCAAGGCAAGGTCGTGCGGGTCGTGAAGCGGCCTAGGCAGGCCCACAACATCGTGAAGATCCTGCGGGCCTTCGAGGCGGCCGGGTGGCCGCCGCGGATCGACGACCCGCATCGCCGCAAGTCGACTGACGAGACGCGGCGGCGGGATGTCAGCAACCTCAACAAGGGGCTCGACACGTCGCTGATGAAGTTCGAGTGCGACGGCGATGGCACGGGTTTTCTGTGGAAGAAAATCCCGCAGCCCAAAACCGCCAAGAGCGCGAAGCGGCGGAAGCGATAGCGATCGCCGGCGCCGCCGCCAATACGTAAGCCCGCCACCCATGCGGCGGGCTTTTCTTTTTCCTCCGCGAGAGCTGCACCGTGGCGCCGTCACGAGGACAGGCGCTGCACGGGCGCTCCGCGGATTCCTCCAACACATGGAGTTTCAGACCATGAATAGTGTTGATTCGGAGCGAGTCGCGACGGATGCGACGGCGAATCACGGTCGAGCACGGAGGTTGATCATGGCAGTCAACAGGAAGATCGAGTGCGTGAAGCTCACGGCGGATGAGCTCACCACCAACTTTGCGAGCGGCCCATGGGCTGAGAAGTTTCCGCCCATCCTCACGATCGCACAGGCGGCGGACATGCTGCAGGTGCCCGTCGGCACGCTGCGCTTCTGGCGCACCACGGGCCGGCTCAACGGCTGCAGCCGTCGTTACGGCCGCGTGCTCCGCTTCTATCGAGACCGCCTCATCCGGTGGTTCTTCGAGGGGGAGAGGCGACGTGGCGCGTAATCACTCTCAACACGGCGAGCGTACCGGCGGCGGATACGAGCGGATCGGCGAACGCGTTTCGATCTTCGTGAACGGCCGCATATGGTATTGCAACTGGCAGGAAGGGCCGAAGCAGCAGCGCAAGAGCCTCCGGACCCGCAACCACGAAGTGGCGCGGCAGAAGGCCCGGGCGCTCGAGGCCGAACTGTCGGGGGCCGTGCCGCGGCAGGCCGGCACGTTCGACATCGCCGCTGCCGTGCAGGCCTACATCGACTGGCAGGACTCCAACGACCGGGCCCCGAAGACCATGGTCAAGTACCGCGACGTGCTCACCCGATTCGCCGCCCACTGCCGCGATGCCGGCGTGCGGCTCATGCACGCGATCACGACGCAGACGGTCGATGAGTTTGCCATCCGGCGGCGGCGCGACGGCATGGCCGCCAAGACGATCTACACCGAGCTGACGATCGTCAGGCAATGGCTCAACTTCACCGTTACCCGCCGGATGCTCGCCGTCAGCCCGGTGAGCGGTACGAAGCTCGTGAAGCCGAAGCCAGGCCCCCGCGACTACTGGCGGCAGCAGCAGCTCGACGCGATCGTGGAGGCCGCCAGAGGGCCCTATAAGGCCGCTTTCGTCCTGATGGCCGAGACCGGCATGCGGATCGGCGAGGTCGTCCACCTGACGCACGACGACCTGACGCTGACGGGGCCGGCGCCCGTCGCCCATATCCGGCCGAAGGACGTTGTGCCCGGTGCCCGGCCCTGGCGGCCCAAGAACGGCGAGCAGCGGGCCGTGCCGCTCTCGCCCCGGGCAGTTGCCATGCTCCGGGACCTGCCACGCCGCCGCCGCTGGGTGATCGACCGGATGGATGGCACCGCCGCGACGACCAACCTGCCGGCCAACGACCGCCATATCCTTGCCTACCTCAAGACCGTGCTCGCGAAGCTCGGCCTCGAGGGAACCAACCATAAGTTCCGGCACTCGTTCTGCACGATCGCCGTCCTCAGCGGGGTGAATTTCTTCACGCTCCGCCGCTGGGTCGGCCACATCGACGAGGAGGCGCTCAAAATTTACGTCCACATCGCGGACGAGGAGGCCCAGGTGACCATGCGGCAGCTGGCCGAGCGCCGCCAGGCCGCCGGGCGTGCCGCCAAACCCGCCCGGGGGCGGAAGGGCATCAGCAAAGTTTCAGCAAAGTCGCCCAGCGGCGGTCGCGGGGCGGGTGGTGGATCAGCAAAGTTTCAGCAAAGTCACGGAGGTCAAAAATGACTCGCTGCTCAAAGAGCCTTGGAAACAAGGCATGTTCGCTTCGACCTTTTTCAACAAACGGAGAGGGCGGGATTCGAATTACGTGGCTGGGAGGTCACGCGGCGGTTCT
>JBAXUY010000235.1:0-3122 GCA_037129475.1 Planctomycetia bacterium | reverse complement strand
GCCATGAAGGGCAACGTGATCGACCTCGCCGTCGGCGTGGTGATCGGCACGGCCTTCGGCAAGATCATCGGCTCGCTCGTGTCGAACGTCATCATGCCGCCCCTCAATTTGCTGACGAGCAAGTTCGGCGTGAATTTCAGCGACCTCGCCCTGCGAATCCGCACCAACGCGCCGAAGCTCAACGCCGACGGCACGAAGGTGCTCGAAGACGGCAAAGAGGTGCTCATCTTCCAGGACTACCCGATTCTCAACTACGGGCCCTTCATCCAGTCGGTTGTCGACTTCCTGCTGGTGGCCGCCGCGCTGTTCCTCGTGATCAAGATCATGAACACCGCGAAGGCGAAGTTCGAGGAAAAGAAGGACGAGGCACCGGCCGCTCCACCGGAAGACGTCGCGTTGCTCCGTGAGATCCGCGACGCCCTCGTGCGGAAGTAACGACAGGGTCACTGCCCTGTCTGTTCGACACCGGAGCGACGGAACTCCGGCTCTGCCCGATGTGGGCGGTTTGTCCTTCGACAGGCCTGGAGGCCTGTCGCTACGAGCTCATCAGCGACTCGATCTCGTCGGCCCCGATCGGGACATGCGCGCAGAGGTCGATCGCGCCATTCGCCGTGACGAGCAGGTCGTTTTCCAGGCGCACGCCGAGGCCCTCCTCGGGGATGTAGATGCCCGGCTCCACCGTCACCACCCAGCCCGGCTCGAACGGCCCGTTGACCGGAGCGAGGTCATGCACCCCGAGGCCGAGGGAGTGGCCGAGGCCGTGCATGAAATACTTCTTGCAGGCCGGATCCTCCGGCGTGTCTTTCGCGACGTCGTCTTTCGTGAGCAGGCCGAGCTTCAGCAGCTCCTCGTTCATGTCGAGCTGGGCCGCCCGCTTCCAGTCGCGCGGCGTCGTGCCCGGTCGAAGCCGCGCGGTCGAGGCGCGGAGCACCCTCAGCACCGCGTTATAGACTGCCCGCTGCCGCGGCGTGAACCGGCCGTTCACGGGATACGTGCGGGTGAGGTCGGCGCTGTAGTTGGCGTAGCTCGCCCCGACGTCGATCAGCACGACGTCACCCGAGCGGCACTCGGCGTCGTTGTCGACGTAGTGCAGCACGCAGGCGTTTTTGCCAGACCCCACGATCGGCTCGTAGCCCATCCGGGCCCGGTGCCGCGCGAACTCCCCGAGCAGCTCGGCCTCGAGCACGTACTCCATGACGCCCGGCTTCAACATCGCCAGCACGCGACGCAGGCCGGCGTCGGTGATGTCGATCGCCTTCCGAAGCAGATCGACCTCGGCCGGGCTCTTCACCGCCCGCAGCCGACGCATGAGCGGCGCGAGCCGCTCGTAGCGGTGGAGTGGATAGCGGGCGATCAGGTGCCTGGCGAGACGCGTGTCGCGAGGCTCGACGTCGATGCTGGCCCGTTCGTGCTCGTTGGCGTTGAGGAACACCCGTTCGCTCTCGCACATGAGCGCGTGCACGGCTCCCGGTAGATCGGCAAGCCAGCGGATCTTCGCCACGCCGGAGATCGCCTTCGCCTCGTCTTTCGAGAGTTTGCGACCCTCCCAGGTGGCGAGCGTCTCGTTCGGCTGGCGGATGAAGAGCATTTCGCGGCTGGCCGGGTCAACGGCATCGGGCGCGAGCACGAGCACGCTCTCCTCCTGCTCGATGCCCGTGAGATGAAACAGGTCGGCTGCGGGCGTGAGCCGGAGCGTACCGTCGCCATTCGTGGGCAGGACGTCGGCGGCGTGGACGACGACGAGGCTGCCCGGAGGGAGCATGGCTCGCAAGGCGTCGCGATGGGCGCGAAAAACCGTCGGATCGATCGGAGCGTGTCGCATGGCGCCATTGTGCGAGACAAGCGCGCACGGCGACAAGATCGACCGAGATGTCCGCGTGACTACCGCATCACCGCCAGGAACGACGTGACGAGGTCGTGGACGGCACGGGCCAGTTCCGACTCGGTCCCCAACTCCTGCCCCAGGCGGATCAGCACGAGCGATTGGATGATCGCGTTCCAACTCAGACGTGTCATGTCACCCTCCGTGGCGAATGAACGAGAAACACCGGCACGGAAGTCTTGCTCGATGCAGCGGGGAGTCAACGCCGGCCGCGTGGCAGTCGGGCAATTCCGGTCCGGCGGCCACCGGACACTTGTGGACGCGGCGAGCGTACACTCGTGGTCCCATGAAGCCGCCCCGCAAGCCGCAGCGTCCCCCGGCCCAGCCGCCGCGATCCACGCCGCCCGGCGACCGTCGCCCGCCCCGCCATGCCGGCAAATCCGAGGAGAAGTTCCACGGCGTCCGGGCCTGCGAGGCGCTCTTCGCCCGCCGGCCCGCCGACATCGTGCGGGTGTACGTCACGGTGCGCCGTAAGCCGACGTTCGCGAAGCTGCTTGAATACTGCGTGCGCGAACGGAAGGGTTTTCAGGTCGTCGATGACGAGAACCTGGAGCGGCTCACCGGGTCGCTCCACCACGAGGGAATCGTGGTCTTGGCGAAGGCGGCTCGGCGACTCGACCTCGCCGGGCTCCTGCACGGCATCGAGACTGGCGCGATCACCGGCCCGCTGCTCTATCTCGACGGCGTGCAGAATCCGCACAACCTCGGCTCGATCCTGCGGACGGCGGCCCACTTTGGCGTGGGGGCCGTGATCGGTGCCGAGGGAGAACTGCCGCCGCTCTCCGCCGCGGCGGTGCGTGTGGCCGAGGGCGCTGCGGAGCACGTGCCCGTCGTCGCGGTCGCGAACCCCGGCCCAGACCTCATGCGGCTCAAGAAGGCGGGCTACGAGCTTGTGGCCACGACGAGCCACGGGGGCGACGCACTCTGGTCGGCGCCGCTGGCTGATGCAAGCAAGCTCGTCCTCGTGATGGGGAGCGAAGGCGAGGGCGTGTCGCGCGGAATCGCGAAGGCGTGCGACCGGTCGGTGCAGATTCCCGGCACGGGGGTCGTCGAGAGCCTCAACGTGTCGGTGGCGTGTGGGATCGTGCTCGCGGAAGTACGCCGGCCTGGCTGATACGCGCTGAATACCAGCTCGGGGCTGCCCCGTACCCATCGTGGGGCAAGCGTCCCGCGTGCCATAGGTCGGTTCCTGGCGCTGTAGCGACAGGCCTCCAGGCCTGTCGATCGACAGAGCTGGAGC
>JBAXUY010000234.1:0-3133 GCA_037129475.1 Planctomycetia bacterium | reverse complement strand
CGGATGGACAGAGCTGGAGCTCCGTCCCTACGAAAAGCGGATGGACAGAGCTGGAGCTCCGTCCCTACGAAAAGAGGATGGGCAGAGATGGAGCTCCGTCCCTACTCGGTGATGTGGTCGAGGAGCCGCTGGAATTCGTCGAGGCTCGCGAACGGGATCACGATCCTCCCGGCGCCCTTGCCGTTGGCGTGCACCACCACCTTCACGCCGAGCGCCTGCCGCAACTGGTTTTCCACCGCCGTGATCTGGCTCGACCGGCGCGTGGCCGGCCGACCGGGCTTGCGCCGGGGCGCGGCCACCGGGGCGGCATCGTCGTCGCCCTCGTCATCGCCGCGCGGCATGGCCACGATCGGCTCGTCGATCTCGTCGGCCCGGAGGAGCTCCTGCACCTCCGCCTCGATCGCCCGCACCGAGAGCCCATCGCGGGCGATGCGGTCGGCGAGCCGGGTCTGCTCCTCCTCGTCGCCGAGCGGCAGGAGCGCGCGGGCGTGGCCCATCGAGATCGCGCCGGCGCGGAGCTTCTCGTGCACCGCCGCGGGCAGGTCGAGCAGTCGGATGAAGTTCGCCACCGTCGAGCGGTCGATCGAGAGCCGCTTGGCGAGTTCCTCCTGCGTGCAGTTCCACGTGGCCAGATATTGCTTGAAGCTCGTCGCCTTCTCGAGGGCGTCGAGGTCGCGCCGCTGCAGGTTTTCGACGATCGCGATCTCCGACATCTGCCGGTCGTCGACGTCGAGCACGCGCACCGGCACCTTCTCCCAGCCGAGCTTGCGGGCGGCGGCGAGCCGGCGCTGGCCGGCGATCAGCTGATAGCGGTCGCCCGTGGCCCGCACCACGATCGGCTGCACGAGGCCGTGTTCCCGGAGGCTCGAGGTGAGCTCGGCCAGATCCGTGTCGTGGACCATGCTGCGCGGCTGCCAGGGGTTGGCGTCGATCGAGGCCACGCCGATCTCGCTGGCGGGGAGTTCGGCGGCGGCCTGCTCGAGCTCTTCGGGCGCATGAAGGATGAGCCTGGCGGCGCCGGAGCTGAGCCCCGCCGCGGGCGCCGGACGACCGGCGACGGCGGTGTTGCCGTGCGTCGCGGGTGCGGACGGTGGCTCGAGCCCCGCGCGGCCCAGAAGTGCTTCGAGTCCCCTGCCCAGGCGTCGTTCCCTACTCACAGTCGCGTACCTCCATGCACAGTTCCGTATAGGCCCGCGATCCTCGTGATCGCGGTGCGTAATCGAGCACACTTTGCGCGTGGCTGGGCGCCTCCGAGACGGCCACGTCGCGCGGGATCACCGTCTCGAAGACGATTTCCCCGAAGAAGTCCCTCACCTCGGCCTCGACCTCGCTCGTCAGTTCGAGCGCGGCGTCGTGCATCGTGAGCACGATCCCGCTGAACGACAGCCGGCCGGGCTGTTCGGCCATGACGTCGCGGATCACCTCGATCATCTGGGTGAGTCCCTCGAGCGCGAAGTATTCGCATTGGATCGGCATCAGCACTTCCGTGCTGTTGGCAAGCGCCGTGCGGGTGAGCTCGCCGACGCTCGGAGGGCAATCGATGAGGCAGTAGTCCCACGCGGAGAGCCCACCGGCGAGGTGGCTGGCGAGCACGGTCGATCCGCTGCGAGCCTCGGCGGCGATCCGTTCCACGTCGCGCACGCTCCGGCTGCCGGGCAGCACGAAGAGGTTTGCGAGTGCGGTCGGGCAGATCGACTCGGCGAGCGGTGCGTCCGACACGAGCGGGTGCCGGGCCGCCGGATCGACACCGAAGCCGGTGGTGGCGTTGCATTGCGGGTCGAGATCCACGAGCAGCGTGTGCAGGCCGGCCTTCGCCATGCCGGCGGCGAGGTTCGAGGCCGTGGTCGTCTTGCCGACGCCGCCCTTTTGATTGGCCACGCACAAAATCCTTCCCACGCGCAGAATCCTTTCCGCCGATCACTCGCGCACGATGCGTGCTTTCGGAATATCGGCAACAACCGGACCAACACGAGGCCGGTTCCACGTGAAATCTCCCGTTTTGCGCAGAGTGCCCGGATTGCCCCGTTGCACGTGGAACGCGTGGGACCGTAGCGACAGGCCTCCAGGCCTGTCGGGTGGACAGAGCTGGAGCTCCGTCCCTACGAGGGTGGACAGAGCTGGAGCTCCGTCCCTACGAGGGTGGACAGAGCTGGAGCTCCGTCCCTACTCGAGCGGGTTGAAGACGAGGCCGCTGGCGAGCTTGGGGTAGAAGTAGGTGCTCTTGGCCGGCATTCGTTCGCCGGTCTGGCTCACCTGGCGGATGTCGTCCACCGTGGCCGGCATCACGAGGGCCGCGAACGGATACTTCCCGATGCCGAGCCCCTCGACCACCTCGCGCACGAGATGCACGTAGCCCGGGGTCGGAATCTCCTTGGCCCCCAAGAGGTCGCCGATCAGGAGCCGGTGCAGGATCGACACCCCGAGGTTCCGCCAGGCCGGGCTGTGCTCGGCAGCGATCGCGTCCATCCGGGCCCGGCCGGCGGGTGTGATCCGGGCGAGCATCCACGTCTGGTCGCCGGCCGTGTAGAGGCCGAGCGTGCCCTGGTCGTTTTCCGTCTCGATTTCCGACCACACGGCGTTGGCCGCCGCGGGCCCATGCCCGGCGGGCTTGGTCACGAAGCAGTCGCGGAGCTTGCCCTTGAGCTCCTCGACGGTCGTCACGGCAGGCTGCACGAAGAGGCGATGCGTGGGCAGCACCACGAGCCCGGGGTCGCTCATCCCCACGAGCATCATGAGCACGTAGTTGGCCGGGTGGTCGGCGGGCAGCGGAGCTCCGCCGTGCTCCTTGCTCCAAGCCTCGGCCACTTCGTCGTGGTAGTTGCAGGCCGTCTCGTATCGATGGTGGCCGTCGGCGATGAACACCGGCTTCGGACCCATGAGCCCGGCCACCTTTGCCGCCACCGCCTCGTCGGTAAGCGGCCACATCCAGCTCTTTACGCCGAGGTGGTCGGTGGCCTCGAGCGGCGGCTGCCCGGCCACGGCCTTGTCGAGCAGGGCCTGCACCTCGCCCTGGGGGTCGGGATAGAGGCCGAACACCTGGCTCAGGTTCGCCCTGCACGCCCGCGTCAGCAACAGCCGGTCTTGCTTGGGGCCGCTCATCGTCTCTTCGTGCGGGTGGATGTTGCCGGTGCCG
>JBAXUY010000233.1:0-3137 GCA_037129475.1 Planctomycetia bacterium | reverse complement strand
GAGGCTTCGGGCTCCCCGTGTCCCGGGAGCCGGCGTATGGAGACAAGCGCAGCCAGGATGGCGAAGCGCAGTCGGAGTCGAGAGAGCCGAGGCCTGGAGGGCCGAGGCGAGCGTCCGGCCACGGGTGTACGGGGAGCCCGAAGCCGGCGCGTCGATTTTTCGCGCTAGGCGCCCACGGGTGCGGGCACTTCGGCGTCGAGGATGCGCAGGTAGTCGGCGATGAACTCGCCGTAGCGGATCTTTACGTCTGGGGCGAGGTGCTTGTAGCCCGCCACGCGGCCGCGGCACGTCGCGGCGCCGCACAGGCACGGGCCCTTCATGTGCTCCACTTCGTACTCGAACGTGTCGTAGTCGATGAGCAGTTCCTCGCCGGCCACGATCGGCCGCAGGGCCCGGACTTCGATCTGCTTCACGCCCGTGCGGATGATCACGCCGCAGTTCGGTGCGCACGAGTGGTTGAGGAGTACCGCCACGCCGTCGGGCATCACGTGGACGTCGGTCTCGACCTGCATCGTGTAGCGAGATCGCCTGGGTTGCTGCGGCCCCCAGGTTTTCAGAATCGTCTCGCCCTGCGCGATGTCGCGGCCGGCACAGACCGTGCGGCCGAGGCGTCCGCTCTTCACTTCCACCGGCTCGTGAGCAGCCGGGGCACGGCACGAATCGTCGTGCGCCATGATGCCGGCGACCTCGTCGAACTGCGTGTCGCGGAGGCGGGCGCCGTAGCGCTCCGTGAGCCACGGCATCGTCTGCTCGATCGTGTCGGGCTGCAGGAGCACGAGCTCCCCGGGCCGCACGGCATCGAGCACGAGCGCCGCCGACTGTGCCCAATCACCGCCTGACTCGACGATGCACGCGCCGCCCTGGGCCACGGCTTCCGCGATGCCCTGGGAGATCAGCCGCGTGATATCGCCCGGCTTGCGGCCACGGATGTAGGCGTCTTCGTAGATCACCACACGGTCGAACGTGGCCCCGAGGAGGCGGCCCTGAACGAGCAGGTCGGCGTCGCGCCGATCGCCCGCCGCCGAATAGACCGCCGTCCGACGTTCGTGCGGCAGTTTGCGGACGGTCGCGCAGATCTGTTCGAGCGACGGCACGTTGTGGCCGTAGTCGACGACGATCGACGCCCCCTCGAGGTCGAGGAGGTTGAACCGCCCGGGGGAGCCGGTCGTACCGCACGAAAAACCCTCGAGGCCGAGTCGCACGAGTTCGAGTGGCACGCCCAGGCACCAGGCCGCGGCCGCGCCGGCGAGCACGTTCTCCACCTGGAAGTCGACGAGCCCCTTGTGGACGAGCGGCACGCGTTCGAGGTGCGCGAGCCGCGTCTCACGTGGGCCGTCGCAGAGCACGATCCAGCCGTCGCGGACCGTGGCGGCGCGGCCGCCGGCCGCCAGATGGGCCGCGATCACGGGGTTCGCCGGGTCGAGCGCGAAGTACACGATCTGTCCCCTGCACCAGCGCTTCATGTCGACGACCAACGGGTCGGCGGCGTTCAGCACGGCGGTGCCCTTGCGGCTGACCGCGGAGACGATGGCCCCCTTCACCCACGCGATCTGTTCGGGGGTGTCGATTTCACCGATGCCGAGGTGGTCGCCCGAGGCGATGTTCGTCACCACCGCCACGTCGCAGAAGTCGAAGCCGCAGCCTTCACGGAGAATGCCGCCGCGGGCCGTCTCGAGGACGGCAGTCGTCACCGCGGGGTTGGCGAGCACGCGGCGGGCGCTCGCCGGCCCGCTGCAGTCGCCGGCGTCGATCTGCCGATTTCCGACCCAAACGCCCTCGGTGCAGGTCATGCCCACCGTGGCGCCGCCCGTGGCTGCGAGGTGGCCGATCAGCCTGACGACCGTCGTCTTCCCGTTGGTGCCCGTGACTGCGGCGACCGGGATGCGGCCGTCGTCGTCGGTGGCGAAGAGGGTGTCGACGATCGCCTGCCCCACGTCACGCGGGGTGCCGATCGTCGGCTCCAGATGCATCCGCAGCCCCGGACCGGCATTCACTTCGATCACGACGCCGCGCTGCGATTCGAGCGACAGCGTGATGTCGGCGGTGACGACGTCGATGCCGGCCACGTCGAGTCCCACGATCCGTGCGGCCTCGACGGCCCGGGCTGCGACCTCCGGATGGACGAGGTCGGTCACGTCCTCGGAGGTGCCGCCGGTGCTCAGGTTGGCGTTCTGCCGCAGGAGCACGACGCGGCCCGCTTCGGGCACGCTGGCGGCCGTGAGGCCCTGGTCGGCGAGCACCGCCTGGGCCACCTCGTCGATCACCATCGGACTGAGGGCCGTCGCATGATCTCCGGTCCGGCGCGGATCCTCGTTGACGCGGTCGACGAGCCGGCCGACCGACGAAACGCCGTCGCCCGTCACCGTGGGCGGACGGCGGCGCGTTGCGGCCACCACCCTGCCGCCGACCACGAGCAGGCGGTAGTCGCCCCCCGTCACGAACCGCTCCACGACGACCGACGTGTCCTGCTCGCGAGCCACGTGCCAGGCTTTCTCAACCTCTCCCCGGGTCGACAGGTTCACCGACACGCCGCGACCCTGATTCCCGTAGCGGGGCTTCACCGCGACGGGCGCTCCGATCTCTTCGGCGACGGCCCAGGCGTCGGCGGGATCGCTCACCGGCCGGCCCTCGGGCACCGGGATGCCCGCCTCGGCGAGGAGCGTGCGCGTGAGTTCCTTGTCCTGGGCGATCGATTCCGCGACGGCGCCGGTGCGGTCGGTCTCCGCCGCCACGATCCGCCGCTGCTTCGCCCCCAGCCCGAGCCGTACGAGCGACCCGTCGTTGAGCCGCCGCGCCGGTATCCCGCGTGCCGCCGCCGCCTCCACGATCGACCGTGTGCTGGGCCCGAGTTGCTCCTCGAGCAGCACCTTCCGGAGTCGCTTGATTTCACACGATACGTCGAACGACTCGCCGGCGATGGCCGCCTTGATGAGGCGATGTGCCGTATGCAGGCAGGCGATCGCGAACTTCTCCTCCTTGTACTCGATCGCCACCTTGTAGACGCCCCGGGTCTTCGTCTCGCGGGCCCGGCCGAAGCCGACAGTGGTGCCGGCGAGCGACTGCAGCTCGAGCGTGACATGCTCGAGGATGTGCCCCAGCCACGTGCCGGTGCGCAGCCGCTCGAAGAAGCCGCCGCG
>JBAXUY010000232.1:0-3140 GCA_037129475.1 Planctomycetia bacterium | reverse complement strand
GTTGGACAGAGCTGGAGCTCCGTCCCTACGTGCCGCGTCAGGCCGGCCAAGGGACAGTCGGCACGATGCCGAGCTGTAGGGTGAAACCGTAGCGACAGGCCTCCAGGCCTGTCGGTTGGACAGAGCTGGAGCTCCGTCCCTACGTGCCGCGTCAGGCCGGACAAGGGACAGTCGGCACGATGCCGAGCCGTCCCGTAAAGACAGCGGCGGGGGACATCGTGTCCCCCGCCGCCTCGTTGTGGAGCAGATTCAGGCGGAAGCCTGACTGCCTGCCGGATCAGCCCGCGTTGCAGCAGGGCTCGGCCGAGCAGGCCGGCTCTTCGCAGCAGCTCGCGCAGCCGCTCGCAGCGCCACCGTGGTGGGCACGGCGGCCGGAGAACAGGCCACGACGGGCGCGGCGGTGGGTCGGCGCACTCGCGCAGCAGGCCGGCTCGGCGCCGCAGGCGGGCTCCGCAGCACAGCAGGCCGGTTCAGCCGCAGCGCACGCGGGCTCGGCGGCACAGCAGGCGGGCTCGGCACAGGCCGGGGCGCAATCGCAGCTGGTGTTGCCACGGCGGCCGCGGCCGGCAGCGGAGGCGGTGTCGGCGACCATCAGGCTGACGGCAACGGCACACAGGACGGTGAAGATCGTGGAAAGACGCATCATGAGATTCTCCTCGTAAGAAACTGGACCGCGTCGCAGGGCATCCACATCAAGATGCACCGCACGCGGCCGCGGCCTGCAGGACGCCCGCAGGTCGCTGAATCCACGGCACCGTAGCGGGCCGCGGGAAAATCTGGATAGACGAAAAAACGCTGCGGCTGAAATTCCCGACGCAAAGCCGCTTTTTCGCGGCTATCCACCGCGGCGAGACGGCCCTCACGCCCCGACTTGTGCCTTGACCCACGTGGCTCGGGGCCGTGAGAATTCGGATTTGGCCCCTTCGCCCCGCCACGGTCTGCAATGCAACAGCTCGAACGCCTCTGGGATGGTCTCTCCAACGCCGCCGCCGGGGCCGGCTCGCGCCTGGAGCGGTTCCTGACCGGGCTCTTCGGCTCGTCGAACGCCCGCTACGTGCGCCGGCTCGAGCCCAAGATCGAGGCGATCAATTCGCTCGAACCGAAGTACCAGGCCATGACGGAGGCCGAGCTCCGCGGCCAGACGGCCGAGTTCAAGCGGCGGCTCGCGGCCGGCGAGACGCTCGACGACATCCTCGTCGAGGCCTTCGCCGTGTGCCGCGAAGGCGGCAAGCGCTTCCTCGGCATGCGGCACTACGACGTGCAGTTGATCGGCGGCATGGTGCTCCATTCGGGAGCGATCGCCGAAATGATCACCGGCGAGGGCAAGACGCTCGTCGCCACGCTCCCGGCCTATCTCAATGCCCTCGAAGGCAAGGGTGTGCACGTGGTCACGGTCAACGACTACCTCGCCCGCCGCGACATGGAGTGGATGGGGCCGCTCTACATGGGGCTCGGCCTCACCGTGGGCACGATCCAATCGGGCATGGACTCGGGCGAACGGCAGAAATCCTACGCCTGCGACATCACCTACGGCACGAACAACGAGTTCGGCTTCGACTACCTGCGCGACAACATGCGGATGGCGGCCCGGGGCGACGACCGCTTCCCCAAGCACATGCAGCAGGCCCAGGGCCCGCTCAACTTCGCGATCGTCGACGAGGTCGACAACATCCTGATCGACGAGGCCCGCACGCCGCTCATCATCTCCGGCCCGGCCCACGACGACGTGAGCAAATATTCCCGGGCCGACCAGATCGCCCGCCAGCTCAAGGCCGACGTGCACTTCGAGGTCAAGGAGAAGGAGCACACCGTCGCCCTCACTGAGGAGGGCGTGCGGCTGGCGGAAAAGCTCGCCGACGTCGAAAGCTTCTACACCGCCGGCAACATGGAGTGGCCGCACCTCATCGACAACTCCCTCAAGGCCCATTTCCTCTACAAGCGCGACGTGAACTACGTCGTGCAGAACGGCGAGGTGGTGATCGTCGACGAGTTCACCGGCCGCCTCATGCCCGGCCGCCAGTGGTCCGACGGCCTCCACCAGGCCGTCGAGGCGAAGGAGGGCGTGCGGGTGAAGGAGGAGTCGCAGACGCTCGCCACCGTCACGCTCCAGAACTTCTTCAAGCTCTACCGGAAGCTCGCCGGCATGACCGGCACGGCCATGACCGAGGCGGGCGAATTCTGGAAGATCTACAAACTCGACGTGATCGCCATCCCGCCCAACCGGGGCATGAAGCGGATCAACCACCCCGACGTCATCTACCGCACGGAACGGGAGAAGTGGATCGCCGTGGCCGACGAGGTGGAGCGACTGCACCGCTTCGACACGGTGGCACTGGCCGACGGCTCCTGGAAGATCGGGAAGATCGTCGCCGAAGCCGCCGCGACGATCGAGTTCGAGCCCAAGGGCACGCGCGACGTCGAGAAAATCCCTCGCGAGAAGGTGAAGGAAATCGAGCGGCACGGCTGCCCCGTGCTCGTGGGCACCGTCTCGATCGAGAAGAGCGAGCGGCTCTCCGACCTGCTCGAGAAGCGCGGCGTCGAGCACCAGGTGTTGAACGCCAAGCAGCACAAGCGCGAGGCCGAGATCATCGCCCAGGCGGGGCGGCTCGGCGCCGTGACGATCGCCACCAACATGGCCGGCCGCGGCACCGACATCATCCTCGGTGGCAACCCCGACACCCTCGTCTGGGCGAAGCTCCAAGACACCTATCCCACGCGACTCGACGTGCCGCACGCCGAATGGGAGGCGCTCGTCAAGGAGATCTCGACCAAGGAGAACATGAAGGCCGAGGGGGAGCAGGTCCGGTCGATGGGCGGGCTCCACATCATCGGCACCGAGCGGCACGAGGCCCGGCGCATCGACCTCCAGCTCCGCGGCCGCTGCGGCAGACAGGGCGACCCGGGCTCGAGCCGGTTCTTCCTCTCGCTCGAAGACGACCTGATGCGGATCTTCGCCGGAGAGTGGGTGAAGAACGTGCTCACACGGCTCGGCATGCAGGACGGCGAGGCGATCGAGAGCAAGATGGTGACGCGCCGGGTGGAAGCGGCGCAGAAGAAGGTGGAGGAGCGGAACTTCGAGGTTCGGAAGAACCTCCTCGAATACGACGAGGTGATGGACGAGCAGCGGAAGCGGGTCTACG
>JBAXUY010000231.1:0-3143 GCA_037129475.1 Planctomycetia bacterium | reverse complement strand
CGCCGCAGTTCCTGTTCGAAGACGCGGGTCTGCTCGCCGGTGCGGACGAGGATCGCCGCTTCGCTCGGAGCCACCTCCCCCTCGCGCAGACGGATCTCGACGTCGGCCACGACGCGACGCGATTCGTCGACCTCGTCCTGGGCCTGGACGATCGCCGGCGGCGGCCCCGACGGCGCCTTCGACACGAGCTCTTTGCCGTGCCGCTTCGTGTTGCATGAAATCAGCTGATTCGCAGCCCGGATGATTTCGGGCGTCGAGCGGTAGTTTTCCACGAGCCGCACCGTGACGGCCTGCGGCCAACGCTTGGGAAACTCGAGGATGTGTGAGATCTGGGCGCCGCGCCAGGCGTAGATCGACTGGTCATCGTCCCCCACCACGCAGATGCTGCGATGGTCGCGGGCGAGCGCCGTGAGGATGCGTTCCTGGATCCCGCTCGTGTCCTGATACTCGTCGATGAGCACGTGGTCGAACCGGCCGGCCTCGGCCCGCCGCACCTCATCGTGGTGGGTGAACAGTTCGTCCACGACCAACAACAGATCGTCGAAGTCGACCGCTCCCGACCCGCGGAGAGCATCCTGATAGCGGCGGTAGCCGGCGGCCGCGAGCGTCCACGACTCGGGAGCGTCGGCGGCGATCGTGTCGAACGCCCCGTCGGGACGCACGGCCGCGCTCTTCCAGCGGCTCACGCGATCGACGAGGTCGCCGGGCCGGAGGATCGCGTCGGGCACCTTGAGCTCCTTGAGCACCTTGCGGGCGATCGACTCCTGCTCGCCGCGGTCGACGATCGAAAACCGCTCCGGAAGCCCGAGCTTCGGGGCGTGGCGGCGGAGCACGCGCACGCAGAGCGAGTGGATCGTGGAGATCTCGGGCTGGTCGTCGGGCCCCGACCGCAGCATTTTTCCCGCCCGGGAAAGCATCTCCTTCGCCGCCTTGTTGGTGAACGTGACGGCGAGGATCCGGGAGGGCCGCGTGCCGCGGTGCACGAGGTGGGCCATCCGGGCGATCACCACGCGGGTCTTGCCCGTGCCGGCGCCGGCGAGCACCAGCAGCGGCCCCACCGGGGCGTGCACCGCGTCGGACTGCGCCTGGTTGAGCTGCATCAACGGAATGTACCAAACCGTCGTTCCGTCGCCGTCGAGCGTCCACTTTTGTTGCCGTTGACGCCATCGGCCGCGCGGATTCTATTGCTGCCTTCCCGGACCACGAAAGCAGGCGAGGAGCCACGATGCGCGACGATCAGAGGAGCGTGCCGATCGAGGATGCGGAGGAGATCGAGGGCAACGCCCTCGCCGAGAAGACGCTCGAGATCGTCGATCAGCTGCGGCCTCATACCAACGCGATCCTGCTCGCCCTCGGCGGTGGCTTGCTCGCGCTGGCGGCGTGGGTGTTCGTATCGGCCCAGTCGGCGGCCACGAAGTCGCAGTCGTGGGACGCGTTCCTGGCGGGGCTGTCCGGTGGTGATCCCCAGGCCTTCGACGAGGTCGTGCGCCGGTATCCGGGCACGCCTGCGGCCGAGTGGTCGCGGCTCGTGATGGCCGACATGGCGCTCATCGACGGCACGGAACTGATGTTCGTCAACAAGGACCAGGCGCCGCCGCGGCTTCAGGGCGCGGCCGAACTCTACGCGTCGATCCTCGCAGCCAGGCCCGGCGGGATGCTCGCGGAGCGGGCCACGTTCGGGCTTGCGAAGGCCCGCGAGAGCCTCGGCCAACTCGACGAGGCCCGACGCGGCTACGCGGCGGTGGCCGCGGAGTTTCCCGATGGGGCGCTGGCCGGCCTGGCCCGGCAGCATGCGTCCATGGTTGAACGTGAGTCGACGCGGCAGTGGTATGATTGGTTCTCCGCCCAGAAGATCACGCCGCCGGCCCAGAAGCCTGCCGCGGAGGAGAAGCCGGCGGAGCCACCCGCAAAGCCGCAGGAGTAGACCCTGGACGCCCCGAGCCCCCGCCCGCTGTCACCCGGCGACGAGGCGACGTTCGTGGTGGAACCTGAGTCGGCCGGGCTTCGGCTCGACGTCTTCCTGGCCCGGATGATTCCGGATCAGAGCCGTTCGTTTCTCGCGCGGGCGATCGACAAGGGAGCCGTGCGAGTCGACGGCGTCGTGGCCCGGGCCGCCGTGAAGCTCAAGGCCGGCTCGCTCGTGTGTCTCGACGTGCCCGAACCGCCGCGGGCGGGACCCGTGGCCGAGGAGATTCCGCTCGACTTTCTCATCCTCGACGACGTGATGGCCGCGGTCAACAAGCCGGCGGGCATGGTCGTGCATCCAGCCAAGGGCAACTGGAAGGGGACGCTCGCCGGCGCCCTCAAGTGGCACCTCGAGCGCGAGGGCACGGGGCTGTCGACGCTCGGCGGCCCCACCCGGCCGGGCATCGTGCACCGGCTCGACCGCGACACGAGCGGCGTGATCGTGGTGGCCCGCAGCGAGGAGGCCCACCACCGGCTCGCGAAGCAGTTCGAGCGGCGCACCGTCGAGAAGGCCTACCTCGCGATCACGCAGGGGCAGCCGAGTTTCGATCGCGACGAGATCTCCGTGCCGATCGGCATCCACCCCTACCAGCGTGAGAAGATGGCCGTGCGTCGCGATCACGCCACGAGCCGCGAGGCCGTGACCCGCTACGAGGTCGTCGAGCGGTTCCGCGGTGCGGCGCTCGTGCGCGTCACCCCGAAGACCGGCCGAACCCACCAGATCCGCGTGCACCTGGCGCACCTCGGCTGCCCCGTGCTCTGCGACATGCTCTACAGCGGCCGCTCGGTGATCGAGCCGACCCTGTTCGGCCTGCCCGCGGGCCCGCCGCTCCTCACGCGGCAGGCCCTGCACGCCGCGAGCCTCGCGATCGACCACCCGACGACGGGTGAGCGGCTGCAGCTGACGGCGCCGTTGCCGGCGGACATGGAGCGCATGCTGGCTGCGCTCCGGCACGCGTAGGTCGCCGGCTTCGGACTCCCCGTATCCCGTCGCCGGACGTTCGCTACGTCGACCAATCCGCCTGGGCGGATCGGTGCCCGCAGCCCTTCGCTCACTCGGATCTGCCTGCGCTTGCCAGAGCGCATGCGCTGCGCCATCCATGGCTTCGCTGGTCAGATACGGCGGCTCCCGGGATACGGGGAGCCCGAAGCCTCCTCCGTAGCGACAGAGCTCCAGC
>JBAXUY010000230.1:0-3201 GCA_037129475.1 Planctomycetia bacterium | reverse complement strand
CCCCGATGGCCGAACTTGAGCTTGAACGTCTTCGCGCCGCAGGCGAGCGAGAGGAGCTGGTGGCCGAGGCAGATGCCAAACATGGGCACCGTGCCCACGAGGTCGCGGACCGTCGCCACGCAATAGCCGAGCACCTCGGGATCACCCGGGCCGTTCGAGAGGAAGACGCCGTCGGGCTTGTGGGCGAGCACCTCGGCGGCCGTCGCCTTGCCGGGGAGCACGGTCACCTGACAGCCGGCGCTCGTGAGGTGCCGGGCGATGCTCCACTTCATACCGTAGTCGAGGGCCACGACGTGCTTCATGCCGGCGTGTGACTTCACGGCCGGGAACGTCCCGCCGACAAGCGGCTGCGGAAGCGGGGTGCCCCAGTCGTCGAGCGGCTCCGTCCAGGCGATTTCTTCTTCCGGCATCACCTCCCGGACGAGGTCGCGGCCCACGAGGTGCGGAGCCGACCGGGCCATCTCCACGAGCTTCAGGTTGTCGAGCACCTCGCTCGACACGATCCCCGTCATGGCCCCACGAATCCGCAGCCGGCGGACGAGGGCCCGCGTGTCGATGCCGGTGATGCCGACCACGCCTGCCCGGGCCAGGTAGTCGCCGAGCGTGCCGGTGGCGGTGAAGTTGCTCGTGATCCGGCTGGCCTCGCGGACGACGAAGCCCGCCATCTGCAGCCGGCCGCTCTCGACGTCGGCGGGGTTCACGCCGTAGTTGCCGATCTGCGGCGCGGTCATCGCGAGAATCTGGCCGCGGTAGGAGGGGTCGGTGAGGATCTCCTGATACCCGGTCATCGAGGTGTTGAAGCACACCTCCCCCGACACCGTGCCGGTCGCCCCGAATGACTCGCCGATGTAGACGGTGCCGTCCTCGAGCGCCAGTGCTGCACGTGCCATCGTCACTTGACCTCCAGCGTCAGTCCCGGTGCCGGCGCCCCGTCGTCGCCGAGTTTGCCGGCAGCCCAGAGCAGGCCACGGGTCACGAGGTCGAGGTAGCGGTCGTCGGCGACGGTGTCGTTGTTGTGGCCGAGCGTGGTGCTGAAGATCCGCGTCTTGTTCGGGCCATACTCGTTGGTCCAGGCGACGACCGCATTCGCCTCGGTCGGCTTTGCCGCAGGATCGACCGGCTCGTCCTTCTTCGGCTTCGGCGGCACGAGCTGGCGGCCCGTGGCGAGCACCTTGGCGGTCGGAAGCACCTGAATGTTGTTGTAGAGCTCCTCGTTGACCGTCTTCCAGTCGGCCAGCGCCTTCGCGATCGGCTGGGCCCGGTCCGTGAACACGATCTCGATCGGCTGCTGCGGGCCGTGCCCCGTCGACTGCAGGCCCAGCATCTCGAACCAGCCACCATTGTCGGCGCCCGATGCAACGGCCTGGCGGAAATCGCCCCAGCGGTAGGAGTGCATCGCGCAGTGGAGGTTCACGGCCGGCGTGCCGCGCCGATGGGCCGCGAGGATCCGTTCGACATAGGCGCGGTCGGTGACGTCCGCCGAGCATTCGTCGTGGATGACGACGTCGTAGCCGCTGGCCCAGTCGGGGTTGCCGTAGATTTCGAACGTGGCTTTCGTCGACTTGTCGGCGTTGTAGACCACCTCGACGTGCGACCGCACGCGGGCCTCGATCCCCTTCTTGAGGATCTGGGTCTGCGTCGCGTAGTCGTGGCAGCAGCCACCGGCGACGAGGAGCACCTGGAGCGGCTTCACGGCGTCGGCTGCAGCCGCGCCGGCCGCAGTCACCGTGGCGGCGGCGAGAACGAGCGATCGCATGAACATGGCGAGATGATGTCCTGAGGCTGATTGTGAAACGAGTGGATGCTACCAAATGGATCAGCCCGGTTTCAGCAGGGCGGCGATCCTGCGGCCCGGGGACGTCATGGCGAGCTTCGCGAGGTCGGCAACCGTCACCCAGCGGCGGTCCGCGCTGGATCGCGAGCGCCGGGCCACCGCCCGCTGGCGGACGACGCACTCGATCGCGTGGTGGGTGACCGTGTACCGCACCATGCCGAGCCTGCGTCCCTTCGCGGCGGCGCCCTCCCGCGGAAAATCCCACAGGCCCTCCCACCACTCGCCCGGCGTGCGCCGCTCCACGAGCACGCGGTCGCCATGCCGCCTGACGACCGCCGTTTCACGCAGGCGTTGCGTCGCGCGCCGCGCGGACTTCACGGGGATCCTGCCGACCCGGCCGGTGCGATGAGCGACACACAGCGCCGCAAGCGGGCAGGTGGTGCACAGCGGCCGCGACGGCGTGCAGACCAACGCCCCGAGATCCATGAGCGCCTGGTTGAACCTCCCCGGCTCCCGCCGCGGGACGACACTCGTGGCGATCTCCCAGATGGCCTCGTCGCCGCGCGGGCCGTCGAGCGGTCGGTCATACCCGGCGAGCCGCGCGAGCACGCGCCGCGAATTCGCCTCGACGATCGGTTCGGGCGCGTCGAACGCGATCGATGCGATCGCGCCGGCCGTGTAGCGGCCGATCCCGGGAAGCGACCGGAGTGCGGTGACCGTGCGCGGAAAGGCGCCGCCGTGATCGGCCACGATCCGCCTGGCGGCTGCGTGTAATTGCCGGGCCCGGCGGTAGTAGCCGAGGCCTTCCCAGAGCCGGAGCACGCGATCCTCGCGGGCGGCGGCGAGCGCGTGCACGTCGGGAAACGTCGCGAGGAAACGCGTGAAGTAGTCCTTGACCCGCTCCACCTGTGTCTGTTGGAGCATGATCTCGCTGAGCCAGACCCGGTAGGGATCCCGCGAGCGGCGCCAGGGCAGATCGCGGCCGACCCGGGCGAACCAGCGGACGAGCGGCCCGGCGATGTTCGGCACGCCGGCCACGGCCGAGCGTGGCGGGCGAATCCGTGCGACCTTCACTCCAGCCTCTTGCAATCGGGTTTTTGTTCCGTTCCAACCACGAGAGTGTATCGGTCTCCCGGCGGCCTTGGCGCGGCATCGATGGCTGAAAAACTCCGCCTCCAGGAACATCGCGACGCCGCGGGATCGGCCTGGGAATTCGTGCACCCGCGCTGCGCCCGCAAGCGCCGCGACGACATCGGGGAGGTGGAGGCGATGGTGGCGGCCGGCGAGGCGGAGATCGCCCGCGACGAGCTCGTGTGGCTGCTCTCGGAATGCCCCGACTTTCTCGAGGCCCATCTCCACCTGGGGCTGATCGCACTCGAAGACGACGATCCGAAGCTCGCCCGTGGCCACTTCGGCCGCGCCTACGA
>JBAXUY010000023.1:0-32544 GCA_037129475.1 Planctomycetia bacterium | reverse complement strand
CTGTCGATCGACAGAGCTGGAGCTCTGTCGCTACGGAGGAGGCTTCGGGCTCCCCTTGTCCCGGGAGCCGGCGTATCTGACCAGCGAAGCCATGGATGGCGCAGCGCATGCGCTCTGGCAAGCGCAGGCAGATCCGAGTGAGTGAAGGGCTGCGGGCACCGATCCGCCCACGCGGATTGGTCGACGTAGCGAACGTCCGACGACGGGATACGGGGAGTCCGAAGCCGGTGCGCCCAACGCCCCTGCCGTCTGGCGAGACGGTACGGGGCAGCCCCGGAGCCGGATCGGGCAAATGGATGCCGTTACTTCCGCCGGCGGCGCGGGCGCGATCGCGGCGCTTCCTGGCGTGGGCTCGAGCCGAAGAAGAATTCCTCGGCCTCCCAAGTCGCTTCACCGGTGCGCTCGACGCGGGGCTCGGGTGCCGGGGCTGGGGCCGGCGCCGGCTTCGGCCGTGGCTTGGGGGCTGGTTCGCGCTCGGCCGCGGCGATGCGGGGCGGACGCTGGCGAGTCCGCTGCCACGGGGCCGACGGGTCGCTCAGCGAGCGGACGTGGGCGCCGGCGTCGGTGAAGATCTTGGCCACGTGGGCGTGGCAGGTGAGCACGAGCATCTGCCGGTCGCCCGGTTCGTCGGCCACGAACTCCACGAGCACACGGGCGGCGGCGAGGGCCCGGGCGTCGTCGAAGTTGACGAGTGCGTCGTCGATCACGACCGGCAGATGGACGCCGTGCCGTTCGAGATCACGCACGAGCGCGAGCCGCAGTGCGAGAAACACCTGCTCGCGCGTGCCGCGGCTCAGCCGGTCGGGGCTCCAGGGCAGGCCCTCGGAGTCGTGCACCTCGAGCCGCGCCTCGTGGATCGAGGTCGTGATCGACGTGTAGTGGCCCTCGGTGAGCCGGGTGAGCCAGCGCGAGGCCTCGCGGAGGACGGCCGGCTGGTGGTCGCGGGCGAAGGCCGCGCGGGTCTCCTCGAGGAGAAAGGCCGCCTTCTCCAGCAGACGGCGGCGGTGCAGATGCCCTTCGAGTTCCTGCTCGATCTCGGCGATCTCGAGTTGCACGCCCTCCGTCGAGCGGTCGCGCGACGCCGATTCCACACGGGCTGCGGCCGCGCGCCGGCGGTCGGCCGCTCGAGACGCCGCCTCGGCCGCCTCGACGGCGACGGCGTGAGCCTCGGCGAGCCGCTGATCGAGCGACACGGCGCCGGCGGACACGAACCAGGCGGCGAACTCCTCGGCATGCGGCACGCGGCGGCGGGCGTCGAGCCAGGCGGCCTCGGCGGCCAGGCTCGCGCGGCGGGCTTCGTCGATGAGCGGCCGCCGGTCGACGAGTGCCAAAAATTCCGGCTCGGTGGCGACGCCCCAGCGGGCGACGACCTCCTGGACCCGCTTCTCCGCCAGTTTCACGCGGCGCAGGGCCGCCCGGTGGTGCTCACGGGCCTTGAGGAGCTTGCGGTGCAGGCGGCCGCGCCGCACATGGGCAGCCGCCTCGCGCTCGAGCCGTTCCCGCAACTGTTCGAGCTGCTCGAGCGGCGTGCCCTCCGGCAGCATGTCGCACTCGATCATCACCGCCTCGATCCGGCGGGCGAGCGTCGCCACTTCCTCACGCCGCAGTCGGGCCTCGTCGGATGCCAGGCGGCGCTCGTCGTCGAGGCTGACAAGGGCGTGGCGGTGACGGGCGATGGCGCGCACGTCGCTCGTGGTGAGCGTCGGCGGCAGGCCTCGTTGTTCGAGCGAGCGCTTCCACCGGCTGCGGGCGGCGGCCCGGCGGCCGACCGCCTGGGCGAGGGCCTGTTCCGCCACGGTCACCCGGTCGGCGAGCACGTGGAGCGAGCCTTCGCGGGCGGCCAGGTCCTCGAGACGCTCCACTTCGGCCTGCGCGAGTGCGGCCCGGCGTTCGAGCGACGCGTTGATCTCGCCCGGCAGACGCTCCGCGGCCGGACGGCCGGCATCGATCCGCTTGTCGAGCGCGGCGCATTGGGCGAGCAGGTCGGTGCGCTGCTTGTGCACCATCTCGTGCTGCTGCCGGGCGGCGTCGAATCGGCTGGAGGCTGACCGGTCGAGCGACCAGGTGGCAACCGAAGCCAGGCCCGTCCCCGCGAGGCCGAGCGCGGCGAGTGCGTAGGCGAGCGAGCCGGTGACGGTCGCGGGCAGCAGCAGGCCGGAGAGCAGCATGCCGGCGCCGAGCACGAACACGGCGCCCAGTCCGATCAGCCAGCCGACGGGAAGCAGCTGCGCCTCACGGCTCATGGCCACTTCGCGGTCGATGCGGGCGATCGCCTTGTCGAGCTCCGCGAGCTGATCCCCCGCGACGAGCCGGTTGCGGTACAGGGCCACGCGACCGCTCGCCTCCTCGATCGCGGCGGCGATCGGCAGGCCGAGGCCGGAGCCGGCCGTGGCGATCGAGCCCTTGGTGGTGTCGAGGCTGCCCTGCACCTCGGCGACGTGGCGGCGGGCGGCTTTCACGGCCGCATTCGCAGCCCGGTAATCGCGACTGCGTGCCTTCAGCGACCCGAAGGAATGTGTCAGGCCGACGGGCAGCGGCGATTCGGCCAGCGACTCCGGCGACTGGCCGGCGGCGCGTTCGGGCGAGATGAGCCGGATGAGCCCGGCCGACCCGAGCGCCTCGCCGAAGCGGCGGGCCGCCTGTCGTGCGGCCGACTCCGCCCGCGAGAGTTCCGCCATGAGCCGTTCGAGTCGCGGCTGCTCGTCGCAGACCGCGACGATCGTAGCCCGCTTCTTGCGCACGATCGCGTCGGCGGGAATCGCGGCCAATTCCTTGGCGAGCCGGCTCCGCGAGCGCTTCCGCTTGCGGGCCAGCCGGGCCAGATGGTCGCGATTTTTCGACGCGAGCTCCCAGGTGTCGTAGTCGGCGTGGATCGCGGGCGTCGCCTCGAGCTCCGCGAGCGCCGCGGCCGTGCGCATCCGTTCGGCGTGCAGGGGAGCGAGCGGCAGGAGCGTGCGGATCTTTTCCTCGTCGCCGAGGGCGGCCTCCGCGCGGGTCTCGCACACGGCGACGTCGGCGTCGAGGCGGACGAGCTCGAGCACCAGGTTGCCGGCCTCGAGGGCCGGGGCGTTCATCGCCGCGAGTCGCGCGAGGGCGGCGGTGCGGCGCTGCCGGAGCGCCTCGATGGGCGACACCTCGGGATCGTTCGAGTCGAGCCGATCGATCGCCGAGCGGAGGTTCGCGAGCACCAGCGCGACCTTCGAGCGATCGAGCCCGCTGGCAAGCTCATAGAGCCGGCTGCCGCAGCCGTCGGCGTCGAGCGTGCGCAGTTCGTGCAGCTCGTCGAGCCCGAAGGCCATCACGGCCGTGAACGTCCGTTCGTCGATCTCGCCCGTGAAGTCTCGCAGGAAGAGCGGTGCCGACGATCTGCCGTCGGCGTCGAGAACCGTCATCACGTCGGCGAGCGGCAGCGTGTCCTCTGCGGAGTAGCTCGCCGCGGTGAGCCGCTCCAGGTGCGGCCCCTCGTGTCGACGTTCGATCGCGATCCGCTGGCCATCGAGGCCGGCGCGGGCCACGAGGCGACCGCCGCAGGGGCGGTTGGGGTCGAGCACGCCTCGGCGAAACAGGCTGCCGAACCCGAAGAACACGCCGCGCACGAACTCGAGCAACGAGGTCTTGCCCGTCTCGTTCGTGCCGTGGAGCACCTCGACTCCGCCGCCGAGGCCGTCGATCGTGACGTCGCCCAGCCCGCCGAAGCGGTGGATTTCAATGCGTTCGATGATCATGTCGACTCCAGCAGTTCGAGTGCGAGCCAGCCGGCCTCGCGTGGCACGGCCGAGGCCTCCTTCGCTTCCATGTCGAGCACCAGTTCGGCGACGCCGGCCGCGAACGAGGCGGCGCCGCCGGCCTTCGCGGCCGAGGCGTTGCGGACGAGCGCGTCGGGCGCCTCGCCGCGGTCGGCTTCCATCTCATGGCACCACGCCCGGAACGTGCGCGGGTCGTAGAGTTCGCGCACGCGGGCCATCGTTTCGGCGGTGATCTCGGCCACGTGCACACGCCGCGTGATGCTGCCGCCGCAGTCGATCGCGCAGCGCACGATCTGCAGCGGCGCGCGGGCGTCGATCGACATCCCCTCGAGGGCCGACCAGATCGTGGTGGCGAGCTCTTCGTCGTCGCCCGACAGCGACGTGATCGAGATGGTGCGCCAGGCGACGTGGTGCGTCGGCACCTCCTTCCAGTCGCCACGCCATTCCGACCGTGGATCGGCCAGCGCGTGAGGGGGCGCGGAGAACGTGGCCCCGGTCGGGGGCGGCTGGGTGAGCGTGACCGCGATGCACGCGCCGGCCGCCGACTCGCGATCGCCACGAGCCTGGAGCGGAGGCACGTGGTGCACGCCGGGCGGCACCGGCTGCAGGCGGCGCGAGCCCCACACGAAGAGCGTGCCATGCTGGCCCCAGGCCCCCACCGGAAGCGGCGACGGCACCGCATGCGACACCGTGGGCTCGCCGTGCAGCGATGTCCATGCGTCGTCCCAGCCGATGACGATGCGGCGCTGCGCGGGCAGGAGCGAGGAGTGTGCTGAGGCGAAGGACGGCGGCATGTGGCTCGCGGCATGGGCGTGGCCGCGGGCGGAGCAGATTTCGAGCGCGAGGCCGCGAAGATCGAGCCGCAGCGGCGACACCGGCGTGACGAACGCGAGGCCGGCCGGCTCCGCGAGAGCCCGGGCCACGTTGGCCACGTCGGCCGGCTCGTCGGCCACCCAGATCGTGCGGCAGCCGTCGGTCGCGAGGGCTTCGATCTGGCCGCGAAGGGCGACGGCCTGTGCGGGACTGCCGCGCACGGGATCGAGCGTGCTTCCAAACAGCACGAGCGCCGCCGCCCGCGTCTGGCGGGCCGTCGCCACGGCGGCGCGGAATGCGGCGAAGGGCGCTTCGGCCACCGCCTCAGCCACCGCCTCGGGGGCGCCGGTCGGGACGGGGATCGGGCGGTCGAGGGCCGCGTCGAACGCAAAGACCAGGTCTGCCACGGCACATGCCTCCTCGTTGTGCCCCGGAAGGGGCGCCGCCGGCATGGCCGCAGGGCCGTCGTCGCGTGGCGACGATCACCCCCAGCCGATCCGTGGCAAGGGAATACGGGAAAGATGGGGGCAATGTAACGCCTGCCCCTCGATCGCTCCAACGCCAAAAACAGGGCTGCAAGTGCCGGAAACGGTCAGGTGGTGAGCACGGGTGGCGAGGCGGCGAAGGCGCGAGCCACCCGCTCGGCCCACGCGTCGGATTCGGCGGCGCCGGCCGCCGGACCGATGGCCGCCACGACACGGCTGCGCAACAGCACGCCCTTTTCCACCGCTTCCGGAAAGAGCCGGGCCGCGAGGCGCACGCGGTCGCCGTCCCGCTGCGCCGTCATCTCGCCGGCGTCGAGGGGATGCACGAGAAACAAGAGCCCGCGGCCGTCACTCCAGGTGACGAACCAACCGTGCGGCCTCCGCCCTGGCGGGGATGCGAACGCCAATCGGCCGTCGTGGAATTCGGTGGCCATGACGGTGCCGGCTGCCACGTCGGCAGCGATACCGAGCCGGGGCACGCTTTCGAGCAGTGCGGTCTGCGCCGAGACGATTGCTTCGCGGCACCAGACTCCCGGCATGGTTGAAAGCCACGCAGGCGCGGCCCGCCACATGACGGTAGCCCGCAGCCGTCCCCGCTCCGCGGTCTCGTAGATCGCCGTGACATCCCGTCCTCGGCACCAGTCGTCGACGCGGATGCAGTCCGGGTCGAGCTCGAGGCCGAGCAGTCTGTCGGGCCCGGCGGCGTCGGGATGAGCGACTTCGAGGCCGCCCTGCGGGCGCGCGAGGTCGATCGTCGAAACCAGGCCGCCGAGGGCACAGGAGGCGCGGTGGCGGGACAGCGACCAGACGGCCGGGGACGGAAGGGTGCTCATGCTGCTATCATCCGGCGACGTTCGTGGAGACATCGTCGACACGCATCAAGAAGACGGACGGTTCACGTCGGGCATGAACCGAGGGACACGGTCGCGGATTGTATCCGCGGCCACGGAACGAGGCCGAGACATGCCGGATCAGCTCGACGTCTGCGAGGCGGCTGCTCGGGCCGGCGGCCGCGTGCTCGCGGAGTGGCGGGGCCGGTTCGGGGTGTCGAAGAAGGGGCAGCGTGACTACGTCACGGAGGCCGACTTCGCCTCCCAGCGCGAGATTCGGCACATCGTGCTCGGCGCGTTTCCCGACCATGGCTTCGTCGGCGAGGAGACCCTGCCGGACGTCGAACCGGCTTCCGGGGCCGCCGACGGGCTTCGCTGGATCGTCGATCCGCTCGACGGCACCACGAACTACGTCCACGGGTTTCCCGCCTACTGCGTGTCGGTGGCGCTCGCGCGGGGCGACGACCTGCTCGTGGGCGCCATCTACGATCCGGAGCGTGACGAATGCTTCACGGCCAGGGCCGGCGGCGGTGCCTTCCTGAACGGCAGGCCGATCAGGGTCACGGCGACGACCGACGTGCTCGACGCGCTGGTGGCGTTGAGCTTTCCACCTCACGTGTCGGTCGATTCCGACGCGGTCGCCGATTTTCTGGCCGTGGTGTCGCACGTGCACTCCGTGCGTCGCACCGGCTCGACCGCGATCAACCTCGCCTGGATCGCCTGCGGTCGGCTCGATGCATTCTGGGTGCGCCGCATCGCGAGCTGGGACGTCGCCGCCGGACTGCTCATCGTCGCGGAAGCCGGGGGTGTCGTCGGCCCGTTCGCAGGCGGGCCGCCCGGCCCGGTGTCACTCGACCGGCCCGTCTTCATCGCGGCCGCCACGCCGCACCTGCTCGAGCGCGTTCGCGATCTGCTGCCTCCTGAAATGGCCTGAAGGCGCGATTATCCGGGTCATACGGGATGCATCGGGGCGGTGGATGACGAAACCGCGTGCGTGGCGGTAGGTTGCGAACTAAGGTCGTGGGGATGGACTGCGCGCGGGCGGTCCTGCGCACCCCCTCGGCACCACCGTAGTGCACCATCGATGGAACTGTCTTCACGCCATCCACTGCTCACCGCCATCGTGATGGTCGTCGCGATCGTCACGATGGCGGCAGCCGTCGGCGCTGATCCGGTGCCGGCCGTGAAGGAGGTCGAACCGGAAATCTTCTACCTGCGCGACGACGGCGGCCGACTCGTGCCGGTGCCCGGCTTCCGCTACCGCGACTTCGTCGATCTGCTGCGGCTGAAAGACGGACTGCCCGGCCTTCCGCAGCCGCCGGCGGCGGTGCTCGAGCGGATCGAAGTCGGCGGGGATCTCGCGGCGCATGAACGCAACGCCTGCGAGCTCATGCTCACGCTGCGGTTGCGGCAGATCCGGGCCGGCTGGGCCCGGGTGCCGCTGGCCCTCGACGGCTTCGTGCTCACCGCGTCGCCGAACCACGAGGGCGAGGGACGATTCATTCTCGATGCCGACGCGAAGGCGGGCGGCTATGTGGCATGGCTCGAGGCGGGGGCCGAGTCGCAGCACGTGGTCACGCTCGTCGGCGACGTGGCGGTCGGCAGGAGTCCGGCGGCCGATTCGTTGCGGCTCGACCTGCCGCGGGCGACGGCGTCGGTCGTCCGACTTCGCACGCCACGTCACTCGCCGCGGGTCGACGTCCGGCCCGCCGGTCCCGCGCCCCGGATTTCACCCGCCGAGGGAGGCGACTCCGGCACCGTCGTCGAGTGCAGCGGTGTGTCGGGCGTGTTCGAGATCGTGGTCGCGGACCGGCGCGACGGCGACCGCCCCGGCGATGCCCCGCCCCACGCCGTCGTCGAGAGTCTCGTGCGGATCGACGGCACCATCGCGAGCACCACCGCCACCGTGCGCCTCGAAGGGCTTCCGGCAGACACGCGCGAGGTGCAGATCGCGCTTCCGCCGCGGACGCGGCTGGAGACGGTGACCGCTCCCGCCGCGCTCGTCGGCGTGACGGGGGACGCGGAACATCCACAGGCGTTGATCCGCATCCAGCCCGATGCGGGCGGGCGGGCCGTGGTGGAACTGGCGTGCGAACGGCCCGTCGACGCGACGGGCTCGGCAGCCTTCGAGCCAATGGGATTCGCCGTCGCCGGCGTGCCGGCGTGGCGGCAGCACGGCCGCGTGAGCCTGGTCGTGGAAGGGGACTGGCAGGTCGACTGGGAGGATCAGGGAGGGAGCCGTCGCGTCGACCCTCCGGTGGCCGCGAGACGACCGGGCTTCGTGGCGGCGTTCGCCTACGATGCGCAGCCGGCGCGGCTGCCGCTGCGCGTGCGGCCGCGCGGCAGCCGCGTCGTCGTCGAGCCGGCCTATCGCTACGACATCAGCGCCGCGCGCATCGGACTCGTCGCGACCCTGCGCGTGATCGTCCGCGGCGCACCGGTGTCGCGGGTCGCGCTCGGTCTCGAAGGCTGGAGTGTCGACGACGTCGGGCCACCGGGCATCGTCGACGCGGCGGCCGTCGTGAGCAGTGGCGGCAGCATCGTCATCCCGTTCGTGCAGCCGTTGTCGGGCGAAGCGACGGTCGACGTACGGTGCAGCATGCCGATCGATCGCTCGACCACGACCGTCGGCTGGAAACTTCCGGTGCCCCGGGCGGACCTCGTGGGGCCGGCGCAGGTGACGATCGCGTCCGACAGCGACATCGAGGTGCTCCCCGAACCATCCGCGATCTCCGGGCTCGTCAGGCAGGTCGCATCTCCGCCGCGCCGCGGTGAGGCGCCCCGGATCGCCTACCGGCTCGATGGCACCGAGGGTGCGTTCTCCGCGCGGCGTCGGTTTCTGCCCCGGCGCGCCGACGCGGTTGTCGTCGCCCAGGCGGCGGTGGCGGCACCGCGGACGCGGGTGGAGGAGACGATCCGGTTCGAGGTGGCCAACGTGCCGCTGGAGTTCGTCGACCTGAACGTGGCCCGATCGATCCTCGAAGACGGCTCGCTCGAGATCCGGCAGGAGGGTGAACTGCTCAATCCGTTCGAGGTGTCGACGGCGGCCGAGGCGCCGGACGGACTCGCGACGATCCGCGTGATGCTGGCCACGCCGCTGCTCGGCGCCGGAGATCTGGGCGTGGCCTTCAGCCTGCCGACGCCCGACGTGCCGGCCGAGACGACGGTCGCCGAAAACCTGCCGCTCCCGCTGCCCGTCGAGGCACGGATCGTTCGGCAGAGTTTCACGTTGGCGGCCGGCGACCAGTTCACCGTCGACGTGCGCGGCGATGCGTGGACCCGCGACGTCGCGGCCCAGGCCGCGGGCCCGGCCCGCGTCTGGATCGCCACGGGTGCCCAGACCGCGGTGCCGCTGGCCCTCGCCATGCGGCCGGAATCGGGAGCGGGTGACACGGTGATCGAGGCGGCGTGGTATGAAACGCGGCTCCTTCCCGATCGGCGTGACGACGTCCGCACGTTCGCGATCTCGAGCACAGCGCCCGCCATTCGCCTGTGGCATGCCGAACCATCGGGAGCAGGATCGGCGGAGAGCCGCACCCCGCCGCGCGTGCGTGTCGATGGCGCGCTCGTGGCGGTCGTTCAGGACAGCGACGGCGCCGTGCAGGTGCCGTTGCCGACGGCGTCCGCTGATTCCAGCCGCCGCCGCTGCGTGCTCGAGATCGAGTCGACCGGGCCGCGAGGAAGATCGGACAGGTTCGTGGCCTTGCCCGAGCGCGTCGTCCTGGAGGCACCGCGGTTCCCGGCGGGCACCGTGCTGCGACGCTTCTGCTGGGAACTCCACGTGGCCGCCGACGAGCATGTGGTCGTTCCGCCCTCAGGCTGGACGTCGCAGCAGCGCTGGAGGTGGAGCGATTTCGGTCCAGAGTATGCACCGCTGGTGTCGCGTGCGGCGCTCGCCGACTGGATTGCGGCGGCAGCCCAGCGGCGACCGGCGACGGCCGACGTGCCGGTGGCGGAGCGGCGCGTGGTGTATGCCGGGGTGGGAGATCCGGGAACTGCCGCAGTCTGGATGGCCCCGACGTGGCTTCTCGTCCTCGTGGTGTCGGGGGTGGCGTTGGCGACGGGGCTCGCGATGGTGTATCGCGCCGCACTGCGCCGCGTGCCGGTGGTTCTCTCGATCGGGGCGGTGGCGGCGCTGGTGGCGGCCGTCGTGCCCGACCTTGCACCGCTCGTCGGACTGGCGGCCGTGCCGGGAGTCGTCTTGTCGCTCGTCGCCGCGGCGCTGAGGTCGTTCATCGACCGGCCCGCCGTGCGGCCGCCGCAGTGGGGGCCGCCGGTTGCTGCAGAGTCGTCCACGCGCTACATGCCCGCGGCGTCGATCGTGATCTCCCCGTCGGCGGTCCATTCTCCCACGACCGTCACGAAGCTGGGAGGCTCCGGGGCATGACCGCAACGAGTCGCCACGCGATTGCGTGGTTCGCCTGCGTGGTGGGCGGGCTCGCCGCGGAGATCGGCGTGTTCGGTGCCGAGCCGGACCCCGTGGCCCAGACGCGGTTCATGCGCGTGCACGTGCCCCGCGACGGGCTGGCCGACGTTCCCCTGGGGGACGAGCGTTATGTGCCGATGCCTCGCGACGCCTTCGAGGCGGCCGTCACGCGGTCGACCGGCGCCGCGGGCGCGGCCTCGAGCCCCGATTCACGGCGGGCCGATGCAGCCCGCTACGAGGCGCGGATCACCGCCGCCGGTGTGCTCGAAGGCCGCGTCGCGTTCGACATCGGGCCGGTCGATGGTGTCGGCGCGTCCGACATGCTGCCGTTGGGCATGCTGTCCGTCACGGCATGCACGGCCACGACTGCGGAGGGCGTCGGGGTGGCGTCGGTCTTCGGCCTGGGTGACGGAACGTCCGCGGTGGCGACGGCGGGGGCCGGCGAGTACGTCGCCGAATGGACGGCGGGTCTGCCGCGGGCGACCAATGATGGACGACTCCATGCGATGCCTCTCCTGCCCGCCGTGCGGTCGTCGATCCGGTTGCAACTGCCCCGGGGTCGACGCCCACTGCTCGTGGGGCACGATCTTTCCCCCACCCGCGACGGCACCGCCTGGCTGATCGAGGCCGGCGCCCGCCCGCGGGTCGAGTTTTACGTGGTCGACGAGCAGCCGCTCCAGCCGGCCGTCTCCAGCTGGAGCAGGCTCGCCATCGCGGGGCGTGAGGCTGCGGTCGACGTGTCGATGCGTCCCGTCACCATCTGGAACGGCGAGCGCGCGACGTTCGACAAAGACCCCGCCCTCGTGGTGGCCGACGTGTCGCTGGCCGCGGGCGATCGCAGGGCGGTCGCCTGGTTCGAGGCCGAAGACCGCCGTTCGATCACCTGCCTGGTGCCGGCAGAGGCCATGGGCACGCGAACGCCCATCGTCATCCGTGCGGTGGGCCCGCTCCCCGACGGACTGGCTCGGCCGCTGCCCATGCTGCGCCCGCCCGTCCGGCTCTGGGCCGGCGGAGGGGCGGTGATCGAGGTCGATCCCGCCTGGACCTTGGCGGCGATCGAGCTCACTCAGTGTCTTGCCATCACCGCCGAAGCATCGGCATCGTGGCCCCTGCCGGAGTCCGTCCGCACGCAGGCCGACGAGGTCGGCGGCGGGTTCGGGCCGCCGGCGCGCGTCCACCTCGAACACCAGGGCCCCGGTGCGGAGGTACGGGCCGCCGTCGTGCCGCGAACCGGGCGGATCGACGTGCATCGGGTGACGGTCGTCGACTTCGCGCCGGGCGTCGTGGTGGGCGTCGCGACGTGCGACATCGGCGTCCGCAGGGGCGAGGCGTTCGATCTCACGGGGCTCATCGCGCCCGGCTGGTTCATCGACACCGTGGATGCCGTCGGCTGGTCGCAATCGCCGCTGTGGGGTGAGCCGGCCTCGATCTCGGAGGCCCGTACCGGGGAGCCGCTGGAATGGAAGGTCGTGCGGGATGCGCGCGGCGACGTGTTGCGCATCGGCCTGACGGCGGCCGCCACGCCAGGACGGCGGTTGCGGCTGCGCATCTCCGGGCACCGGGCCGGCGCCGCGGCTGGGGCGGCGTTCTCGGCGGGAGAAATCGACATGGTGCGGCTCGTGGGAGAGACCGAGGGAGTGGCCGCCATCGGCTTCAAGACGAGCGCCGAACAGGCGGTCGAGCTCGTGGGCGCCGACGCCGGCGCCGTCGACCCGCGGCTCGCACCGCTCGTCGACGAACCCGCCGTGAGGGCGTGGGCCACCGTGGGCGGTCGGTCCTCCGCCTGGGAGGTGAAGCTCGTGCAGCGCCGGCCGCCGCTCGACGTGCAGGCTCAGGTGCGGCTCACCGTTCGTGACGACCGACTTTCACAGTCCTTCACGTTCGAGTGCCGCCCCGACGCATCCGATCTCGATTCGCTGGTCGTCCAGTTCTCCGAACCGATGGACGACCTTCTCGAGTGGTCGCTGCTGGCGCCGGCCAGCGGATCGATGGTGGCTCGTCGGCTCGAGTCGGCCGACGACTCATGGGTCGTGGAATTCACGCCACCCGTGCGGGAGGCGGTCACGATCCGCGCCGCCCGCACCGTTCCCTTCGAGGCCGCGCTTCCGATTCCGTTGGCATGGGTCGACGGGGCGCCGCGGCAGGTCGGCGAGGTGATCGTGCGCGACGCGGGGCGGCGTCGGCCCACGATCGACAATCGGCGGCTCGCGGAACTGCCAGCCGGGCCGGATGCCGCCGGCGAATGGCCGACCATCATCGGAGAGTTTTCGTTCACGGGCGGCCGGGCGGCCGCCGGCCCGGCGGCCGCCGAACTGGTGCCCGGAAAGCGCGACGACGGGGCCGCGCGGGCCTGGGCCTGGCGGGAAACCACGTCGTGCTGGTGCCACGCCTCGGGACGGACCGAATTCGAGACCGTGTTCGAGATCGAAAGCCACGGACGATCCGGGGTCGTGCTCGGCCTGCCTGCGGGCAGGCGGCTCGAGGGGATCGAGATCGACGGGATGCCGGCGGCGGTGGTGCCCGAGGAGAACGTGACCGCCATTCCGGTCGAGCTGCCGGCGGGAAGGCCGTCGTTCGCGCTCGTGGTGCGGAGCAGCGCCGAGACCGCAGCATGGGGCGCGTGGCGGGTCGAGCCGGCGGGCGTGGCGATCGACCTGCCCGTGCTCGACCGCATCTGCCGCGTCGCGTTACCGCCCGAGCTCGAGATCGGCGCCGTGTCGGCGGCGTGGAGGGGCGTGGGGCAGGCGGCAGGCGGCGTCGCGGAGCGGCTCGCCGGACTGCGTGGTGCGTCCGTCGCACCGTCGTCCCGCGGATCCGGGGACGGACACCGCGGTCCTACCGGCGAGGCGTATCACGTGCGGGAGTTCGTGCCGGCCGATGGACGTGGCGACGGCGGCGCGGTCGTCGTCGTGCGCCGCCGCTGGATCACCGGCGCGGCGGTGCTCGTCGGCAGCTGCATCGGAGGCGTCGTTCTGGCCGGTGCCCGGCGGCGGCCATGGCTCGCACCCGTCGCGTGCGTGATCGCAGGCGTGGCCGCGCTCTGGTGTCCTGCTCCCGGCGATCTCGTCGCCCGGGCGGCCTGGTGGGCCGCGATCGCCGCGATGCTGCTGGTGATCCGCCGGCCCGCGGCGAGCGGCATGCTGCTCGCCCTGGCGTGCCTGGTTTCCGCCCCGGTATCCACCGCCGCAGCGGCGGATGCCCTGCCTGTTTTCATCACGCCGCTCGACGACGGGGAAATGGCACTCGTTCCAGAACCGCTGTATCGCCTGCTCGCCCGCAGCGGTGCGGATCGGGCGGGTGCGATTCGCGTCGTCAGCTGCCAACTGCTCGTGCCAGAAGTTCGTGCGGCGGGTCGGAACGCCGAGCGATTGCTGCTCAGAATCGACGTCGACGCCCCGGCCGCGGGAGTGCTCGATCTGGGCCGGCAGGATGCACCTGATGGCTGGGTCATCGACTCGGCGCAGATCGATGGCGAGGCCGCGACGGTGACGGGCGCGCCGGTGCGGTACGACCTGGTCGTGCCGACGGCCGGCCGGCATCGTGTCGAGATCGAGGTGCGGCCGCGGATCGAGCAGGCCGGCGACGTCGTGGTACTCACTGCCAGGCTGCCGCCGGCGCCGACTGCGACCGTCGAGTTCGCGGTTTCCGCGGGCCTCGGCCCGAGGGGACTGCGGTGCGAGGCCGCGCCCCCCGATGGGCCCTTCGCGGAGGCGCCGAGCGTGTGGTCGGTGGATTCCGAACGGTTCGTGTCCGACGTTCCGCAGGCCGCGCGGGTGCGGCTCGTGCGGCCGCTGGCCGACGGCGTCTCCCTCGCGGTGGAGCCGCCCGTGGTCGAAAGCCGCAACACCGTGTTCTGGGACCTCGATTCCTGCCGGGTCGCCGCGTCGTTCGTGATCGATCCCGGTCGTGACATCGTCGCCCCGTGCATCGTCCGTGCCGACCGCGGCCTGGCGCGGGTCGAGCCTGCCGACGGGGCCCTCGACGTGGTGCAACTGCCGGGCAATCGGTATCTCGTCCATGCCGTGCGGCCCACCGCTGGGCCATGGCGGTTCGAGATGACGTTCCGCCGGCCGCTGCCGAGCCCCGTGGGAATCTTTGCGGTGCCGGGCGCGTGGATCGAGGGGGCTGCCGCCGACGTGCGCACGACCACGCTCGAGCCCGCCATCGACCTGGCGGTGCAGGTCGATGCTCCTGCGCCGCTGGTCATGCTCGCCCCGGAGGAACGGGGCGGGCCAGCCTGGCGGTGCGACGTGCGGCCGCCAGATGGCCAGGCGCGAGACGACCGCGGCGCCGCCGCATCGACGGAATGGTCGGCCGGCGAACCCCAGGCCAGGATCACGGTCGAGCGACGGAGGCAGGACATCCGCGGCACGCAGGACGCACGGATCCGATTCACCGCCGATCGCACGTTCGTCGTGCTCGACGCCCGGTTCGACGCGAGTTCGACGCCGCTCGTCTCGCTGCCCATCGAACTCCCCTCCGACTGCGTCGTCGAGTCGGTCTCGCTGTTCGACAATGGCCTGCAGCCGCCGGATCCTGCCGATCGTGGTCCGCTCGACACCTCCTGGCGACGCGCGACACCGGAGCAAGGGGTGCTGACCATGCAGAGGCCGGTGGCCGGGCGATTCCGGCTCGAGGTGGTGGCGCACGTGCCCCGGCCGCCCGCCGCGACCGGCCGTGTGCCCGTGGTGCGCGCGCTGCTGCCCGCCGCTCCCGTCGTCGCAGCCTGGAACGAGTCGCTCGATGCGACGGGCCCGGAACGATCGTGGGAACTGCGGAGCGACGACCGGCCGCCGCTCTACACCCTGCGTGCCGCAGTCGTTCCGGAGCCGGTCGAGACGGCGCCGGCGGAGCAGCCGGCGCCGCAGCAGGCAGCGGCAGCCGAGCCACGCGTCGAACTCGCCGAAGTGGACGTGACGTTCGAGGACCGGGGCCGTGCCTGGGGCCGCGCCCGGTTCGACGTGGTCACGCGCGACCGTCGCCTGCGGCTCGGCCTGCCGCGGGGAATGCGCCTGTTCGAAGTGTTCGTGGACGGGCTGCCGACCCTGCCGTCGACACCGGCGCCCGGAAGCGCGCCCTCGTCCGGCGATGTCGGCGAGCGGTGGGACATCACGCTCCACGACACGAGCTGGCCGCGATCGATCGAGGTCGTCTACGCGGGAACTGTGGGAGGAGCGCTCGACGAGGACGGTCCGCTCGCCATCGCGCCGCCGACGCTCGTGGGGCTCCCCTGCATGCGTCGTCTGTGGACGCTGCAGGCGCCGCGCGGTGCCGTCGTGCACGTCGCCGAACCCGGCCGGCCGCTCGATGCCGCGGCCGTGCGGGAGGAGCGGGCCGCCGCGCTCGCCGCGTTGCGCACCGATTTCGAGCGGGCGATCGAGGTGTCGTCTGCCGTCGAACGCGAGCGGCTCCGCGCGGTCGTCGAGATGCGTGAGCGGCGGCTCGACGACGTGGATCGCACGTCAGGAGCATCCGCCGGCGCCGTCGTGCACGTCGCCGCCGCCCCCATCGACGCGCCGCTCACGGTGCGGATCGCCCGACGCCGTGATCCCAGCCTCGTGGCACGAGCGTGGGCGACGCTCGCGCTTTTGGCCAGCGGCGGCACCGCCTGGATCATCACGCGTCGCGCTGCAGCCTGGAAGCAGGCAGGTCCGAGCGAGCAGATCACGGGAGGGGTTGCCCGTGTCCTCGAGCGGGCTGTGGAAGCAAGCGCAGGCATGGATGCCGAAGCGCAGCGGACACGCAGTGAACGGAGGCCTGGAGGGCCGCAGTGAACGTCCAGCGAGAGGACACGGGCAACCCCTCAGCGACGCCTTCCTCGATCTCGACGCACGACGAGCGCGCATTCCCGGCTTCCCGAATCTGCCGTGCTTGCCACGGGAACGCGCCGAAACGCCGTGCCAAACCGGTCTGGCCACTGTTCGAAGGCCTCCGCTAGTGTCCTCCCGCCCGTGGTGAAAACCGGGACGTACACGGAGGTGGTCGGGACATGGGTTGTGGACAGCATGCGTGTCGGGCGGTGATGTGGACGGCGCTCGTGGTCGTGGCGGCGTGTGGGCCCGGGATGCAGGCCAGCGGTGCCGGCCATCGCACGGCGAACTTCATCGTCGACGCGCCCACCGAACAACTCGCCCGTCGGATCGGCGAGGCCGCCGAGCAGTATCGCCACGATTTGTCGGTCGAATGGCTGGGCGCACCGCTGCCACGCTGGAGCCGCCCCTGCCCGATCAAGGCCCAGGTGGCGCCGCATCTCGGTGCCGGCGGCGCCACGAGCTTCGTCTTCGACGCGGGCGAGGTATTCGGCTGGACGATGACGATCCAGGGCAGCGAGGAGCGGATCCTCGACTCCGTGCTGCCCCACGAGGTGACCCACACGATCTTCGCCAGCCACTTCCGGCGTCCACTGCCGCGCTGGGCAGACGAGGGTGCGTGCACGACCGTCGAGCATCCGGTGGAACGCGCCCGCCAGCATCGCCTGCTGATCGAGTTTCTCACCACCGGCCGCGGCATCGCGTTTCCGGAGATGTTCGCCATGCGGGAGTATCCGGCCGACGTCCTGCCGCTCTACTCGCAGGGATATTCGCTCGCCCGCTACCTCATCGAACGCGGCGGCCGCCACAAGTACGTGACTTTCGTGGGTGAAGGACTCGCGACCGACGACTGGGGCGGCGCGCTCGCGCGGCACTATGGCGTGGGAAACCTCGCGAAGATGCAGACCGTGTGGCTCGACTGGGTGAGGCAGGGATGCCCGGCACCGCCGGCGGCGCTCGCTGCGGCGCCCGTGCGGCCGGTCACGATCGCCGGAACGACCCGCGGCCAGAGCCCCGACCCGGCACCTGTCGCGCCTCCGCGGGCGACCATCGCCGCCGTCTCGGCGGCCGCAGGCCGCCGATCGATCTACGCCGTGCAGGCCCGGCAGACGAGCGCGGGCGACGGCCAGGGCGAGCCCGCGCTACGGTGACCCCGCTCCGGCGAAGAGCTGGGTCATGTGATAGAAGACCGGCGCGGCGAAGCAAATCGAGTCGATGCGGTCGAGCACGCCGCCGTGGCCGACCACGAGCGTGCCGTAGTCCTTCACGCCGCGGTCGCGCTTGATCGCCGACATGGTCATCCCGCCGGCGAATCCCATCAGGGCCACGACGAAGCCCGCGAGCGCCGCCTGCCAGGGCTCGAACGGCGGTGCCGCCCACCAGAGCACGGCCGCGAGGAGCGCCGTGCTCGTGGCGCTGCCGAGGAGTCCCTCCCAGGTGCGGTTCGAGCTCACCGCCGCGGCCACCAGCCGGCGGCCGAGCACCCTGCTCCACACATACTGCATGCAGTCGGCGAATTGGACGAGCAGGATCAGGAAGAACAACAGGCGAAAGTTGCCGCCGATGGTGGCGCCCTTGATCGGAATCTGGAGGAGGGCGGGGGCGAACGACAGGCAGTAGACGCAGACCACGAGGCCCGCCTGGATCTTCGCCGTGCGCTCGAGGAACCGCTTGTAGTCGCCTGCGAACGCGACGCGGGCGAGCACGAAGAGCGTGGCGTAGACCGGCAGGAAGACGCTGAACACGTCGTAGCGGTTGAGGCCCACGAGCACGTAGTGCAGGGGCGTGAACAGGAAGAACACCCAGAACAGCGCCCGGTGGTCGCCCTTCCGGGTGGGCGTCAGCGTGATGAATTCGCGGAGCGCCCAGAACGACACCAGCCCGAAGAGCACGACCGTGGCCGTCGTGCCCAGCCAAAACGCCGCTGCGAGCACCGTGCACATGATCCACCAGCCGCGCAGCCGCAGGTTGAACGTGTTCACGGCGGCCGGATCGAGCCCGCGGTCGGGATGCCGTTTGAGGAACTGGCCGATGACCGTGGCGATCGCCAGCAGGCCGAGCACCCCGGCGATCAGCGCGATCGTGCGAATGTCGTTCATGCCGCCGGTCACTCCTTGAGCGCGATCACCGCCCGCCGCGCGCGGTCGAGGAAGTCGGCCTTGGCCTCGCCGCGCTCGAGCCAGAGCGGCGGGCCGAAACTGATGCACGAGAGGAGGGGCACCGGGAGGAACTCGCCGCGGGGCAACACGCGGTTGAGGTTGTCGATATGCACCGGCACGAGTTCGATGTCGGGCCGCTTCCTCGCGAGGTAGTAGAGCCCGCTCTTGAACTCCCCGATTTCGCCCGTGACGCTGCGGCTGCCCTCGGGGAACACGATCAGCGACTTCGTCACGCCGATCTCGCGCAGCATGAGATCGACGGGGCTCTGGTGCACCTTGATGTCGGTGCGGTCGATGAGGATCGCGTTGAAGACCTCCTCGGCCAGCCACCGCCGCACGAGCCCGCGCTGCCAGTAGTCCTTCGCCGCCACGGGCCGCGTCAGTTCACGCACCGTCTGGGGAAGCGACGACCAGATCACGATGGCGTCGAGGTGGCTGGTGTGATTCGCGAAGTAGACCCGCTGGCATGTGTCGGGCTGGCTCGCGATCCAGCGAACGCTCGAGCCGCTGAGGAGCCGGGCGAGCGCCGCCAGCGACAGCCCGGCGGCACGGCAGACCAGTGACGGGCCTTCCGCGGTGCCGGCCCCGGTGGCGGGGGCGGGCGGCATGTCGGCGGGCGAAAGCATGACGGCTAGTTTCGGCATGGAGGGCGGCGCGGGTCAATGTGCCGAGGGCGGATCGGCGGCGGGCACGAACGGGTTGTGCCGCTTCTCGTGGCCGATCGTCGTGGGCGGGCCATGGCCTGGAAACACGACCGTCTCGTCGGGGAGCGTGTAGAGCCGGCCGCGGATGCCGCGGGCCAGGGCGGCGAAGTCACCGTCCGGAAAATCGGTTCGTCCGATGCTCTCGTGGAAGAGCACGTCGCCCGCAAACACGACCGGCGGCACGCTGCCGTGGAGCACGTACACCACGTGCCCCGAGGAGTGCCCCGGAATCTCGTGCACGTCGATCGGAAGACCGGCCAGTTCGAACCGCTCCCGGTCGGCGAGCAGCCTGTCGGCAGGGGGGCTGGTGAGGGCGAGGCCGAAGGCGCCCGACAGGTTGCCGGCGGGGTCGCCGAGCTTCGAGGCGTCGCCATGCCCGATGAGGATCGGGATGTCGGGCCACCGGCGGCGCAGGGCCGCATTGCCGGCGATGTGGTCGGAATGGCCGTGCGTGAGCAGGATGGCCTCCGGCACGAGGCCCTCGGCGTGCATCACCTCGATCACGCGGTCTGGCTCGAAGCCCGGGTCGATCGCCAGGCAGGCCGGCGCCCCGGGGCGGAATACGACGTAGGTGTTTTCCCCGAACGGCGCCGATTCGATGCAGGCCACGCGCAGGTCGGGGGCCGGCGCGTGGACGAGGGGGCGGGGCATGGGGAACGAGCCGGTTTGGAGGGCGGGAGCGAACCGTCCGAGCATCGTCTGGTGGGGATGGGGTGGCAAGGCGCGGCGCGGGGCCGCAGAAAAACCACGTAAACGACGCCCGAAATGGCATGGCCGGCCCCTGGCGAGGCCGGTATGCTTCCGCCTCCCTCGAGCGGGCCGGCATCGACCCCAACGAATCTGCCGGCCGTTCGGGTGACTCGGGCATTGCTCATGCCCCGCTATGGGCGGGGCGATGAACGTAGAGCGGTCGAAGGAATCCATGGAGGGATGCGAGATGGCCCGACGGGCAGGGAAAGCGTGCAAAGTCATCGGCGCCGCGTTGGCGTCGCTGGTGGTGGTGATCGGCATCCGTGCGATGCCGGTGCGTGGAGATTCCCCCGCTGCGGCTCCGGGCACGACCCCGGCCGCCGGCCAGCCGGCACAGTTCCCCGGCCTGCTGCCCCAGGGTGGGCTGCCGCAGGGGAACGCCAACGCGGGTGATGCCGCCGTCGCGGCCGCCGCCACGCACCCCCTGGAGCCGGCGCTCGAAGTCGCCCGCAAGGGGCTCGAAAGCATCCGGACCACCATCAAGGACTACTCGTGCACCGTGGTCAAGCGGGAGCGGATCGACGGCAAGCTCGGCGAACACGAGTACATGTTCGCCAAGATTCGACAGCAGCCCTTCAGCGTCTACCTGTTGTTCCTCGGCCCCGACAGCGTCAAGGGCCAGGAGGTGATCTACGTCGACGGCCGCAACGACGGCAACATGCTCGCCCACGCCGGCAGCGGCGTCCGGGCCATGGTCGGCACGGTGTCGCTCAAGCCGCAGAGCATGCTCGCGATGGCGGGCAACCGGTATCCGATCACCGAGCTCGGCGTCGAGAACCTCACGAAGCGGCTCATCGAGGTCGCCGATCATGACAAGCAGTTCGGCGAGTGCGACGTCAACTTCTTCCCGAACGCCAAGGTGAACGGCCGCATCTGCACCTGCATCCAGGTGTCGCACCCCGTGCCGCGCCGCAACTTCCGCTTCCACCTCGCCCGGGTCTTCATCGACGACGAGCTGACGATCCCGATCCGCTACGAGGCCTACGACTGGCCGACGGAGCAGGGCGGGCAGCCGGTGCTCATGGAGGAATACACCTACATGAACGTGAAGACCAACAACGGCTTCACCGACGACGACTTCGACCCGAAGAACACGGCGTACAAATTTGGGGCGAAGTAGGCGGCCCGGCAGCGGCGGCGCCTACCCCATCCGGCCGTCACGGAGCGCTTCGAGGGCGATCTGCGACCAGGTCTCGAATCGCTCACGGGTCGCGAGCAGGTCGGCGAGCGTCTCGAAGCCGCACTCGACGACCGCGCTCTCGCGTGACGACACCGCCGGCTTCTCGAGCTCGAGGATGTGGACCACGCCGAGGTGCACGCTGCCGACGGCGTTCGAGTCGTCGTTGATGAGCCCCACGCAGTGGGCCTTCCACGCGCCGTCGATCGCGATCTCTTCGGCAAGTTCCCTCCGCATGCCGGCGTCATACGACGTGTCATCGCCGTGCTCGCCGTCGCAGCTGGCGATGTGGCCCCCGACGCCCACCGACCGCTTGGCTCGCAGCCGCGCCTCGCTCTGCCCGCCTCCGCGGGTGTAGGCGAAGTAGCGCACGGCCCCGTCGGGGGTGCGGTGCGCGAGCACGCAGTAGGGAATCAATTGCTTGAACGACGGATCCTCCTCGACGGTCGCCCGCGGCCGCCACGACGTGTGTCTGGGGTCGAGCAGGACGGGCAGGTAGGCCGCGACCTCGCCGCAAAAGCCCTGGAAGGCGCCGACGTCGTCGAAGAGCGACCGCGGCACCACGAGCACGTCTTCTTGGGGGATCTGTGTCATGCTTCTTCCGTCACCCGCTGCAGCCTGCCCTACATGATGAGCATCGCGTCGCCGTAGCTCAGGAACCGATACCGCTCGCGGATCGCCTCCGCGTAGGCGTGCTGGATGAGTTCGCGCGACGCGAAGGTGCTCACGAGCACCAGCAGCGTTGTCCGCGGCAGGTGAAAATTCGTCAACAGGCAGTCGACGACGCGGAAGGAAAACCCGGGCCTGATGAACAGATCGGTCGGGCCCGACCAGGCCGAGATGCCGCCGGAACGGGCGGCGGTCTCGAGCGTGCGCATCGCGGTGGTGCCCACCGCCACCACACGGCCGCCCCGGGCCTTCGCCGTCCGGATCGTTGCGGCCGTCGCCTCGGGGCAGGCACACCACTCGGTGTGCATCGGGTGGTCGTCGAGCCGCTCGGCGGTGATCGGGCGGAACGTATCGACGCCCACGTGCAGCGTCACGTCGGCCCGGTCGATGCCCCGGGCCGCGAGCTCGGCGAGCAGTTCGGGGGTGAAGTGCAGGCCCGCCGTCGGCGCCGCCGCCGAACCCGCCCGCCGGGCGAACACGGTCTGGTAACGCTCGAGATCGCCGCGCTGCTCCGTTCCGCCGCGGATGTAGCCCGGCAGCGGCACCCTGCCGACGCGTGCCAGCAGATCCTCAACGGGCTCCGTGGACGACGGCCGCACGAGCCACGTGCCGCCCGGGCCACGCCCCACGAGTTCGAGCGTGGGTCCCACCGCGCCTGCGCGATCGACGAGCGCTACCGATTCGCCGAGGGCGGGCCGGCCGCGGGTGTGCGCCAGGATCTGCCAGGCCCCCGTCGCCTCGTCCACCCGCAGGAACAGCCCCTCCCACTTGCCGCCGGTGGCGACGCGACGGCCGACGAGCCGTGCCGGCACGACCCGGGTGTCGTTCACGACGACGAGATCGCCCGGCGTGAGAATGTCGGGCAGGTCGCGAATGGACCGGTGCTCGAGCGTGCCGGCCGACCGGTGCACGACGAGCAGCCGCGCGGCCGTGCGATCCGCGAGCGCTTCCTGGGCGATCAGCTCCGGGGGCAGGTCGTAGTCGTAGCGATCGGCGTCGGCCATGCCGCCAATGTAGCCGGCGCGCGTGGTAGAGTGAGGCGATGCAGCTGCCGTCGAGCATTCATGCCCCCGTCTTGCCGGCCGAGGTGATGTCGTTCCTCGCCGTCCGTCCCGGCATGCGCGTGGTGGACGGCACGCTGGGCGGCGGCGGTCACACCCGGCTGCTCGCCCAGGCCGTCGGATCCGAGGGACTCGTGATCGCGATCGACCGGGACCCCGCCGCGATCGAGCGGGGAGCCCGGGAACTCGCCGGGCTGCCGGTGCGGTTCGCGCAGGCCAACTATTGCGATCTGCCCGAGGTGCTCGACGCCCTGTCGATCGACGCGGTCGATGCCGTGCTCCTCGACGTCGGCCTGTCGAGCGACCAGCTCGCTGACCACGATCGCGGCTTCTCGTTCGATGCCGACGGCCCGCTCGACCTGCGGTTCGACCCCACCGAGGGCGAGCCCGCGTGGCGGATCGTCAACCGGATGCGGCCCGAGAGCCTTGCCGACATCATCTTCGAGTTCGGCGAGGAACGATACAGCCGACGCATCGCCCGCAAGATCGCGGCCGTCCGCGGAAAGCAGCCGATTCACTCGGCACGGGAGTTCGCCCGGCTCGTCGTCTCGGCGATCCCGCGCCAGCACCCACCGTCGCGCATCCACCCCGCCACGCGCACGTTCCAGGCGCTGCGCATCGCCGTGAACCAGGAACTGAAATCGCTCAGCATCGCCCTCGAGCGGATTCCCGAGCGGCTCGTGCCCGGGGGGCGGCTCGCGGTGATCTCGTTTCATTCCCTCGAGGACCGGCTCGCGAAAACGGCCTTCCGCAACCGGCAGGTCTGGGAGTGTCTCACGCGGTCGCCCGTGGAGGCCGGCCCCGAGGAACTGGCCGCGAACCCGCGGAGCCGGTCGGCCAAACTCCGCGTGGCTCGCCGAACGGCCGGAATTCCGGCGTCGTGAACGGTCTGGCGGCGGGCGGGTGGATTCATGAGAATCCCGCCCCCTCCGGGCCCGGCGGCAGCCGGTCGGCAAGCGATGGGACGCGAAACGACAATTCTCTTGGCGATCCTCGGCGTGCTTGGCGGCGCGTTCATGGGCGTCCTGTCGATGAAACTGCTCGTGCCCCGGCCACCCGTCGGTGCCGGTCCCGACGTCGATCCTCAGGAGGCGGTCGTGGTTCGGCAGGACATCGTGGACCCGCCCGGCCTGGAGCCCCGGTCCGCGACTCCGTCTCCTCCTCAACGCCGCGATCCGTTCGTCACCCGCTCGGCCTTCAGCGAGCCGGCCGCCGAGCCATCGGACCTGCTCGAGTCGTCGCACCTGCCAGCAGCGACGCACCTGCCTGAGACGTCGCCCGATCTCCCGCCGGTTGATGCATTCCCGCGGCGACCGACGCCCCAGCCGGTGGTCACAGTGGTGGAGCCGCCGCCGTCTGCACCGACGCCGATCGCCGGCAGCCACACGACCGCACTGGGAGACACCTGGTGGTCGATCGCGGAGCGGGCCTACGGCGACGGACGCCTCTACCGCGCCCTCTTCGCCTGGAATCGGCGCCTCGACCCACGGGTCTCGACGACCCCGGGCACGCGGCTGGAGATCCCGCCGCAGCCCAGACTCGCCGCCGCGTGGCCGACGCTCATGCCGGAGGCGCGGCATGGCTCGCTGCGGCACGGCAGCGTTCGCCACGACGGTATGATCGAGCCGTGACGATCTACCTCGACAACCACTCGACGACCCGCCTCGATCCGCGCGTGCTCGAGGCGATGCTGCCGTGGCTGACCGACCACTACGGCAATGCCGGCAGCGTGACCCACGAGATGGGCCGCGAGGCGCGGACCGCGGTCGACGATGCTCGAGAAGCGATCGCGACGGCCATCGGCGCCACCACCCGCGAGATCGTGCTCACGAGCGGGGCGACGGAGAGCAACAATCTCGCGATCCTCGGGCTTGCCGCCCGCATGCGCCCCGGGCAGCGGCACGTGGTGACCGTGGTCACGGAGCACCATGCCGTGCTCGATCCGGTCGAGCACCTCGAACGCGACGGCTTCGCGGTCACGCGACTGCCGGTCGAGCCGGGCACCGGCCTCATGGCGCCCGACGCCGTGGCGGCGGCTCTCCGCCCCGACACGTGCCTCGTGTCGGTGATGCTCGCCAACAACGAGATCGGCGTGGTGCACGACATTCCCGCGATCGCCGGGCGCGTGCACGCCCAGGGTGCGGTCCTGCACGTCGACTGTGCCCAGGCCCTCGGCCGGCTGCCGGTGAACGTCGACGCACTCAGCGCGGACCTCGCCAGTTTCTCAGCGCACAAGTTTCACGGGCCCAAGGGGGCGGGCTTCCTCTACGTGCGGCGGCGGGAGCGTGTCGTGCGGATCGACCCGCTCGTCTTCGGCGGCGGGCAGGAACGCGGCCTGCGGAGCGGCACGCTCGACGTGCCGGGGATCGTGGGCATGGCGCAGGCCGCGCGGCTCGCGGTGGCCGGCCTCGATACCGAGCCCGCACGTCTGCGAGGCCTGCGCGACCGCCTCTGGACGCTGTTGCAGCAGCACGTCGCCGGCATCGCCCTCAACGGCCCGCCGCTCGCCGACCCGGCCGTGCGGCTCGTGAACAACCTCAACGTGCGGATCCCCGGCATCGACGGCCAGTCGCTCCTGGCCACGCTCGCAGCCGACGGCCTCGCGCTCAGTTCCGGCAGCGCCTGCTCGTCGGAGAACCCGCGGCCGAGCCACGTCCTGCTCGCGCTCGGCCTGACCGACGACGAAGCCCGCGCGAGCCTCCGCTTCGGCCTCTCGCGGTTCACGACCGACACCGAAATCGACGAGGCAGCCCGGCGCATCGCGGCAGGGGTCGCGAAGCTACGGGCGCTGTAGCGACAGGCCTCCAGGCCTGTCGATCGACAGAGCTGGAGCTCTGTCGCTACGGGGGAGCCCGGAGCCGGCGCGTTACATCGCGCCGGCTCCGAATGCGGGCGGTTATTTAGCCTTCTACCGTCGGCTCAAGCCTGGCAAGCGGGACGCTTGCCACACGGGGCGGGGACATGCCTTTCCGCCCGGAACCCTGCGGGCTATCATTACGACATACCAGCGTGCGAGAAATCGTGTGCTCGCGGCTGGATAGCGTCACATTCGTGAAGGAGCCCACATCCCATGTCGGTCATGCTCACTGAAAAAGCCGCCGTTGAAGTCAAGAAGATCATCGCCGATCAGAAGCTCGACCCGGCCACGGTGCTGCGGGTGGGCGTCGCCGGCGGCGGCTGCAGCGGATTTCAGTATTCGCTCGGCTTCGACACGGCCTTCGATCCGAAGGTCGACTCCAAGTCGGAACAGCACGGCGTGCCCGTGGTCGTCGACAAGAAGAGCGATCTGTTCCTCGATGGCACCACGCTCGACTTCCACGAGGGGATCGACAAGCGGGGCTTCACGTTCAACAACCCGAACGCCAAGAAGAGCTGCGGCTGCGGCAGTTCGTTCCAGGCCTGATGGGGGCCCCGAAGGTCCACATCGTCGGCATCGGTGACGACGGCGTCGAAGGAATGACGGCCCAGGCACGGCGCGTGCTCGAGGCGGCCGACGTGCTGCTCGGCCCGGAGTCGTGCGCGGCACTTCTGCCCAAGCCGCTCGCCGCCAGGCTCGATACGACCGCGAATCTCGAGGAACTCTGCGAGAAGATCGAGGCAGCGGGTGCCCGGCAACTCGTCGTGCTCGCGTCGGGCGATCCGCTCTTCTACGGCACCGCCCGCTACGTGTGTGCGAAGCTCGGCAAGGACCGCTTCGAGGTCGTGCCGCACGTCAGCAGCATGCAGTTGGCGTTCGCGCGGGTGAAGGAGTCGTGGGAAGACGCGTTCCTCGCGAACCTGGCCGGCCAGTCGATCGAACGCGTCGTCGACAAGATCCGCACGAGCGAGACGGTCGGTCTGTTCACGAGCGAGCAGTGGCCGCCGGCGGCGGTGGCGCGTGCGCTGCTCGACGAAGGGATCACCTACTTCCAGGCCTACGTCTGCGAAAACCTCGGCTCTCCCGACGAGCGGGTCACGCAGGGGAGCCTCGCCGACATCGCCAAGGATTCGTTCGGCCCGCTCAACGTGATGATCCTCGTGCGCAAGGCCCGCGCAGCCGACACGCCGGGGCAGGTGGGCAGGCGGCTGTTTGGCAACGCCGACGAGTGCTTTCTGCAGTCGCGGCCGAAACGGGGCCTGCTCACGCCCGCGGAGGTGCGGTCGCTCGCGCTCGCGGAGCTTGCGTTGCGGCCCGACAGCGTGGTCTGGGACGTGGGCGCCGGCAGCGGGTCGGTGAGCCTCGAGGCGGCCAGGATCGCCAGCAGCGGCAGCGTGTACGCGATCGAGATGGATCCCGACGACCACCGGCTGATCACGGCGAACGCCGAGCGGTTCGGCGTCACGAACCTCCGGGCGGTGCTCGGCAAGGCGCCCGAGGCGTGGCAGGATCTGGCCGATCCCGACGCGATCTACGTCGGTGGCAGCGGCCGCGACGTCGCCATGCTCGTCGAGGAGGCGTGGAAGCGGCTCCAGCCCGGCGGCCGGCTCGTGACCGCCTGCAATTCGATCGAGAACCTGGCCGCCGTGCACTCGCTGCTGCGTGCCCGGGCGACCGACGCGGCCTACTGGATGGTGAACATCGCCCGCGGCGTCGAGCAGCTCGATCGGATCCGGTTCGAGTCGCTCAATCCGAGTTTCCTGATCGCGGCGACGAAGCCGGCTCGCCTGTGACGCACCTCCCCGAACCGCTCGACGTGATCGCCGTGGGGGCCCATCCCGACGACGTCGAGATCGGCTGCGGTGGCACGCTCGCGCTCCTGGCATCCCAGGGTCGACGCGTGGGAATCGTCGATCTGACCGACGGGGAGCCGACGCCGCGGTCGAGCGGGCCAGAGGAGCGGCTTGCCGAGGCGGCGGCGGCCGCCAACGTGCTCGGTGTCGTGCACCGCGAGACGCTTGCGTTTCCGAATCGACGCCTGTTCGACTCGTTCGAGGTGCGTGTGGCCCTGGCGACGATCTTCCGCCGCTGGCGGCCGCGGGTCGTGATCGGCCTCGGCGACAAGACGCCGCTCGCGTCGCCCGACCATGCCCAGGCCGTGGCGATCACCGAGGCGGCGGTGTTTTACTCGCGGCTTTCCAAGTGGGACGACACGTTCGCCGGCCTGCCGGTGCATTCGGTGCCGCAGTTCCTCACCTATTTTCTGTTCGCGGGCGTCCCGAGCGTGCCGCACGGCCACTGGCCGCTCGTCGTCGACATCGCCGGCCACCTGGAGACGAAGCTCGCGGCGATCGCCTGCTACGCCTCGCAGTTTCCGCCCGAGAAAGCCCATGTGTTTCCGCGGGTCCGGGCGATGGCCGAAACGGCGGGCATCATGGCCGGCTGCAGCGCCGGTGAGGTGCTTGCTTCGAGCCGGGTGCCCTGTACGAGCGACCCGATGGGTCTACTCTTTCCTCCAGCATGAACGCCTCCCGAGATACCACCGCCGCGAAGCCCTGGATGAGTCGGGTGCTCGTGGCGGCCGGCGTCTACAACATCGCCTGGGGAGCGCTCGCCGTGCTCGCGCCGGTGTGGTGCTTTCGTGTGGTCGGGATGGAGCCGCCGAACTATCCCGAGCTCTGGCAGTGCATCGGGATGATCGTGGGTGTGTACGGAATCGGCTATCTGGCCGCGGCCACCGATCCGCTCGGGCACTGGCCGATCACGCTCGTCGGCTTTCTGGGCAAAATTTTCGGGCCAATCGGATTCGCCGGAGCGCTGTTGTCGGGACGATTTCCGGTGGCGTTCGGCTGGAACATCGTCACGAACGATTTGATCTGGTGGATCCCGTTCGCGGGCATCCTGCTGGCCGCCTGGCGTGCTCGGCGGCGACCGGAGCCGGGTGGATGACGGTGGATCAGCCGGTCGAGTGCGACGTGGCGATCGTCGGCGCCGGCATCGCCGGTCTGTGTGCCGCCGCGACATTGATGGAGGCGGGCCGGCGTGTCGTGGTCGTCGACAAATCCCGCGGGGTCGGCGGGCGGATGGCCACGCGCCGGCTCGGCCACGCCGTGGTCGATCATGGTGCGCAATTCTTCACGGTGCGCGGCGAGCTATTCGACGTGATCGTCGCCAACGCCCGCCACCACGGGGCCATTGTTCCGTGGTGTCTGGGATTCGCGAGGGCCGAGTCGGTGGACCAGCCGGCGGCTCCGGCCGACGACGGTCATCCACGCTATCGCGGAGTGCAGGGCATGACCGACCTGCCGAAGCTGCTCGCCGCCGGACTCGTCGGGCCGAGGGCGGCACTCCGGACGAACGCCCGGGTCACGGCCATCGCGATCGCCGACGGCCGCGTTCGGCTCGCGATCGACGGCGGTGGCGACCTCTTCGCCCACGGTTGCGTGGTGACGCCACCCGTACCGCAGGCGCTCGATCTGTTCGCCGCCGGCGGCCTGCTGGCACCGGCTACCGAGCGGATTGCCGTCGACACCCACCGACTCCTCGCGTCGATCGCCTACGATCCGTGCTTCGCGCTCATGCTCGTGCTCGACGGGCCGAGCCGCGTGCCGCCGCCCGGCGGCGTGCAGTTCGAGTCGGGGCCGATCGCGTGGCTCGCCGACAACCAACAGAAGGGCATTTCGCCCGTGCCAGCACTCACGGTCCATGCGTCGGGGGAATTCAGCCGCGCGCGGTTCGACGATCCGCCGGACGACGTCGTCAAAGCACTCCGCGCGGCCGCGGCTCCCTGGATCGGGGCTGCAACAGTGGTCGAGCAGTCGCTCCAGCGCTGGAAATACGCCCTCCCCACGACCGTGCTCGACGTGCCGTTCGTCGGGGCGACCACATCGCCGCCGATCGTCTGTTGTGGCGACGCGTTCGCCGGGCCCAAGGTGGAGGGCGCGGCCACGAGCGGCACGGCGGCCGGCCGCTGGCTCGCCGGCGTCCTCGGTCCCGCGTAACAGAGAAACCATTTCGTGCCCCTTGCACGGATGGCCGCGGGATACGGAAGATGTCTCGTTCGCGAGCCCCACCCCCTGGAGATTTTGGTCATGGCGACGATCACCGGCCCGAGCCTGCTTCCCGAGGTCGAGACGTTCCTGGCCACGTCCCCGCTCAAGAGCGTCGTGGGCGGCAAGGACGTGGCGGGCTCGACGGGCGAGACGATGCGAACGCTCGACCCGGGTACCGGCGAGCCACTCGCGGAGTTTCACGTGCTGACTGCCGCCGATGTGGATCGTGCCGTGCAGGCGGCCACGCAGGCGTTCAAGACCTCGGGCTGGGCGACGATGCCGCCCAACGAACGGGGCGTCCACCTGCAGCGGCTCGCCGACGCGATCGAGAAGCACAAGCCGATCATCGCCCAGATCGAAGCCCTCGACGCCGGCAAACTGCTGGCCCACGCGGCGGGCGACGTGCAGAACTGCGTCGACACGCTCCGGTATTTCGCCGACATGGCGTTGCACGTGCAACGGCGCAATGCCCTGGCTGTCGCGGGGCACGAAGCCTGGACGGTCCGCCATCCATGGGGCGCGTGCGGCTTCATCTTTCCGTGGAACTTTCCGTTCCTGCTCATCGGCTGGGGCATCTCGCCGGCGCTGGCCGCCGGCAACACGGTCGTGATCAAGCCTGCCGAGGACACGCCGCTCTCGGCGATCTACCTCGCACGGCTGGCCCGCGAGACAGGCATCCCCGACGGCGTGATCAACGTGATCGCTGGCACCGGAGCCGGGGCCGGCGCGGCGCTGTCGGGGCATCCGGGCATCTGCCGCATGAGCTTCACGGGTTCGCCGGAGGTGGGCCGGCTCGTCGGCGAGGCCTGCGGGAGGAATCTCGTGCCGGTGAAGCTCGAACTGGGCGGGAAGGGGGCGGCGGTCGTATTCGACGACGTCGACGTGCCCCAGACGGCGCAGAAACTGGTGAACGCGATCACGTTCCACTCCGGGCAGGTCTGCTGCGATGCCACCCGCTGGCTCGTGCACCGCTCGATCGCGAAGCAGTTCACCGACGAGTGCGTGAAGCGGATGCAGGGCGTGCAGGTGGGCTATCAGCTCGGGAATGGCACACAGATGGGGCCCGTGGTGAACGCCAAGCAACGCGCGCGGGTGCTCTCGTACCTCGAGAAGGGGCGGGCGCAGGGCGCCGAGGCGGTGCTGCCGGGAGGACCGGCCGAGGTGCCGGGGCAGGACGGCTTCTACGTGAAGCCCGCGCTCCTCGCCGGGAAGCTCGACAACGTGGCCGCACGCGAGGAGATCTTCGGACCGGTCGCCTACATCGCGACCTTCGCGAACGAGAACGAGGCGGTCGCGATGGCCAACGACACCGACTACGGCCTCGCCAACAGCGTCTGGACGAGCGATCTCGGGCGGGCCGCCCGGGTTGCCGAGTCGATGGTGGCGGGCAACAGTTGGATCAACGCCCACAACGTCTTTCCCCGCGGCGTGCCCTACGGCGGCGTGCATAAGAGCGGCGTGGGTGGCGGCGTGAACTCCATCGAGACGCTGTTCGACTACTGGCGCAGCCAGTCGGTCGTGCGGCCGCTGTGATGCCAGTAGGACAGGCTTCAGCCTGTCGTGACTTCTTGGTGACGCGCCGGCTCGGGGCTACCCCGTACCGTCTCGCCGGACGTTCGCTGCGCCCATCCTGGGCTTCACTCACTCGGATGTGCCTGCGCTGCGCCATCCATGGCTCCGCTGGTCACATACGCCGTCTCAACGGCAGGGGTAACCCCTCGCCTCCCCAGTTTCGGGATCTCATTCCCCACATTTTCAAGTTTGGATAAAGTGCTGCATCCGCGGTTGGATAAGCCATGCCTCATGACGTGATCATCGTCGGTGCCGGGCTTGCCGGCCTCGTGTGTGCGCGGGAACTCGTGCGGGCCGGCCGGCGCGTGACGGTGCTCGAGGCGGCGGATCGTGTCGGGGGCCGGGTGGCGACCGACTCTGTCGACGGCTTTCGGGTCGATCGGGGCTTTCAGGTTTACAACGACGCCTATCCCGAGGGCCGCCGGCAGTTGGATCTCGCCGCGCTCGCGCTCGGGCGGTTCGAGCCGGGGGCGCTCGTGGCCGAGGGCGGCCGGCTGCGGCCGGTGAGCGATCCCTGGCGGCGTCCGCTGACTGCCGTGTCGAGTGTGCTCTCGGGCATGGTGGGCATCGGCGACGGCCTGCGCACGGCAGGGCTGCGTGCAGCGGCGATCAGGGCCTTCAGGGCCGGCGCTGCCGATCCTGATGCGGTCGGGCCCGTGGCCGATCGTGCGACGTTGGCCGAACTCGAGGGCCGCGGCTTTTCCGCCCGGTTCATCGACGGCTTCTTCCGGCCGTTTTTCGGCGGCGTGTTTCTCGAACGGAAGCTCGACACGTCGGCCGTCGTGTTCTCGTTTGACTTCGCGATGTTCGCGCTCGGCCGGGCCTGCCTGCCGCGGGGCGGCATGGCGGCGATCCCCGCGCAGCTGGCCGCCGGGCTGCCGCCGGAAACGGTGGAGCTCAATGCACAGGTCCGGCACGTAGAGCCCGGGCGAGTCGTGATGGCGGATGGCCGCGAGCGAACGGCCGCTGAGGTGGTGATCGCGGCGGAGATGTCGGCCGCCGCTCGACTGCTGCCGCCAGCCTTCACCGCGGGCTGGCGCACGCGACGGATGAAGGGCACGACGCTCGTCGCATTCGCGGCCGAACGATCACCGCTCGACCGTCCGCTGCTCGTCGTGAGCGCCGAAGACGGCCCGATCGACAATCTCACGGTGCCGTCGGACGTGGTCGGCGGCTATGCCCCGGCGGGGGCCGCGCTCGTGACCGTGTCGCTCCGCACCGGCGGGGCGGTCGACGCGGACACCGTCGAGGCGGTGAAACGGCAGGCCGAGGGATGGTTTGGGAGTCAGGTTGGTCGGTGGCGGCATCTGGCCACCGTGCCGGTGCATGAGGCTCTGCCGGATGAATCCGTTGCCGCCCGGGCGCTGCGGCCGCTGGCCCCCAGGCTCGCCCCAGGGCTGCTCGTCTGCGGCGACCACTGCACGAGCGGCTCG
>JBAXUY010000229.1:0-3254 GCA_037129475.1 Planctomycetia bacterium | reverse complement strand
AGCCCCTGCTGGGCGGAGCCGATCGCCCCGGCCGGCTTGCGGCCCGGCTTCGGCACGCGGGCGTTGTCTGGGGCCACGAGTTCGTAGAGCACGGCGTCGTAGCCGCGGAACACGCGGTCGAGCGTGTCGTAGTACGGCTTGCCGCCGAGGTGGACCGCCCCGACGAGGTCGACCTCGACCGGCGTTTGCCGGCCGGCGCGGGCTGCAGCCTCGGGCGCCTCGCGGTAGCGGACGATCGACGTGTCGAGCGACACCGGCGCCCCCGCGTCGTCTCGCGAGAGCCGGAGGAAGCCGACCTCGGCCGCCGCGCCCTGCTCGGCGGCGACGGCCGGCTCGGCAACCGCCGGGTCAGCCAGGCCCGCGGCGAGGGCGGTGGCAAGGCAGGCAAGCCGCAGCAGGGCGGTGATCGGGGCAGTCGCGGGAAGCGGACGGGGCATGGATGCGGCTCCTCGGAGAGGTGCGGACAGACTTTCCGCAGAATACCCGACCTCGCCTCGACCGCCAGTTTTTTCCAGCCCGACTGAAAAAGCCTCGTCAGCCGTCAGGGTCTGCCAAGTTTCGTCAACTCGGTCGACCGGCACGACCGATACCAGACGAGCAATCCGCGTGTGCGGAAAACCGGCTCCTGCTCCCCAGGACTACAGTGATGGCTACGAACACGAGTTTCCGACGGCTCGAAAGACTGATCCTGACGCTCACGGTCGCTTGTGCGATCATGGTGCCGTCGCGGGCCGGCGACTGGATGCCGCTCCTGCCGGATCAGGACTTCTACGACTTCCAGCTGTTCGCCCCGCCGGACCTGCAGGACTACGAGATCTACGCCGAGCCGAGCGAGGGCATCTTCTTCAACTACGACCGTCTCTACTGGGGCATCACGCCGCCGAACGTCCGCGGGGTCGGCGAGACCGACCGCGGCGGCTACCTGATTCCGACGCAGCCGATCTCGCCGCAGGCGATCGTGCAGCTCAACAACGGATCGATCCAAGCGTCGGGCACGGCCGGTACGAACATCATCGGCGGCATCTACATCTACGGTGCCGATCCGCTCCAGCTCGACCTCAACACGAGTTGGATGCGGACGAAAATGGCCTGGGGCAACCGCTACGAAGGCGGCTGGATCTACGACGGCAAGGGCGTCAACATCAGCTACTTCACAGTCGGCAGCCAGTCGCAGGAGTTTCAGACGATCAGCGAGTTCGCGGCGTCTTCGCCGACGCAGATCTTCACGCAGACCACGGCCAGCGGTGGTGCCAACACCGGCGGCGTCGGCACGACCACGTTGCCGCTCACGACGACCACGATCACGTCGAACAGCCCGCCCCCGGACCACCTCATCGCCCAGAAGTTCACGCAGCTCAATTCGACCGAAATCGAGAGTGCCGGTGCCGCGGCCATCATTCGCCGCGAACTCGGTGGCCGGGGGAGCCGGAGTACGGCTCGGTTCTCTCTCGGCCCGCGGTTCATCCAGTTCGCCGACCGCTATCGGCTCGGCTACGAGAGCAATCAATACGCGTTCAACCAGGGCCCGACCGGCGGCAATCAGGGCAGCGGTGTGAACATCGGTGGTGGTGGTAGCGGTGGCGGCGGTAGTGGGACGACCGGAGGCGGCACCACAGGCGGCACCACAGGCGGTGGGACAACCGGTGGCGGAACGACCGGTGGCGGAACGGGCGGCACGAATCAGCAAGGGGGCAGCAGCGCGTTCGGTAACAATACGGGCAGTTCGCTCTACACGACCTCGGCGGGTGACGTGATCGGCATCACGGGCGTCGATACGCTCACCGGGCTTGGCCAGTCCTCGCCGCTCCAGGTCGGTGCCTGGGAGACCGACTCGTTCAACAACATGGTGGGCCCGGAGTTCGGCCTGCTGTTCGAGACGCAGCGGGGCCGCTGGTCATTCTCCAGTGAGTTCAAGTTCACGGCCGCGTTCAACTGGCAGAACAACCTCTACCGCGGCTCGAACTTCCCCGAATCGATCGGTGCCGACTATCTGCGGGCCACGTTCAATCCCTCGGTCACGAATACTCAGAACGGCAGCGGTGGCAGCGCTCAGGCCCTGCAATTACCCCCCCCGCCGCTCTTCCTCCAGATCTACGGCGTGGGACAGTCGAATGCGACGAACGCCGCCGAGCACCGGTTCGTGTTCTCGCCGATCGGTGAGTGGCGGTTCGGCACCGAGTTCAAGGTCAGCCAGGCGATCACGCTCCACGCCGGGTATACGGGCATGTGGCTCGGCAGCATCGCCCGCGCGTCGACGAACACGGGCTACAAGGGTGTGCAAAAAGCCACGACCTACGCAGAACCGACGGATCCAACGCAGCCGGCCAGCCTGACGAATCCCTGGATCGTGAAGTCCACGGGACCGCGTCCGGCGGGAGTCTCTCCGACCGACCCGCGGTATACCGATCCGACCAGCTCGTACTATCGCGCGAACCCGGTCTACAACCGGATCACACCGGTGAACGGCGGCCAGGAGTACGTGTTCACCAACGGCCTCGACTTCGGCGTCACGGTGCGGTACTAGGTTCACGCGACGGCTCGGCATCGTGCCGACCGTCGCTTGGCCGACCTCCGTCGGCCGGTCGTGACCTGGCCCTCCGGGCCTGGAGTCGTCGTAGGGACGGGGTTCCAGCCCTGTCCGCCAACAGGCCTGGAGGCCTGTCGCTACCCGGCGGCCAGCCAGTCGGCGGTGGCGCCGCGGATCTCGGAGAGCTTTTCGAGCCGCGTGACGAGCGGCTGCCAGAGCGGGGCGTCGGTGACCGGTTCGACCGCGCTCGGCAGTTCGATAGGCTGGCCGGCCGAATCCACCTGCACGAAACCGAGCAGGCCGTCCATCCACGGCAGCGTGTGGCCGTCGAGCGGCATCCCCACCACGCCCACCACGAGATAGCACTGCCGCACCTGCAGCACGGCGCCGCGGATCTCCACGAGCGCACCCACCGGCACGCTCCGGCGGCACTCGAGCGAGAGCACACGGCGGAGCATGATGTTGGCCCCGGGGCCCGCCCCACGGCAGGCCGACGCGTAGGCGGCCTCGAGCGCGTAGCGCAGCAGACTGCCGGCGTAGAGCGTGCCGTGGTGGTTGGCGTCGGCGGGCAGGACGAGCCGGTGGCTCGTGGTTTCGGGGGCGGCGGGCATGCCCGCGTTATACGCGGAGTGACCGGTGATTCGTAGGGACAGGGCTCCGGTCCTGTCCCTACGACAGACCTGGAGGTCTGTCGCTACGGTTTCACGCGACGGCTCGGCATCGTGCC
>JBAXUY010000228.1:0-3269 GCA_037129475.1 Planctomycetia bacterium | reverse complement strand
CCCTTGTCGTTGAAGGCCACCACGCTCGGGGTGAGCCGATTGCCTTCCTTGTTGGCGATGACCTTGGGCTCCTTGCCCTCCATGACGGCCACCACCGAGTTGGTGGTGCCGAGGTCGATGCCGATGATCTTTTCGCCCTGCTTGGTAGCCATGTGTGTTGTGTCCTCTCTCTCCGCCAGAATTGTCTGCCGCTCTGGTCGCCCAAGGAAAAAGCAAAGCCCGTGCCAGCATCGCGGGGAACGGCGATTCGGGGCTGCACGAGCCCATTTACGGCCGCGTTTTTGAGGGTACAGTTGGCAGGTGCGGCGCGCGTCGCGCCCGGGGAACCAGCCCGGGCTGCCATTTTGGCCGCTCCGTCGTCTCCGCCATGGCCAAGCAGCCTCCAAAACCGTCGTCCGAAGCCGCCAAGCCTACGGGCCTTGCGGCTCTCCGCGCACAGATCGACCGGATCGATCGCGAGTTGGTCGACCGCATGAACGAGCGTGCCCGGCTCGCAGGACAGATTGGCGCGATCAAGCAGACGAACGGCCAGCAGACCTACGACCCATCCCGTGAGGAGACGGTGCTCGAACGGGTGGCCGCCAACAATTCCGGCCCCCTCTCGAGCGACAGCCTCAAGTCGGTCTTTCGCGAGTTGATCTCCGGTTCGCGGGCGATCGAGCAGCATCTCCGCGTGGCCCACCTCGGCCCGGCCTGGACCTACAGCCACCTCGCCGCCCTGCACCGTTTCGGGAGTTCGGTCGAGTTCGTGCCCGTGGCGAGCATCTCGGCCGCCTTCGAAGAGGTGCACGCCGGCCATTCGCACTACGGCGTCGTGCCCCTCGAAAATTCAACCGATGGCCGGATCGCCGACACGCTCGACAACTTTTCGCGGCTGCCCGTGAAAATCTGCGCCGAGGTCCCGCTGCGGATCCACCACAACCTGCTCGCGAAGTGCGACCGCTCGGCGATCCAAACGGTCTACAGCCGGCCGCAGGCCCTCTCCCAGTGCCGCAACTGGCTGGCCCGCCACCTGCCCGACGCCCGGCTCGTGGAGGTGACGAGCACGAGCGCCGCCGCGGAGATGGCCGCCAAGACGGCGAACGCCGCCGCGATCGCCAGCCGCCAGGCGGGCGTGCACCACGGCCTCGACGTGCTCGCCGAAAACATCGAAGACGTGGCGGGCAACACCACCCGGTTCGCCGTCATCGGCCACGCCGATTCGGGCCGCACGGGCAAGGACAAGACGGCCCTGATGTTCGAGACGGAGCACAAGCCGGGCGGCCTCGCCGACGCCCTCTCGATCCCCAAGAAGCAAAAGCTCAATCTCACCTGGATCGAGTCCTTCCCGATGCCGGGCAAGGAGCGGGGCTACATCTTCTTCGTGGAGCTCGAAGGCCACCGCGACGACCTCCGCGTCCGCCGAGCGATCCAGGCCCTCGAAAAACGCTGCACACGCGTCGTCGTGCTGGGCTCCTACGCAACCGCCGCCGCCGTGGGCTAGCACGTGGTTTGACAGCAGCGACCAGGATCCATAATATGGACGCCTGTTCACCCTTGAGGAGGTGCTGCCATGACCATGGAATCGATCCGGGAGTTCATTCGACACGAACCGTTCGAGCCGTTCGTGATCCGACTTTCAAATGGGGAGGTGCACGAGGTGCTCCATCCTGAATGCGTGGCTCTCACGAAGACCAAGGTGGTCGTTACCTACCCCGAAGAAGACCGCGTCGTTCATTGCGGTCTGATTCACGTCAACGCGGTCGAGGTCCTGCAGCGGGCCTAAAGCCACCCGGCGAGTTGACTGGTGAACTTCACCCTGGCTCGATACGCTGTCGGCCTCCCGACAACCCCAAGGAGTCACTCGGGGAGAACGTCACATTAAAGGATTCCGTCGATCACGTGGCCGTGCACGTCGGTGAGCCGGCGGTCGATGCCGTTATTGCGCCAGGTGAGCTTGGTGTGGTCGATGCCGAGGAGCTTCATCACCGTGGCATGCACGTCGTGCACCGTCGTGGGGTGATCGCGGTCGAGCGGCTTGTAGCCCCACTGGTCGCTCTCACCGCACACGACGCCCCCCTTGATGCCGCCTCCGCAGAGCCAGTTGGTGAACACGAAGGGATTGTGGTCGCGGCCCTTGCCCGCCTGCGAGCTCGGCATCCGGCCGAACTCCGTGGTCCAGAGCACGAGCGTGTCGTCCAAGAGGCCGCGCTGGTCGAGGTCTTGGATGAGCGCCGCGGCGCCGCGGGCCATGCCCGTGGCGAGCGGGCCGTGGTCGCGCTCCACGTCTTCGTGGCTGTCCCAGTTGCGGCGCGGAAAGCCGTTGTCGTTGCCGCTCCACACCTGCACGAACCGCACGCCGCGCTCCAGGAGCCGCCGGGCGGCGAGGCACCGCAGGCCGAAGTGGTGCGTCTCCTCCTCGGCGTTGATCTGGCTCGGCCAGCTCGAGCGGCCCGGCTGCACGCCGTAGAGCTTGAGAATGTGCTCGGGCTCGTCGGCGATGGCGAGCGCCTCGGGGGCAGCCAATTGCATCCGCGCGGCCAGTTCATAGCTCTTGATCCGGGCATCAAGCTGGTCATCGCCGCCGCGGCCGTCGGCGTGCCGACGGTTGAGCGCCGCGAGCACCTCACGGGCCTTCGCGTCGGCCTCGGGGGTGACGTACGCCGCTGAGCGGTGGGGCCGCAGGTCGGCGACTGGCTCCTCGGCGGCCGGCTGCACGACCGTGCCGCTGTATTGCGCCGGCAGGAACCCGGCGTCCCAGTTTTTGACGCCGTTGGAGCCGTAGCCCCGGTGGTCGGGCAGCACGACGAATGTCGGCAGGTTGTCGTTCATCGAACCGAGCGCGTAGCTCACCCAGCAGCCGGCGCCGGGAAAGCCCGGCAGCACGAAGCCCGTGGTCTGGAGGAGCGTGGCGGCCGAGTGGACGCCCGACGTGCTCACCATGTTGTGGATGAACGCCAGCCGATCGACGACGTCGCCAAGCGCCGCCACCGGCTCGGAAAGCAGTTTGCCGCAGCCGCCGTAGGGCTTGAAATCCCAGATCGGCTTGAGCCAGGGGCCGAGACCGTTTTGGAACGCCTCGACAGGCTCGCCGAAGTCGCTCGGCTTGCCGTGCTGGCGGACGAGCTCGGGCTTGTAGTCAAAGAGGTCGATGTGGCTCGCGGCCCCGGCCATGAACAACTGCACCACCCGCTTCACTTTGGGCGGGTAAACGCAGGCCGGATGCAGCGTCGCGGCGCCGGCCGCTGCTGCCGCATCCCGCTCTCCGGCCAGCATCGCCGCCAATGCGA
>JBAXUY010000227.1:0-3283 GCA_037129475.1 Planctomycetia bacterium | reverse complement strand
CGACGAGCGCGGCACCCGAGGCCCAGGCGACGGCCTTCGCCGTGGAGAGGCCGACACGCAGCCCCGTGAACGAGCCGGGGCCGCGGATCACGCCCACGAGCTCGACGTCGCCGACGTTCCAGCCGAGGCCGTGCGCCGCCTCGTCGAGCGCCGCGGCGATCCGGCGCGCATGCTCGCCCGCGACGGGCAGCGCGATCTCGACCGCGCGGCCGGCTGCCGCTGCCGCCACCGAACCGGTGGCGAGACTCGTGTCGATGGCGAGAGTTCTCATGGGAGGGCGGCCCTGTGCTTGACCGTGGTTTCCGGCGTCCGTAGAGTCAGTTTTTCAGCCACGAGCATCCGTCCAGAAATTTGGTCCGCCGGATCGTAGGGTCGACACGAGTGAAGCGGGCCATCATCAGCGATATCCACGGCAACCTCGAGGCGCTCAGGGCCGTGTTCGAGGATATCGAAAGGCAGCACGTCGATGCCATTTATTGTCTGGGCGACATCGTCGGCTATGGACCGAATCCCTGCGAGTGCGTGAAGCTCGTGCGGGAGAAATGCCAGGTCGTGATCCTCGGCAACCATGACCAGGGCGCCCTCTTCGACCCGGATGGATTCAACGTCGGCGCCGAGCGGGCCATCCGTTGGACACGGGCCCAGCTCGAGCAGCACGACCGCCTGCCGCGGAATGCCGCCGACCCGCTCTCAGACTTTTTGGGTGAGCTGCCCCGCAATCATGTTGACGGTGATTTTCTCTTCGTCCACGGCTCGGCTCGGCGGCCGCTCGATGAATATGTGTTTCCCGAGGACATCTACAACCCGCTGAAGATGGAGCACATCTTCGAACTCGTCGGGCGGTATAGCGTGCAGGGGCACACCCACATTCCCGGAGTGTTCACCGAGGCGCCGGAGTTCATCTCGCCAAACGTACCCGCCGGAGCGGTCGAATGCCGGGTGCCGCTGCCGGCCGGCAAGGCGATGGTGAACGTCGGCTCGGTCGGCCAGCCGCGCGACGGCGACCGGCGGGCGTGCTACGCCATTCTCGAGGATGGCGGCGTGCGGTTTCGCCGGATCGAGTATCCCTTCGACGTCACCTGCCGCAAGATCCACGCGATCGCCGACCTCGACAACTTCCTCGGCGACCGGCTCACGCAGGGGCGGTAGGTTTTCACGGTCCGCGGCTATACTGGCGGCTTTCGCCCGTCTCGCCTTCCCGCCTCGCCGTAGGACACCCGCTTCGTGGAACGTCGGTACATTCAGTTCGCGCTGATCTCGTTCGCCATTCTGTTCGGCAGCCAGGCCCTGCAGGCCGTGCTCTTTCCGCGGAAGCCCCCGGTGAAGCCGGCCGGTGAGGCCGGAAGCCTCCCTGAAGACACGACGATCGCCGAGCGTGCCGACGCAGGTTCGCCCGGCCCCGGTGCGGCGGATGGCGCCTCGCCTTCCGAGACGCCGGAATCGGGAGCCACGGGCGGCGATTCGTCGGCTCCGCGGGCCCGCCGCACGCTCGGCTCGCTCGATCCCGACGCCCCGGCGCAGATGCTCGTCACGCTCACCAGCCGCGGTGCGGCTGTCGAACGGATCGAACTCGCGGGCCGCAGGTTCCACGACCAGGACGACTGGTCGGGCTACCTCGGCCACCTCGCCGTCACCGAGGCCGATGGCGGCTGTCGCGTGGGCGTCGTGGGGACCGGCACCCCGGCCCAGGCCGCCGGGATCGAGGCGGGCGACGTGATCGCGCAGCTCGACGGTGTCGGCACGCCCGATGTGGCGGCGCTCATGAAGGCGTTGCGTGGCACGAAGGCCGGCCAGAGGGCGACGCTCGACATCATCCGCGCCGGTGCGCCCCGCACGGTCGAGGTCGCGCTCGTCCGGAGGCCGCTCGAAGTGGTGCGGCCGGAATACAAGACGACGCCGGTCGATGACGTCGACAGTCTGCCGCACGATCCACTCTCGTTTCGTCTCTCACTCGAATCGCTCGACGGGAAGCGGCGGCGTGAGCCGCTGGCCGAACTCCCCGGGCTCGAACTCGCCGATCGCGACTGGCAGATCGACGAATCGAGCGATGCATCGCGGGTGCGGTTCACCACGCGGCTCCCGAACGGCCTGGCGGTCGCCAAGGAATATCGGCTCGTGACCGAGGCGGGCAGGCCGGGCTCCCGGCTCGAGCTCACCGTCGAATTCATCTCGAAGGGCGGGGACACGGTCGTCGCCTACGCGCTCGACGGCCCCACGGGGCTGCCGACCGAGGGCTGGTGGTACACCGCCCGGGTGGCCCGCGATTGGGGCTCGCTCGGCGTGCGAGACGTGGCGATGCGGTTTGCAGGGGAGCAGAGCACGCTCGTGAGCGGCCTCAAGGTCGCGGATGCCGCGCTCGATCATCCAGCCACGGCTGTGCGAGACGGCAAGCCCTTGTCGTTTGCCGGTGTCGACGCGCTCTACTTTGCGGCGGCGCTCATTCCGGCGCCGAGCGGCCCGGAAGCGCCCGCACTCGAGGAAGTCCGTCCGCTCGTGGTGGGCGACGTGCCTCCGGCAGCCAAGCGGAAGCTCGTGGACGTCACGTGCCGGCTTGTTTCGCGTGAGCTCACGCTCCCGGCCGACACGCCCGTGGTCCATCGCTACGGGATCTTCGCCGGCCCGAAGCAGCCGGAGCTGCTGGCGGAGTTCGGTGCCGAGGGGGCACGGATGGACGACCTCGTCTATTACGGATGGTTTGGCTGGGTGGCCCGGCCGATGGTCGCCATCCTCCATGCGATCCACGCGGTGATCGGCAACTACGGGCTCGCGATCCTGCTGCTCACGGTGATCGTGCGCGGCGCGATGTTTCCGATCAGCCGGAAGCAGGCCCTCTCGTCGCAGAAGATGCAGGCCTTGCAGCCCGAGATGAAGGCGATCACGGAAAAATACAAGAACGATCCGCAGAAGCGCACGCAGGCCACGCAGGAGTTGTGGCGGAAGCACGACTACAACCCGATGGGCGGCTGCCTGCTCGTGTTCATCCAGATTCCGATCTTCATGGGGCTCTATCGCTCGCTCGCCACCGACGTCGAGCTTCGCCAGGCGCCGCTCTTCAGTTCGGCCATCCGCTGGTGCTCGAATCTCGCGGCGCCCGACATGTTTTGGGACTGGTCGCAGTTGCTGCCGCAGTTTCTCACGGCCCCCGAGGGCTGGCTCGGGCCGTTCCTCAACCTCTTTCCCCTGGCCACGATCGGCCTCTTCCTCTGGCAGCAGAAGCTGTTTATGCCGCCCGCCATGGACGAGCAGGCCCAGATGCAGCAGCAGGTGATGAAATACATGATGT
>JBAXUY010000226.1:0-3349 GCA_037129475.1 Planctomycetia bacterium | reverse complement strand
GCAGACGAAGGGAGTCGTTGAGGACTTTTTGGCGCCTGAGCAAAACCCACGAGTCTTGTACTCTCAACACGACCGAAGTCGAGCATGCCTACCGCCGGCTCCGATTGCGGGCTGTTATCGCATGCCCCACCAGGAAGCCACCTATGGCAAGCGGGACGCTTGCCACACGCAGGAGTGACAGGCCTGGAGGCCTGTCGCTACGTCGCGAGCTCGGCGCGGATCGCGGCGAGTTCGGACGTCGGGTCGTTGTCGGCGCGGTCGAGCTTGCCGGCCTTCGCGAACCAGTAGCGGGCATTGCCGCGGTCGCCCTCGATGGCGTGGAGCACGGCGTGGATCCAGCAGGCCGTGGCGTCCGCCTCTTCTTCTTGCACGATGCCGTGCGCCTCGTCCCAGCGGCCGGCGATCGCCGCATCGAGCGCTGCGAGCAGGTCGGCCTTCGTCATGGCGCGACGAAGGCGAGCGTCGGCTCGGAGGAATAGATGACCGGGTCCTTCTTCCGCCAGCCGGCGGCCACCCAGCCGTCCTTTTGAGCGACGAGCTGCTCCATCGGCAGCGGCCCCGCCCCCGCGAGCTGGCCCGGCATCTTCAGGGGCTCGACGTCCACCACTTCCTTGAACACCTTGCCGAACCGCTTCTGCAGGATGCGCCGCAGCGACGTCTCCGCGACGCTGAGCTTCTCGGCGCCGCCCGGCACGAATCCCGGCGGGTAGATCTGCACGTCGCCGTCGCGGACGAGCCGGATCTTCCCGTCGGCGGGCTCGATGCGGTAGGCGGCCCAGATGTCCATCGCCGGGAACTCGCGGTCGCCCGAGGTGAACTTCGTGCCGCGGACCGTCATCTTCACGCGGGCGTCGTCAGCGTCGAGCTCCACGGGCTTCCGCTTCGCGAACGTGATCGACCACGGCGCCTGGTCGGCGTCGTTGCCGAGCGCCTCGGGGAGGGTGGCGTTGTTCTTCTTGATCTGCTCCTCGACGAACTGCTGCGTGATCGTGCGGCCGCCGAGCGTGATCTCGGCGACGTTGTTGACGAGCGTCTCGTGGACCCGGGCGGCCATCACGGCGTCGGGGTCGACGGCCGGGGGGGACGTGAACGCCGCGATCTGGTCGCCGAGCGCCTTGCGAGCCACGACCGAGAGCCGGGAATCGCTCGTGTTCAGGTGGAGCATCTCGGGATACCAGCCGCGGTCCATGAGCGGCCGACGGAATTTCGCCTGGTAATCGGATTGCGCCTGGGCGATCGCTCCGGCCGTCTGCGTATCGAACTGCTGCCGCACCCGCTCGCGGGCCTTCTGCTCGGAGATCGCCTCCGCCTTCGGGCGCATCTCGGCGATCTTGCGGCTGGCGATCTTGCGGATCAGGTTCTTGCCAAACCGCTTGTTGACGCCGATGCCTGCCGTCTGCGTGCTGGTCGACGCGTGGGCCTCGACCGGCAGGGCGCTGACGCGCTCGTCATCGATCATGATCCGTTTGCGAGCGTCGACTTTCGTCGTGCCATGCGTGCGCACCGTGACCGGCCCCTGCGAGCCGCGGGTGTCGGAATGGTTGGTGGCGTCAAGTGCGATGTCGACCACCGCGCGATCGAGCGCCGGCACGAAGTCGAGGAGCACGAGCCCCGTGGTATGGCCCGTGCCGCGGATCCGGGTGCCCAGCACCGTGTCGTTGATCGGGGCGTGTTCGTCGACCACGCGGTTGACTGCCGCTCCGAGGAGGCTCTCGTCGACGTCGAGGTACAGGTTGGGACGATTGACGGCGTTCCGCACGCGGGCGACCACACCCGGAGCCTGGCCGGAATCGGCGAGCCTGGCAAGGATCGGACCGACCGGATCGAGCGCTTCGGTGGTGCCTTCAGACGCGCCGGCCGTCACGGCCGCGGCGAGCTTTTCGAGCCGCTGGGCGTAGGCAGCCTGGGCCTCCGGGCTCTTGGCGGCTTCCGCGGCCTCCGCATAGGACGTCACGGCCCGCCGCACGGCGGCGAACTGGTACATCTCGAGGCCGTTCTCGCCGGAGTCGAGCAACTTTTGGAGCCGACGCAGGGTGGCCGGATCGGCGTTGGAACCGCTGGCCGCCTGGGTTTCGAGCGATGGCCAGTCGAGATACTTCTTCCAGTCGGCGCCGCTGGGGCTGCGGGCCAGCAGCCGGTCGAGTGGGCCGATGGCTGCCCGAAGTTTGGCGGCAGCGGTGGACAGGGTTGCCTCGGAGACCGGTCGGAACGCCTCGGCCGTGCCGAGCGGGTTGTCGGCCAGGGTCGACAGGTCGCCGCCCCGGGCAGCCCCGAATCCTGCTGCGGTCATGAGGGCCCCGATGATCCATGCAGCCCGGGCTGCTGAGCGACTGCGGCTGGAAAGAAACGACGCCATAACGGGGGTGCCTGTCTGTGGGGGCCGCGGTGGCCGGAAGCGAAATGTCCGAAGGGACGGCGAGTCTAGCCCGCTGGACGACTTTCCCTCCACAGCAGCCTCCCGCGCTGCCAAATCCCCCCTTCTGCGGCCGGTTTCACGATTTTTCGCCGCGCACGTCGCAAGCGGTTGCCTGCCGCAGACTTCCGCCACATTGCCCATGCCGTAAGTCGAACAAAGTCAGCGCCACAGGCAAGCCTTCCGCAGAGGCCCCTGCTTGCCAGGCGCATCGTCGGTCCGTCACAACGCGGGTGTCCATCGTCACCAGCGGAAAGGGATTCCACCATGGTCCAACGTCGTTCTCGCCGGCTGCTCGGAGCCTCCCTTGGGGTCTCTCTCGGCCTGGCGCTGTCAGCCGGCATCGTCGCCGCCGTCATCCTCGAACTCTGCGTGACACCCGCCCTCGGCGCCACGCCCACCCCGCCCTCCATGCCAACGGTCGGCGGCGAGGCCGTTCAACGCATCGACGACTACGCCGCCGCCACGGAAGCGGCGAAGGCGACCGGCGCCATGCTGCTCGTCTCGGTCGAGCCGACGACGGGCAGCCCGAACGACGTGGCGGGCACCTGGCTCGAGCGGGCGGACGTCCAGCAACGTTTCGCAGCGAGCGGCACTCCGTGGGTCTTCTGCCGGCTGGGCATGGACGCCGGCGGAACCACACTCGCGGGAGATCCGAGCCTCGCCGAAATGCGCCGCGGTCCGGGCGTGTTCGTCGTCGACCACACGCCCAGCCCCTACACCGGCCGGGTCGTCTCGATCCTCCCGCGCACCCCGGGCAAGTACTACTCGTTCAGCCCCGTGCACATCGACGAACTGACGTCCCTCCCCCGGGCATCGCTCACGCAGCGGTCGCTGATCCTCGCGGTGCGCATTCACCCGGAAAACCCGCAGAGCACGAGCGGCACCTGCGACCCCTCGCTCTGCTCCGCGGCCGAAGCCCACTCGCAGCACCAG
>JBAXUY010000225.1:0-3450 GCA_037129475.1 Planctomycetia bacterium | reverse complement strand
GCGATCGTCTGGCCCGTGATGAAACTTGCCTCGTCGCTCGCGAGGTAGACGGCCGCCCAGCCGACTTCCGCGGGCTTGCCCCAGCGCTGCATCGGCACCGTCGCGAGGTAGGCGTCCTTGTCTTCCTGCGGGTCGTTCTCGTGCCGCTCCACCGGGATCCAGCCCGGGGCGATCATGTTCACCGTGATCCCGAACGGGGCGAGTTCGTGGCACATACTGCGGGACCAGCCGGTCTGGCCGCCCTTCGCGGCGACGTAGGCGGAAAACGGAGCGACTCCCAGTAAAAAAACCTCGCTCGTGATGTTGATGAAGCGGCCGTGCTTCCGCGCCTTCATGCCGGGGAGGGCCCGGCGGGCGAGGAGGTAGGGGCTCTTCACGAAGAAGTCGAGCATCTGCTGGTGGAAGGCCCAGTCGTACTCCTCGATCGGCTTCAAGGGCTGCGGTGGCGTGGCGTTGGCCACGATGATGTCCACCGGCCCGAGCGACGTTTCGATCGCGGAAAACATCCCGTCGATCGCCTGCTCGCAGGTGACGTCGGCCTGGAAGACCTCGGCCTTGATGCCGGCCGCCTGCAACTCGGCGCGGGCTTCCTCGGCGCGGGCCTTGGAGTTGGCATAGTTGATGGCGACTCTCGCGCCGGCGAGGCCGAGGCACTTGGCCGTGGCCCGGCCGAGGCCGGTGGTCGAGCCGGTGACGAGGGCCGTGCGGCCGGTGAGCGAGAAGCAGGGGTGGGGCATGGGCGGTCTCCTGGGATCACTAGCCGAGCGTCGGGGCACAGGCGTTGGTGAGGTGATGGATGATGCCGGCGACGGCGCCTTGGCGCTTGCTCGACTTCGTGGCGACGATCGTGCAGTCGGCGAGCGACGCCGTGAGCGTGCGCTGCCGCACCCGCTCGAGCACGCGGGCGAATCGTTCGGGCGCCCCGGCGAGCAGGACGCCGTGCACGAACAGCGTCGTCGGATTGAAGATGTTGATCACGGCCGCGATGGCGATCGCGAGGTATTCCGTGACGGTGCGGAGCTCGTGCTGAAAGTCGGCGGGGCGGGTCGTCAGCAGGTCGGCCGCGGCATCGAGCGAGACGGGTTTCCCGAGTTTCTCGCCGATGAGCCGCACGAGCGCCGCATCGGTGGCGAGCGTCTCCAGGCAGCCCCGATTCCCGCAGCCGCAGCGCACGCCATCGGGCACCGCGGTGATGTGGCCCACTTCGCCCGCCATGCCACTGTGGCCGGCGAGGAGCCGGCCGCCGCTCATCACGCCGAGGCCGAGGCCCGTGGCCGCGTCGAGTACCGCGAAGTCGTCGAGCCCCCGGGCATCGCCATACAGCCATTCGCCGAGCACGAGGGCATCGCTTTCCTGCACGAGCACGCACGGCACGCCGAGCCGTGTCTCGAGGTCGCGGGCCGGGTTGTGCTTGTCGAGGAGATGGAGGTTGGGCGAGAAGACGATCTCGCGGAGCCGCTCGTTGACGAGGCCGGGCACGCTCAACCCGATGCCATGGACGACCGCGGCGCTCGAGTGGATCAGCGTGCGGCACGCCTCCTCGACCGCATCGAGGAGGGCGGGATAGCCGGCGGGCGTCGCAAAGCGGATCGTGCGTTCCTCGGTGACCGCACCGTCGAGGCCCGTGGCGACGACGCAGCAGGTGCCCGCATCGATCACCGCGCCGAGGACGGCGGCCGAGGCGGCGGCCATGCGCACGAGCCGGCCCGGGCGACCGAGCGCCGGCTCCGCCGGATCGAGCTCCTCGACGAGGCCGCGCTTGAGGAGCGAATCGACGGCCTTCGACACGGTCGGGGCGGTGAGGCCCGAGACGCGCGTGAGCGCCGCGCGAGACGAGGGTCCATGCCGCTGGATCGCCTCCAGGAGTCGCCGCTCGTTGATCCGGCGCAGGAGCGTCGATTCAACGCGGTTGTCGGTCTGCTTCATGGGAGGCCGCTCACCGTGTGCCGAACCGGTGCACCATCGTGTGCCTGGAGGTCTGGCCCGGGTCGAGCCGGGTGGAGGGCCAGTCGGGGTGGTGGATGCTGTCGGGGTACTTCTGGGTTTCGAGGCAGACCGCCGCCTGCTTCCCGTAGGCCACGCCGCCTTTGCCCTTCACGCTGCCGTCGAGGTAGTTGGCTGTATAGATCTGGATGCCGGGCTGGTCGGAAAGAATCTCGAGCGTGCGGCCGCTCGCCGGATCACGGAGCACGGCCACCGACCGGAGGCTGCCGTCCGACTTCCAGCCGCGCACCACGTAGTTGTGGTCGATGCCGCCCGGGTTTTTTCCGTCGGCGCTTCCCGGCAGCCCGTCGATCGTCGCGCCGAGCGTGGCGGCCCCAGCCCGCTCGGGCCGGAGATCGAACGGCGTGCCGGCGACGGCTGCAAATTTCCCCGTCGGAATGCCTCCCGCATCGACCGGAAGATATGAGTCGGCGGCGACGGTGAGTTCGTGGCCGCGAATCGCGCCCGAGGCCTGTCCGGCGAGATTCCAGTAGGAGTGGTGCGCCATGTTGACGATCGTCGGGGCGTCGGTCGTGGCCGACATCTCGACCCACAGCTCGCCATCGGGGGTAAGCGTGTAGACGACGCGGGCGGTGAGCGTGCCGGGGTAGCCCTCGTCGCCGGCGGATGAAACGACCTCGAACTCGACCGCCGGGCCGCGCTCGGAAAGCCGGGGCGTCGCCTTCCAGAGCTTTTTGTCGAAGCCGACGAGGCCGCCGTGGAGATGATTCGCGCCATTGTTCTTCGCGAGCGTGTACTGCTTGCCGTCGAGCTCGAACGTGCCGCCGGCGATCCGGTTGGCCACGCGGCCGCAGGTAACGCCGAAGTAGGGATGCGTGCCGAGATACCCGTCGAGCGTGTCGAACCCGAGGACGACGTCCGTCGGCGAGCCGTTTCGAGCCGGCATATGAAAGCTCGTGAGGATCGCGCCGTAGTCGGTGATCTCGGCCCGCCAGCCACCGGGCATCTCGAGCGTGTAGAGCGACACGGGCTTGCCGTCGGGGAGGGAACCGAAGGCACGGGCCACGGGTGGACGAACCGATGCGGTCATGGGTGGGGCGGCTTCTGTGATTGGGACGGAGAGCGTTACGAGGCAGATCGCCGAGAGGACGACCGCTCGGTGATACGGAGTGATGAGCATGACAGAGCCCTGCAAAATTTGACACTTACTTAACGGCGTTTAGAATACACGCATCCGCTGAATTGTGAAGGGATTTTCATGGGTCCCCGCGCCGCCACACGGCAGCTTCGAGATGTTCTGTGCGGAGCGTGCGCCCACGGCCTGATGCTGGCGTGTGTCGCGTCGGCCACGGCTGCGGCGGCTGAGCGAGTCGATTTTTCCCGCGACATCCAGCCGTTGCTCGCGAAGCGGTGCGTGGCCTGCCACGGGCCCGACACGCAGGAGGGCGGTCTGCGGCTCGACCAGCAGGCTGGTGCGACCGCCGCGCTCGACAGCGGATCCCGGGC
>JBAXUY010000224.1:0-3466 GCA_037129475.1 Planctomycetia bacterium | reverse complement strand
CATGGCCCTCAAAAAGCTCGGTCAAATCCTCATCGACCTCGGTCTCATCGACGAGGCCCAGCTCGAAACCATGCTCGAAGAGCAGGCCTCGCGCGGCGGCGAGCTGATCGGCCGCGTGGGCGTGTCGCTCGGCTTCTTCACCGACGAGCAGCTCGGCGAGGCCCTGGCCGAGCAGTGGAACACCACGTTCGTCACGCTCTACGACCGCGAGATCAAGCCCGACGTGCTCCATCTCGTGAACGAGCCGATGGCCCAGATGTATCGCGTGATTCCGCTCTCGCTCGAGGGCGACAAGCTCACCGTCGCCTCGGCCGACCCGCAGAAGATGCAGATCGCCGACGAGCTCCGCACCTTCCTCGGCTACGACATCCACATCGTGGTGGCCACGGAGCCCGAGATCCAGAAGACGATCGAGAAGTTTTATTCGGCCGACACCGAGAGCGTGGAGTCGCTCGTCGACGATCTCGAGCACGACACCGAGCTGGCCGCCCAGGCGGCGGCCCTCGGCAAGGAAGGGCCGACCGACCTCACCGGCGCCGAGGCCCTGGCGGAGAGCGCGCCTGTGCGCAAACTCTTGAACATGGTGCTCCTGCTCGCGATCCGCGACGGCGCGAGCGACATCCACTTCGAGCCCTTCGAGCACGAGTTCCGCATCCGTCTCAAGGCCGACGGCGTGCTTCAGGAGATGGTGCCGCCGCCCAAGCACCTGGCCTTCGCGATCACCACCCGCATCAAGGTGATGGCCAATCTCGACATCGCCGAGCGTCGTCTGCCGCAAGACGGCCGCATCGAGCTCAACGTGGGCGGCCATCCCGTCGATCTCCGCGTCTCCGTCCTGCCCACACTCTTCGGCGAGAGCGTGGTGATGCGGGTGCTCGACCGCGGCGTGGTGTCGCTCTCGCTCGACAAGCTCGGCATGGACGAGGAGATCAAGCGCAAGTTCCGCGACGTGATGAAGCGGCCCAATGGCATCATCCTCGTCACGGGCCCCACCGGCTCCGGCAAGACCACCACGCTCTACTCGGCCCTCTCCGAGCTCAACGACGTGGAAGACAAGCTGATCACCACCGAAGACCCGATCGAATACGACATCGACGGCATCGTGCAGGTGCCGATCGACAATGAGCTCGGCAACACGTTCGCAGCGATCCTCCGCGCCATCCTCCGTCAGGATCCCGACCGCATCCTGGTGGGCGAGATCCGCGACACCGAAACAGCCGAGATCGCCGTGCAGGCCTCGCTCACCGGCCACATGGTGTTTTCCACGCTCCATACGAACGACTCCCCGTCCACGGTCACGCGGCTTCGCGACATGGGCGTGCCGCCGTTTCTGATCACGGCCACGGTGGAGGCGATTCTGGCCCAGCGGCTGGTTCGCCGGATCTGCACCGGCTGCAAGGAGGAGATCATCCCCGGCCCCGACGTGCTGGCCGACCTCGAGCTCACGAGCGACGAGGTGTTCGGGAAGAAGTTTTATCGCGGCAAGGGCTGCGAGAAGTGCAACCGCACCGGCTACAAGGGCCGCCTCGGCCTCTACGAACTCCTGATCATGACCGACGAGCTCCGCGAAATGATCATGCGCAACGCCTCCACCGAAGAACTCCGCAACGCCGCCCGCAAGAACGGCATGGTGACGCTGCGCGACTCGGGCATGGAGGGGATTTTTGAAGGCCTCACGACCGCCGACGAAGTCATCCGCGAAACCATCCTCGAAGCCTAAACAACCGAACATCCGTTTCGACAGGCCTGGAGGCCTGTCGCTACACAACAACTGCACACCGCCCCTCGTACACCGCGCCTTTTGTAGCTGCAGATTGGTAATCTGCAGAAATAACCATGCCCACCTTCATCTTCGAAGCCATCGACGCCGCCACCGGCAAAGAAATTCGCGACACGGTCGAAGCGCCCTCGGAGGCCGAGGCCCAGGCCACGATCCGTGCCATGGGCTACATGGTCACGAAGCTCAAGGCGGGCAAGGCCAAGGGCGCCGCCGCCGCTGCCAGCAAGAAGAAGCCGGGCCGCTCGTTCGTGATCGGCGGCGTGAAGACAAAAGACCTCACGCTGTTCACGCGGCAGCTCTCGATCCTGCAAGACGCCGGCCTGCCGATTCTGCGCAGCCTCAAGATCCTGGCCGACATGCAGAAGCCGGGCCGCCTCAAAAACTCGCTCCTGGACGTGTGCGACGAGATCGAGGGCGGCACCACCCTCTCGGAGGCGATGTCGAAGAGCCCCAAGTGTTTCGACCGCCTCTATTGCAACATGATCCGCGCGGGCGAGGCGGGCGGTGCGCTCGAAGTGATCTTGCGCCGTCTGTCGGAGTTCATGGAGCGGGCCCAGTCGCTGCGCCGCAAGGTGAAGGGGGCGATGGTCTATCCGATCGTCGTGGTGAGCGTGGCGGTGGGCATCCTCACGTTCATCATGCTGAAGATCGTGCCGCAGTTCAAAAAGATCTTCGACGACTTCGGCAGCACGCTGCCGCCGATGACGCAGTTCCTGATCGACGTCTCCAACTGGATTGCCAACTATTGGTATCTGATTCCGGCGATTCCCTTCGGCATCCGGCTGATCATCAAGGGCATCTGCCTGATCCCGTATGGCCGGTTCGGGTGGGACTTGTTCACGCTCAAGATGCCGATCTTCGGGCAGTTGGTCGAGAAAAACATCATGTCGCGATCCACCCGCACGCTGGGCACGCTGCTGGCGAGCGGCGTGCCGATTCTCGAGGCCCTCAACATCACGAAGGAGACCTCGGGCAACATGATGTTCGAGAAGCTCTTCCAGAAGGTGAGCGACTCGATTCGGGATGGCAACGCGATCGCGAAGCCGCTCAAGGAGTATTCGGTACCGCCGTTCAATTTCGTGGCCTGGCTCTTCTGGACGGCGCTCTGCCCGGGCATCGGCGCCTTGCTCTATCTCACGAAATACAAGAAGCCGGTGGTGGACGATCTCGTGATCAACATGGTGGACGTGGGCGAGGAGTCGGGCGAACTCGACACGATGCTTTACAAGGTGGCCGACACCTACGACGAGGAGGTGGCCGTACTCACGGAGAGCCTCACGAGCCTGATGGAGCCCTTGCTCATCATCTTCCTCGGCGGCGCGGTGGGCTTCATCGTGATCGCCCTCTTTCTCCCGCTCATCAAACTCATCCAGGATCTCTCATGAACGCAAGCTCATCATGCCGTTCCTGCTCCCCCCCTCTCCCTCCGGGAGAGGGCCAGGGTGAGGGTGCCCCCGTTTCCCCCGTAGCGACAGGCCTCCAGGCCTGTCGAATCCGCCCTGCCTCCCCCCGCGCCTTCACCCTCGTCGAACTCCTCGTCGTGATCGGCATCATCGGCCTCTTGGCCGCGATCATCACGCCGGTGGTGATGCAATCGCTCACGAAGGCCCGCAACGCCGCGATCAAGGCGGAGATCGACATGCTCCACATGGCGATCATGAACTACAAGAACGAGTACGGGAGCTT
>JBAXUY010000223.1:0-3522 GCA_037129475.1 Planctomycetia bacterium | reverse complement strand
TGCCCGTCGTGCGGCAACCTGCTCGACGTGACGTACGACTGGGACCGGCTCCGGCCGCCCACGTCGTTCGAAGTCTTCGAGCGCAAGTGGATGCGCCGCAGCGATCCGCTCGCCTACTCCGGCGTGTGGCGGTTTCACGAACTGTTTCCGTTCGCCCCGCGCGAGAGCGTGGTCACGATCGGCGAGGGGCAGACGCTGCTCTCCGTGTCGGACGGCGTGGGCGGGTTCGTGGGAATGAAGCCCGGCCGGCTCCATCTTCAATACGAGGGGTTGAATCCGTCGGGCTCGTTCAAAGACAACGGGATGTCGGCGGCGTTCACGCACGCCCGGATGATCGGGGCCCGGCGGGCCGCCTGTGCGTCCACGGGCAACACGAGCGCGTCGCTCGCCGTCTACTGTGCCGTCACGCGGATGATGCGCGGCATCATCTTCATCGGCTCCGGCAAGATCTCCTACGGCAAGCTCTCACAGGCCCTCGACTACGGCGCCCTCACGATCCAGATCGCCGGCGACTTCGACGACGCGATGGCCCGCGTCAAGGAAGTGTCGGGCAAGCTCGGGATCTATCTCGTGAACAGCGTGAATCCCTTCCGCCTCGAAGGGCAGAAGTCGATCATGTTTCGCGTGCTCGAGTCGCTCGGCTGGGAGGTGCCCGACTGGATCGTGGTGCCCGGCGGCAACCTCGGCAATTCGAGCGCGTTCGGCAAGGCGTTCGCCGAGCTGCGAAAGATCGGCCTCATCGACCGCGTGCCGCGCCTGGCCGTGATCAACGCCGCCGGCGCCAACACGCTCTACGAGCTTTTCCACAAGCGCGGGCTGCGCTGGGAAGGCGGCCGGGCCGACCTTTCGCCCGCCTGCCACTACTACGACGAGCTCGACCGCGACAAGAAGCGGGCCGACACGATCGCCAGCGCCATCGAGATCAACCGCCCGGTCAACCTCAACAAGTGCCTGCGGGCGCTCGAGGTGTGCGACGGCGTGGTGCGCGAGGTGAGCGAGCAGGAGATTCTCGACGCCAAGGCGCAGGTGGGCGCCGGTGGGTTCGGATGCGAGCCGGCGAGCGCCGCGAGCGTGGCCGGGGCGAAGCAGCTCGTGGCGGAGGGCGTGATCGGCCGCGACGAGCGCGTGGTGTGCATCCTCACCGGCCACCAGCTCAAGGATCCCACGGCGACCGTCGCCTACCACACGACCGATCAAAAGCTCTTCAACGAGGTGCTCGGCAGCCGCGGCGTGAGTCGGGCGAGCTTCGCAAACCGCTCGGTGAGCGTGGGCAACCGCCTCGACGAGATCGTGCAGGCGATCGAACTGTACGGGTGAGGTGCTCGGAAATGGAGCTGCAGAGTGGTACTCTGCAGACGGGATACGTGCAGATTGAACAATCTGCACCTACAGGGCGGGGTGCTGGGTATGTAGCTGCAGAGTGGTACTCTGCAGACGGGATACGTGCAGATTGCCAATCTGCACCCACTCGGGCACAATTTCGGCGATGCCCTCCCCTCTCAAACTCGTCGTGCACGGTGCCGCCGGCCGGATGGGGCAGCGCGTGATCGGCTGTGCTGCGGGCGACACCACGCCGTGGCAACTCGTCGGCGCGATCGAGCGGAGCGGGCATCCGAAGGCGGGCGTCGATGCGGGCACGCTCGCCGGCCTGTCGCCTGCGGGCGTCGTGGTGAGCGACGCCTGGGCGTGCCCGGCCGACGTCGTCATCGACTTTTCGCTGCCGGAGGCGGTGCCCGGCATCATCGCCACCTGCGTGCAGAAGAAGGTGCCGCTCGTGGTGGCGACGACGGGCCTCGACGCTCCGGCCCGTGAGGCCCTTGCGGCGGCCGCGAAGCAGATCGCGGTGCTCCAGTCGCCGAGCATGAGCCTGGCGGTGAACATCGCGATGGATCTCGTGGGCCGGGCCGGAGCGCTCCTGAAGCGTGTCGGCAGCCGGGCCGACGTGGAGATCCTCGAGGTCCATCACCGCCACAAGGAAGACTCGCCCAGCGGCACGGCACTGAAGTTTGGCGAAATCGTGCAGGGCGTGATGGGGCAGACGAAGGCAACGCACGGCCGCGAAGGCCGTCCCGGGGCCCGCCCCGCCGACGAGATCGGGTATCACGCCGTGCGGGCCGGCGACAATCCGGGCGAGCACACGATCCTCTTCGGCCTCGAGGGCGAGTCGCTGTCGGTGAACGTGCGGGCGACGAACCGCGACTGCTACGCGAAGGGCGCGCTCGCCGCCGCCGCGTTTCTTATCGGCAAGCCCGTCGGCCTCTACTCGATGCGCGACGTCCTCGGCCTGGTGTAGCGACGGAGCTCCAGCTCTGTCAATCACGTAGCGACGGAGCTCCAGCTCTGTCGATGATGTACTCCAGCTCTGTCCACCGACAGGCCTGGAGGCCTGTCGCTACGAATTCGTCGCTACCGGCCCAGCACCCACCAGCCGGCCGCCAGTTGCGCGAAGAGCACGATGAGGCCGGCCCGTGAATCACCAGTGGCCGCATACGCCGCGCCGAAGAGCAGGCTCGCCGCGAAGCCCGCAAGCTTCGTGCCCACCTGCAAGAGGCCGAACGTCGCTCCGAACCGCCCTTGGGGCGCGAGCGCCGCGATCGTGGCCCGCACCACGCTCTGCACGCCGCCGAGCACGAGCGCGAGGAGCACGGCGAGCGCCGTCAGCTGCCCGGGAGTCGCGACGAACGCTGCGAGCACGACTACGGCGAGCCAGCCGGCGAGGCACACTCTGAGCGATCCTGCCCTGCTCCACCGCGTGGAGAGCCAGCCGATGAAGATGGCCCCGGGCAGGGCCACGAACTGCACGAGGAGTACGAGCCGCACGAGTGCCGCCGACTCGAGATGAAACTGCTCGAGGGCGAGGCTCGAAAACTGCGCGATCGCCGTCTGCACGGCCCCGAGCACGAGGACGGCCCCGAGCAGCGTGCGGCCGAGGCCGCCAGCCCCGCCCCCGGCGAGCGATCGTGCGAAGCCGAGCAACTCCCCGGCCGACGTGGCCGCATGGTCGGCCGAGCGGCCGTCGCCCATCGGCGTGAACGCGGCCGGAAGTGAGAACAGCAGCCACCAGGAGCCCATCACCACGAACGAGGCGCGCAGGGCGTCGGGGGCCGAGAGCCCGAGCGACTCGCGGCCGGCGACGAGTGCGGTGGCCAGGATCAGGGCGATCGCGCCGCCGAGATAGCCGGCTCCGAATCCAGCCGCGGAGAGCCGGTCGGCCGCCGACCCCTGGGCGATCCGCGGCAGGAGGCTGCCGGTGAAGACCTGGGCCATGTCGAACCCCACGGCTGCGAGCACGATCGCAGCGGCGACGGCGAGCCGGGCGGTGGGTGGCACGGCCGCGAGCAGGAGGCAGGCCCCGCTGCCGACCGCGGTGCTGATCATGAGCCAGCGTTTGTGGCCATGCGTGCGGTCGGCGCGTGCCGAGAGAAACGGCGTGAGCAGGGCCGACGCGAGCATGGCGGCGGCCATGATCCAGGCCCACACGACCCCTGCGGCCACACCCCACGCTGCGTCGGCAAACACGAC
>JBAXUY010000222.1:0-3661 GCA_037129475.1 Planctomycetia bacterium | reverse complement strand
GTCGATCGACAGAGCTGGAGCTCTGTCGCTACGGAGGAGGCTTCGGGCTCCCCATCTTCACGCGAACACCCGGCATCGTGCCGCTGTTCGCTTGGCGGGCCTCCGCCCGCTGGTGCTCACCCGGGCCTCCGGCCCTGACGCCGAAGGCGTGGGAGCCGGGCTTTGCCCGGCGACCGTAAGCCGGAGCCGACGCCGGGACGGCGGAGCCGGCGCGACAGCCAGCCCGCAGCGAACGTCCGGCGAGACGGTACGGGGCAACCCCGAGCCGGTTACGCCTATGGCCGGGCGGCGGGATCCGGCGTGATCCAGAGGGCGTCGAGCCGCGTGCCTGCTTCGCGCGGGAGCACGGTGATCCGCACCTCGCCGACGGGAAGATCGAGCGGCGTTGGCCCGCGCGAGTCGCCGATCGTGGCGGCCGCCCATCGCCAGTCGGCCGACCGGGGGAGGTGCCACGGGCCTTCCACGATCGTCACGCCTTCGGCGTCCTCGACGACCAGCGAAAACGAGTCGTGCTTCCCGTCAGGCGCGAGCGCCCGGCCCCAGAGCCAGTATCGCCCCGCGACGGAAACGCTGAGTCGCCACGACGCACTGCCCGACGCCGCGACCGGCGGCTGCACCTCCGGCTGCCAGATGAACCGCGTCCCGCGGCCGTCGTCGTCGACCGCCATCCGCGGCAGGACAAAGCCCGTTTCCGCCTCGATCCGCACCGCGCCGTTCGGTGGGATGTCGACCAGGCGCTGAGGTGCCAGCGCTGCGGCGAACGACGCGCACGGTTCGACGCGGTCGAGCACCTCGCGACCGATATCCGTGCCGTCGAGTTCCAGCACCGCACGGCTCGGGGCGGGATCGAGGCGCACGGGGCTCGTTCGTGAAAACGGCGCCTCTGCGGCGATCGCCACCGCGCCGGCGAGCCCCGGCACCGACAGGCGCATGCGATCAGGCGATGCCTCGACGCTCACCGGCGTGGCCTGCTCGAACGCGGTCCTCCACGCGTTGAACGCCTCGTCGCTGCCGAGTCCTCCGCCCACCCGCACCCAGAACGCCGCGCCCGCGCTGCAGGTCGCCTCACTCCGACGATGCTCCACGGTGAGCCTCAGTGCGCCCAGGCCGTTGCCGTCGTCCGCGAGGGCCACATCTGCCGGTGCGCCGTCCTGGGCCCGCGCCCAGACAACCCGCAGTCCGACGGCGGCCGAACCCTTGCGGAGGACGAGCGGATCGCCGATCGCGACCGGAATCCGTGTCGGAGCGTCTTCGGTCGCGCGGGGCAGATCGACCTGCCGGCCGCGCAGCCAGATGCCGTCGACGTCGCGCGGCACCACGAAGTGGCTCTGGAGATTGATCGTCTCGGGTCTGCGGAGTTCGTCGTCGCGATAGACCACGAGCCCGAGTGCATCGGCCTCGCGCTGGGCACCCGCCCAGAACGGCTCGAGGTGCAGTGCCTTCTGATGCCGCGCGCTGCCGGTGCCGAATTTCTTCTGGCCGTACGGATCCTCGCGGCCGTCGGGAAGAACGTATCCACGGACCGTCCCGGGCCGGCCGGGCAGGTCGAACGTGAGTGGGCAGTCGTGCGGGCCGTAGAGCGCCCCGGAGCAGCCGAGTGTGACGTCGGCGAGCAGCCAGTGCGTGCGCGAGTCCACTGCCCGCGGCCCCCACGACTGCCTGACCAGCCGGGGAAACCGTGTCCGTGCCATGTCGAGCAACCGCTCGGGTGGCGACCACCGGCCCTGCGCGACGTGGAGCACCTCCGCCCCCTTGCCCACGGGGACACCGCTCCAGCCCGCCCAGCGCAGATCCTGCTGGAGACCGCCGAGCGCACGTGGGTAGTCGTACGTGCGGCTGTGCGGCCCGGCCAGCCGCTCGGCTGCCGGAAAGAAGTTGAGGGCGATATCGGTCCAGACGAGTTGCAGGAGGGCGCGGGCGAGGCGCTGGCCCGCGTCGCGTTCCGCAAACCGCTCGAGCACCGCCAAGCCCCGCACGTCGACGGCGTAGTAGGGAGGGCTGCAGTACTCGTGGAGTCCGAACTGCCACACGTCGGCCGCCAGTCCTTCGAGCCGGCGATAGCCCTCCTCGGCGGCATCCGCGCGACCGCACGACTCTCCCAGCGTGATCAGGTTCCCCGCGTTCAAAATCGCGATGTTGGTGTAGGAAGCGGGCACGCGGTGCAGCAGGCAGCCGTCGATCGCGCGGCCGATGATCGCATCGAGCCGGTCCCGGGCGGGCGCCGGCAGGAAGTCGCGATGCAGCCGCCAGAGGAGATGCATGTCGAAACTGCAGAACTCCACGGCATTCGGATCGGTGACACCCGCATCGCGCCAGTACCAGCGGAGGTTGCCGAACGTCGGGCTGACAGGATCCCGATCCTGCATCCGCTCACCGAGTTCGAAGAGCCGGTCGAGCCGCTCGGGATGCCGCCGGCTCTCGCACAGCGCGAGGGCCGCGGTGAACAGCGCCCGACACGAAAGCGCAGGGCTCGGGTCGTCGCTGGCGATCTGGCGCCAGAGTGTTTCCTGGCTCGCCATCGCGGCCTCGATCAATTCGCCGCGCCGCGCATCCGCCGGTGGCGGTGCGGCACGGCCGACGAGCGTGGCCGATACGACGGCCATGCTGACGAGCGCCCACGACCCGCGTGCCGGCGTCATCGGACCGCGAGCATCCGCTCGAGGGCGGTGAGCGCCCATTTCGCCGTCTCGTCGTCGACCCTGATCACGTTCACCGGCTTGCCCCGCTCGAGATGCTCGAGGCTCCAGCAGAGGTGGGCGAGGTCGATGCGGTACATCGTCGCGCACATGCACACGACCGGTGACAGGAACCGGATCGTCTGCCCGGGGTGGTTCTGCTCGAGCCGCTTGACGAGGTGCAGTTCCGTGCCGATCGCCCAGATCGTGCCGGGCGGGGCCTGCTCCACCTGCTTCAGGATGTAGCTCGTGGAGCCGACGAGGTCGGCCTTGTCGACCACCTCCATCGAGCACTCGGGATGCACGAGCACCTTGACGCCCGGCAGGTTCGCCCGCATGGCGTCGACGTGCTCCGGCTTGAACATCGCGTGCACGCTGCAATGCCCCTGCCAGAGGATCACGCGGCTCTTCTGCAGGTGATCGGCGTCGTTGCCGCCGAGCGTTGGATCGTGAGGGTTCCACACGCACATCTCATCGAGCCCCACGCCCATCGTCCGGGCCGTGTTCCGCCCGAGGTGCTGGTCTGGGAAGAACAGCACCCGCTTCGTCTTCGCGAACGCCCATTCGAGCACGGCCCGGGCGTTGCTCGACGTGCACACGATCCCGCCATGGCGGCCACAGAACGCCTTGAGGCTGGCCGCCGAGTTGATGTAGGTGACCGGCGTCACGTCGCTGGTGTCGATCACCGTGCCGAGATCGGCCCAGGCGTCCTCCACCTGCTCGATCGCGGCCATGTCGGCCATCGAGCAGCCTGCGGCCATGTCGGGGAGCACGACGCTGACGCGGCGGCCCCCGCGGGCGGCCACCTGCTCGGGGCGGTTGGCGAGGATGTCGGCCGTCTCGGCCATGAAGTGGACGCCGCAGAACACGATCGCCTCGCAGCCGGCCCGCTCGGCAGCCGACTTCGAGAGTTGGTAGCTGTCCCCCTGGAAGTCGGCGTGGGCGATCACGCCGTCCTGCTGGTAGTGATGGCCGAGAATCACGAG
>JBAXUY010000221.1:0-3665 GCA_037129475.1 Planctomycetia bacterium | reverse complement strand
CGAACGCCGGATTCGAAAAGCTGAGGCTCGTGCCGACGGTCGTGGTGAACGACCAGACGCCGGCCGGCGAAAACGTGGGAAGGCCGACGAAGTAACCGGTCTGCGCCGCCGTCGACCGCACGTTGCTCAGTGTGAACACGGTGGCGGTGTTGATGTTGCCGGTGTTCACCGTCGTGACACCGATGTTGCCGAATCCCTGCGTGCCCACCGTGGCCGTGAGCGTCAGCCGCGGTTCGAGCGTTTCACCGCCGAGCGGCGCTGCACACGGCCGCCGGGGCCGGTGCCTCCTGGCGACGCGCTCCCGGCGGCGGGGCCACACCGCTGCATCGACGAACAGTCTGGAAAACACGGTACGCATGGATAGGTCTCACCTGGCTTGGGCCTGGGGGGGAACCCTTGCCACAAGTTCCCGATCTTACCCATGCGGCACGGGCGATTCACGCTGGCGGACTGGGGAAACTCTGCGGGCCCGAACCGGCAAAAACCGCTCCCTCTCCGGGTCCGGTCGTGCCGATTGATCCTCAGGAACGGGTTTTTCCACGGGGAGGGGTTTTTCCAGTGAGAGCGACACGGGGGCTGCCGATGGCACGGGGCGGGCATATTCCGACAACCGTCACGCAGCGACGTCTCGGGGTCGTGGCAACCGCCTTCATGGTCTGGCTCGGTACGTCGCTTCCAGCCCGGCTCGAGGCGCAGGAGATCGTGCCCCCGACCGGATTCATGGGATCGCAGATTCCCACCTTCCGGGATGACGCCGCCGTCGACGACGAGTGCATCGGGGAGATGCGTCGCTGCTGCGGCAATCGTTGCTGCCCGTCGTGGGACACCTACGCGATCTTCGACGTGCTGTTCCTGCAGCGGAACAACGCGGTCGGCAACCGGCCGCTCGTGTTCACCGATCTCGGCGAACCCGTGATGACCATGCAGGACCTGCAGCCCGGAATCGGCACCGGCACGCGGGTATTCTTCGGTCGCCTCCTCACCGACACCTGGGGCTGGGAGATCGGCTACACGGGCATCTACGGAATGTTCGGCGACGCCCTCGTGACGGGCCCCGGCAACCTGCAATTGCCGACCGACTTGAGCACGGTGGTGAGCAACTTCAACGACGCCGAGCAGGTGCGCGGCACCTATCTCTCGTCGCTGAACATGGCGGAGGTCAACTTCTTCCGCTACCGCTGCTGCCCGGAACGCCGCCCGACGCGGCTGGCCTGCACCGACTGCCAGCCGAGCTGCCACTGCGTCAACTGGCTGGCCGGCTTCGTGTGGGCCGGCCTCAACGAGCAGTCGGCCCTCGCGGCAACCTGCTGCGATCCGCCCGAGACGAGCATCTACGCGGTGCAGACGACGACCAACTACTTCGGCCCGCAGATCGGCATGCGGGGCCGGCGGGAATGGTGCCGCTGGGCGGTGGAGGGCTGGTGGAAGACGGCGCTCTGCGGCACGGCGGCGTCTCAGGGCCAAGCCCCGATCTACGACACCGTGACCGGCCTCACTGAGCGGGGTGCGATCCGCTCCACCGATACGGGGCTCGGCTTCATCGGCAGCCTCAACGCCACGCTCGTGTACCGGCTCACCGAGGTGTGGGGCCTTCGCGCCGGCTACAACGTGTACTGGCTCACGAACGCCGCCTTCGCCCCGAGCCAGTGGGACTTCAGCACGCTGTCGACCGCCGGCACGGGGATCAACGACAACGGCACGCTGTTCCTCCACGGTGCGAACCTCGGCGTCGAGGCCCGCTGGTAGGCGATCCCAGTGGTGGTCAGCGTCGATGGCGGCGAAGAAGCGCGACCGTCGTCAGACCCGCGACCGCGAGCACGAGCGTCGCCGGCTCGGGCACTGGCTGGATCGGAAAGTCGAGCGTCGCGTTGTCGCTGATCGACGTCCCCGCACCGGCCGTCTGATTGAAGCTGATCGTGAAATTGGCGATCGCCGGGTTCGGCACGAGCGCACCGCCGAACGTACCCTTGGTGAAGGTGCCCTCCACGAAGAAACTGCGGCTCCCCACGAGCGGATCGTTCGACAACTGCCGGATGCTCGTCGAAGCGAACCGCCCGAACTCCAGGGTTCCGAATTGCAGGCTCAGGGGATCGGCGATCGAAAACGTGACCGTGCCGAAAAACTGGTTGGGCAATCCGGCGAAATAGCCGTGGCTGTCGTCCGTCGACACCATGGTGCCGATCGAGAATGCGGTCGCGTCGTTGATGTCATCGGTGTTCGCTGCGGCCGCACCGAAATCGGTGAAGCCCTGCGACCCGATGGGACCGTCCACGCCGACCATGCCGGCATGGGCCGCGGGCAACGCCCATACGGTAAGGCAGAGCACCGCTGCGGCCATGAGGCCGCCCAGACCGCGAAACAACGGGCTTAAAACTGTCGCCATGGTTGACTCCTGAAGACCCAGAAGCCGAACGAGCGCGGCGGCAGACGGAAACCAGGGACGAACCACAGCCTGAGGACGGCTGAACCCGGAACGTGCTCACCGGCAGAGGCCGGGAACAGATCAGGGAAGCTCCAACCTCGAAGCCGTTTCGTCGGACCCACGACGCGGCACCCGAAGGCGACCGCGGCGATCCGCCGCAACGTCATTCGACCGAGGTCAGTAGCTTCCCTTTCAAAGACGGAAATTCCGCACCGGCGGAATCCCTCGATCACCGGAGTATGCCGTGGAAACGGTCCCCGTGTCAAGGCGGCGGGCCCGCGGTGGATTTCACCGCGGGCCCGCTTGCTTTTCGCAACGCTCCCCGCCTTGGAAGCATCGCATGTCAGAGCCGGCAGACTTCGTGCACGGCCCGCCCGTCCGGACGGATCGACTACCGGACGGCCTCTTGCAGCATCTTGGCGTTCGGCACGCTGTGCCGGCTGACGAGCCCGTTTTGACGGGTCTCGATCACCGTGGCGACCGGGCCCACTTCGCGGACGGTGCCCTCGAGCGTGCCGACGGTCACCGTGTCACCGGCCTGGAGCCGCTGCCGCACGTAGTAGCCGGACAGGATGCCGCTCATCACGTCGCGGCCACCGAGGCCGAAGGCGAGGGCGAACCCGGCCGACAGCCCGGCCGACCCGATCAGAATCAGCTTCTCGAGCAGGGCAAACTGGATGCCGAGCTGGTTGAAGGCCGCGATGAACGTGAGGATCGAGAGCACCCAGTAGCAGCCGCCGGCCAGGTACTCGGCGTACGTCAGGCCCACGCGGTCGGCACTCGTCGCCACCACGCCGCGGAGAAACGTCGCCGCCAACAGGCCGATCACCACCACCACCGTCGCCACGAGCAGCCGCGGGATGTAGTTCACCACCTCGCCCATCGCATCGGAGATGCTCTGAAGACCGAGGATGTTGAACGCCGCCATCACGAACACGCACATCAGGAGCCAGAACACCAGTCCGCCCACGATCGCGGGCAGCGGCCGGCGGATGCCGACGTCGTTCATGCTCTTCGCGAGCCCGCTCTTCTCGGCGGCCGTCTGCAGGCCGATCTTCTCGCTCACCACCGCGATCACGCTGCCCACCCAGCGGGCCACGACGTAGCCCACCACGAGCACCACCGCCATCGCCACCACCTTCGGGGCGAGCAGGATCACCTGGCTCCATGCCTGGGTGAAGCTGTCGACCAGCGCCTGCTTCGAAACGTTGACGGTCTCCGCCGCCGTCTGCCCGACCTTCGT
>JBAXUY010000220.1:0-3759 GCA_037129475.1 Planctomycetia bacterium | reverse complement strand
GGCCTGTCGCTACGTCCATCCGCCAGGCTTGGAGGCCTGTCGCTACGTCCATCCGCCAGGCTTGGAGGCCTGTCGCTACGTCCATCCGACAGGCCTGGAGGCCTGTCGCTACGTCCATCCGACAGGCCTGGAGGCCTGTCGCTACGTGGCTCCTCCTTGCCGCCACGACCCACGCCGCCGAGCCGCGGCTCTTCACCCCCGCCCGCAGCCTTACCGCGCTCGAGGCCGCCTCACCTGGCCCTGCAGCGCCACCGAGCATCGCCCAGCTGTCGTTCCTGGAAATCGAGCCGGCCGAGACGCTCCCTGCCCCGGCGGGCCAGCCCGAAGCGCTCACGACCGACGACCTGCTCGAACGTCTCCCCGACATTCCCGAAGACGACGCGCCCACGCCCTCGGAAGAGCTCCCGCAGGTGCCCGGCGGCGCGAAGCTGTTTTCACCGTCGGAACCACCGATCCCGGGCGCCGCCACCGACAACCGCGACGCGCCGCTCACGCTCTGCGAGGTGCTCCAGAGCGTGATGCTCCACTATCCGCTCCTTCAGGCCGTGGAACGCGAGCGCGGGATCGCCGGCGGTCGGCTCACGAGCGCGATGGGCGCCTTCGACACCAACGTGACCGGTGCCGGCAACGCCCTCGCGCCAGGCACGTACGAAAACTACCGCTCCGACTTCGGCGCGCAGCAGCTCCTGCCCTACGGCGGCATCAGCATGTTCGGCGGCTACCGCACCGGCTACGGCAACTTCCCCACCTACAACCTGCAGCGGCTCACCGCCGACGCCGGCGAATTCCGCGGCGGGCTCACGATGCCGCTCGCCAAAAACCGCGACATTGACCGGGCTCGGGCCACACGGGCCCAGGCCGAGCTCGACGTGTCGCTGGCGGAGCCGGTGATCCTGCGCAGCCGGCTCGACTACATGCGGGCCGCGGCCCGCAGCTACTGGAACTGGACCGGCAGCGGCGAACGGAGGCTCGCGGCCGACTATCTCGTCGATCTGGCCGTGGAGCGTGACGTGGAGATCGCCCTCCGCGTGGAGCGCGGAGCCGTGGCCAACATCGAGCGGATCGACAACCAGCAAAACATTGCCCTGCGGCAGGCCGTGGTCGTGCAGGCCGACCGGGGAGTGCAGCAGGCCACGATCGAACTCTCGATGTATTACCGCGACCCCGGTGGCAAACCACTGCTCGCCGGCCGGCCCCGGATGCGGCCCCTGCCCGAGCCGGTGCAACCGACCCCGGTGGTGTTCCAGCAGTCGCTCACGCGGGCACTCGCCGCGCGGCCGGAGTTTCAGCGGCTCGCGCTCCAGCGTGAGAAACTGCTCGTGGAACGGCGACTGGCCGAAAACCAGACGCTCCCAGGCCTCGACGCGCAGATCGCGGGCAATCAGGACGCCGGCTTCGGCAAGAGCGCCCTCTCCGGCCCGCTCGGCCTCGACCGGCAGGTGCTCGAGGCATCGCTCGTGTTTCAGATGCCGGCCCAGCGGCGCGACGCCCGCGGCCGCGTGGCCGCCACGCAGTCGCAGCTCGTGCAGATCGACCGGCAGCTGCAATTCGCCGAGGATCAGGTGCGGGCCGAAGTGCAGGACACGTATTCCGCGCTCGAACGAGCGTATGAATTCCACAAGCAGGCTGCTCAACGGCTCGATCTGGCGAAGGTCGTGGCCCGTGCGGAGCGGGAGCAGCTGCGGCTCGGCCGCAGCGACGTGCTGCGGGTGACGCTGCGCGAGCAGGCGAAGTTCGACGCCGAGATCTACGAAATCGGCGCCCGGCAGGACTTCTGGCGGGCCGAGAGCGATCTCCGCGCCGCCGACGCCTCGCTCGGCCCGGAAAGCTGCGGCTTCGCCGACAACCTCATGCTCTGCAAGTAGGGACAGAACTCCACGTAGCGACGGAGCTCCAGCTCTGTCGATCCGGGTAGGAAAACGGTGCCAGGCACCGATTGTCTGGAGACCCCGGCCTTCGGCCGGGGCCGTGTCGCCGGCGGCGACCGGCAAACGGTGCCTGGCACCGATTTCCAGCCGCTACGTCGTCGTCACGATCCCCAGCCGCACGAGCTGCGGCAGACTCTTGGTGGCGAACGCATCGCAGGCGTCGGTGATCAGCTGACGCCGCGTCTCGGGATTCACCACCGGCTTGCCATCCTGCTGAACCGAGCGGCCGGCGGCGAGGAGTCGCGACTCGACGCGCTCGGCCAGACCACTGCGCCCGCGCTCGGCCAGCTCGTGCAGCACAGCGGCGTCGAGATCGCCGAGTGTGTGGCCTGTGCCACTCTTTTGGCTCGCCAGCGCCACCGGCCGGCCGCCGAGGGCATCCGACACGAGGAGCGCCCGATTGAACGGCGACGAAAGCGACACCATGCCTTCGACCGCGGCAGGCGCCGACTCGAGCGACGAGTTCGTGATCTCGAAGAGCCCCATCGCCACGCCCGCATCGACCGCCCGGATCGTGTCGGTCGGCTGCGTGTCGCGCATCTCGGGGGCCGCGACGATCTCGGAAAGCCGCATGCTGCGCGCCCCGAGCACGCCCAGCAGCCGCTCGTAGACCGGCCCCTGCACCGTCGAGGTCACGACGCCGAGATTCGCCTTGTATGGCAGCGTGACTCCGGGCTTCGCGAGGTGGAAGTGCAGGTCGTCGACCAGCCCGAGCCGCTCCGTGGGGTCGGCCATCAGCCGGGGCTGCTTGGCGTAGATGTCCCATCGAAACGCGGTGTTCGCACAGAAATCCTTGTGGGCCTCCGTCACCAGCCGGTCGCTCGTGGTGCGAAAGAGTTCCTGGAACTCAGGCCGCACGCACAGGTCCCAGAAGTTCGTGAACACCGGCAGACTGCCCACGAACGAGAGCCCGGCGCCGGTAAACGCCCCGGCCACCTCGCTGAAATAAAAGCTCGTCCAGTGCTCGTTGAGATACTCGTGGGCGAGATAGCGGATGTCTTGCTTGAGCAGGCCATCGACGTAGGCCGCGGCCTTCGGATTGTCGTCGAAGTAGCGGGCGTGGCGATCGCGGATGAAGACGAGGTAGGCGAGCGCATCGCGGACTTTCTGCACGCTGTCGCCCTGCCGCAGCTGCGCATACTGCCGGAGGATGCCCCGGATCGGCTGCAGATGCGCCCATCCGGGCATCGCGTTGTAGCTCACGAGCAGGAGCCCCCCGGGCGCGAGCCGCTCGCGGGCGATCGTGAGGATGTCCTTTCGCACGTCGTCCGACACCCAACTGAACACGCCGTGGAGCGTGATGAAGTCGAATTCGCCCAGATCGGCAGGCAGGCTGGCGAAGTCTGAGGTGATCGCGCGGGCGTTGGTCAGCCGCCCGGCTGCGAGGTCGTGCTCGATCGAACGCGTGTGCTCGGGATTGACGTCGACGCCGATGAACTCGCCACCGGGATTGGCGGCGGCCAGCGTCGTGAACGATCGGCCGAGCCCGCAGCCGAGCTCGAGGTAGCGGAAGCCCGCGGCAGCAGATGGCGGGACCACGCGATTGAGCGAGGCGACGTAGCGGAGCGCCACCGGCGCCATGTGCGGATAAAAACCCGGGATGTAGGCGACGTCGGTGATGTATCCCGCCGCTCCTGCCGCTCGCGTCGTCATGCGATGAAAACTCCTTGGGGGGCAACCATTATGGACAGATCGCGACCCCGATGCGAGCCTCGGCCCGTCGCCCCCGTGTAGCGACAGGCCTCCAGGCCTGTCAAATCGACAGAGCTGGCGCTCTGTCGCTACGGTCAGCAATCGACAGAGCTGGAGCTTTGTCGCTACGGTCAGCAAT
>JBAXUY010000022.1:0-33082 GCA_037129475.1 Planctomycetia bacterium | reverse complement strand
GCGGGGGCGGCAGCCATCTACGGCGCGGCGTTCGGACTGTTTCCGATCGGCTGGATCATCGTGACGGCGATGTTCCTCTACCGGCTCTCCGTGGAGGCGGGGGCGCTCGACGTGATGAAGCGGTCGGTGATGGGGCTCACGGCCGACCACCGGCTCCAGGCGCTCCTGGTGGCGTTTTCGTTCGGGGCGTTTCTCGAGGGCGTGGCAGGATTCGGTGCGCCGGTGGCGATCTCGGCTGCGCTCCTCGTGGGCGCGGGCTTTCCCGCACTCGAGGCGGCCTGTCTTGCGCTTCTGGCGAACACGGCGCCCGTGGCGTTCGGCGGTCTGGGCACGCCGATCGTGACGCTCGCGAAGGTCACCGGCCTCGACGAGCAGGCGATCTCGGCGATGGCCGGCCGGCAATTGCCGGTTTTCTCGCTCCTCGTGCCGGCGTGGATGGTCGTCGCCATGGCGGGCTGGCGGGGGCTCATGGGCGTGTGGCCGGCCGTGCTCGTGTGCGGCGCGTCGTTCGCGGGGGTGCAGTTTGCGATGGCCAATTTCGTGGGGGCGACGCTCGTCGACGTGGTGGGAGGCGTGGTGAGCCTCGTCGCGCTCGCAATGTTCCTGTGCATCTGGCAGCCACGGCAGACGTGGCGGCATGGTGACGGCTGGAGCATGAGTGTGCGGGCCCATGCGAGCACGCGCGATCCGGCTGCTCGCGTGGCCTGGGCATGGGCGCCGTGGGCCGTGCTCTCGGTCGTGATGTTTCTCTGGGGACTGCCGGCCGTGAAGGCCGTGCTCGAAGGGCGGGCGGGCCCGCTCGCGGCCGGGGTCGTGGCGCCCGAGTTTCCGGTGCCGCGGCTCGACGGCCGCGTCGCGAAGGTGCCGCCGGCCACGCGTGAGCCGCTCGAGATCGAGCGGGCGGTCTATCGGCTCAACTGGCTTTCGGCCGCAGGCACGGGCATCCTGGCCGCCGCGCTGCTTGCCGTGCCGCGGCTCGGCATTCCCTGGCGGCGGGCCTGGCGGATCTGGTGGGCGAATCTCGCGGCGCTTGCCGCCTCACTCGCCACGATCGCGGCGATGCTCGCGCTCGCGTTCGTGACCCGCTACTCGGGCACCGACGTCACGCTCGGCCTCGCGCTCACCTGGTCGGGTGCGTTCTATCCCTTCTGTGCGGCGATCCTCGGCTGGCTCGGCGTCGCCCTCACGGGCTCCGACACGTCGAGCAACGCGATGTTCGGCAGCCTGCAGCGGGTGACGGCGGAGCAGCTCGGCCTCGATCCGCTCCTCATCTGCACGGCCAACAGCACCGGCGGCGTGATGGGCAAGATGATCGACGCCCAGAGCATCGTCGTGTCGGCCACGGCCACGGGCACGCATCGGCAGGAGGGAGCGATCCTACGCCGCGTCTTCCCGCACTCGCTCGCGCTCGCGGCGCTCATGGGCCTGCTCGTGTGGCTCCAATCAGGCCCGCTCGCGTGGATGGTGCCGTGAGGTGGGCTCCCGCGCGAGGCACGTGCGGCACTCGATGAGGTCGCGGACGGGCCTCTGAAAACCCCCGCCTCGCCGCCAACGCAAACGCGAAGATTCTTGGCGCATTTGCATCGGGCGTGTCGGTTAATCTGAGTTTGGTAAGGAGTTTGATCAGGTGCCCCAGGTAACCAGGTCCCACCAGGCTGGCGTTTCGCGGCCGGGGGTCGCGGTGTTGGCCGCGGCCTTGTTCGCGAGCGCGGTCGTCGTTGCGGCAGCCGAAACAGGGAACGACCCGTACGCGAAGCGCGGCAACGCGCCGCCGCAGGTCGCGCAACTGACACCGGAGCAGGAACGTGCCATCCTCGCCGAGGTCAGGGTGCCCGACGGCTTCGACGTGACGGTCTTCGCAGCGCCGCCGCTGGTGAATTATCCCGTCTTCGTGGCGGCCGCCCCGGATGGCACGCTCTACGTCAGCAGCGACGGCAACGGCTCGCTCGGCCGCAACCCGGCCCGTGGCCGCATCATCCGCCTCCGCGACACCGACGGCGACGGCCGGGCCGACGAGACGAAGGTGTTCTGCGAGGTCGACGCCCCCCGCGGCCTGGTCTGGGACCACGACCGGCTCTACGTGATGCACCCGCCGCATCTGAGCGCCTACATCGACGCCGACGGCGACGGAACGGCCGACGAGGAACGCGTGCTCGTGCGCGACCTCGCGTTCGGCTACGACAAGCGACCCGCGGACCACACCACCAATGGCGTCAGCCTCGGGATCGACGGCTGGCTCTACATCGCCGGCGGCGATTTCGGCTTCATGGACGCGACGGGCACCGACGGCCGGAGGCTCACCCATCGCGGCGGCGGTGTGATCCGCGTGCGGCCCGACGGCACAGGACTCGAGCTGTATTCCAGCGGCACGCGAAACATCCTCGAGGTCGCGATCAGCCCGCGGATGGAACTGTTCGCCCGCGACAACACCAACGATGGCGGCGGCTGGAACGTGCGACTCCACCACTTCAGCGGCCTCGATGACCACGGCTACCCGCGGCTCTACAAAAACTTCCGCGACGAATGCATCCAGCCGCTCGCCGACTACGGCGGCGGATCGGGCTGCGGCGCCACCTACATCGACGAGCCGGGGTTTGGCGAGTGGAACGACGCCCCGTTCACGGCCGACTGGGGCACGGGCGGCCTCTACCGCCACAGCCTGCGCGCCAAGGGGGCGACGTTCGAGGAGGTCGCACCACCGCGGCCCTTCATCGAGTTGCCGCGGCCGACCGACGCGGACGTCGACGCCATGAGCCGCGTCTACTGCGCGAGTTGGAAGGGGGCGACGTTCAACTGGGCCGGGCCGGATGTGGGATTCATCGTCTGCGTGCGTCCCAGGGGGTATGTGCCCGCGCCGCTGCCCGACTTCGCCCGGGCCCCCGCCGACCAACTCACTGCCCTGCTCGCGGCCGATTCCCCGGCCGGGCATCGCCGGCGGCTCGCGGCCGCGCGGGAACTCGCCCGGCGAGGCCAGGCTGCCGACGCATCGTGGATACGGAGCATCGCGGCAGCGCGCCCGGACGAGCGCACACTCATCGACCGCTTCCGGACGAGCGTCGCCGCCGGCGACCCCGCCGCCGCCACCGAGATCATCCCGCATGTCGGCTCCTCTGACCCCGTCGTGTCGCATACGGCGATCCGCGCCCTCGCGGCGCTCGAGGCCTCGACCGTCGCGCTCGCGGCCCTCGATGCATCCTCCGCGCCGCATGGGCCGCTCCTCCGCAGCCTCGCGATGATGCACTCACCCGCGGTCGTCTCCGGCCTCATCGACCGTCTCGGCGCGACCACGGATGCGGGCCTGCGCAAGGATCTTCTCGGGGCACTCTGCCGTCTCCATTTCCGCGAGGGTGAGTGGCGCGGCGACTCGTGGGGCACGCGACCTGACACCCGCGGCCCGTACTACCAGCCCGAACCCTGGAGCGAGACGCCGCGCATCGCAGCCGCACTCGACGCGGCCCTGCAACGGGCCACGCCGGAGGAGACGGCCTTTCTCGCCCGTGAGATGCACCGAAATCGTATTCACTCCGCCAATGCGATCGACCGGATCATCGCGGCCGCGACCCGTGATCCCGACGTCGTTCCCGCCGCTGTGGCCCAGCTCGCCGAGGCCGAGGAGATTCCCCCCGCCGCCGTGCCGGTGCTCTTGACGGCGCTACGGTCCGCCGGGGCATCCCCGCAGACGCTGGCACAGGCCATCAAGGCACTCACACGGGCCGGCACTGCTGAAGGCGTGACGGCTTCGCTCGACGGCCTCGTGCGGCTCGAGGAACTCATCGCGGAGCATGATGCCGCGGCGGCTGCGGCAGACACGAAGAAAACCCGGCAGGACCACCAGGCTCTCGCGCAGGAGGCCCGAGGAGGGCTCGATGATGCGGCGGCGGTGTTCGTCGCCGCCCCGCAGCTCGACCAACACCACGTGATCCTCGGGGCGACTGCGGGGTCGACGATGCCGGCCTCCCGGTGGGCCTATGCGGCGCTGTTACATGTCGCCGGCCGAAAAGTCGGCAGCCCCGAAGCGCGGGAAGCAGCCACGGAGGACCTCGACGTCGGCTGGGCATCGGGCCCGGAGCGGCGCATCCAGATCCTGCGGGCTGCGGCCGCGATCAAGCACACGGGCTCGGCGGAGCGGATTCTCGCCGCGCTCGACGACGGCGACGAGGCTGTGAGACGCATCGCAGCCGAGACCGCCAAGGCTCTCAAGATCACCCGGGTGGCAGACACCACGCCCAAGCTCGCGACCCTGGCACCGGAGGCCGCACTTGCCGCGGTGCTCGCGGCGAAGGGTGACGAGACGACGGGAGAGCGCGTGTTCAGCAGCGCGACGTGCATCGCCTGCCATACGGTCCGGCAGGATCAGCCACCGAAGGGCCCCTACCTCGGCAGCATCGCGCGCACCTACAAGCGTCCGGAACTCGCCCAGGCGATCCTCCACCCCGACAAGACGATTGCCCAAGGTTTCGTGACCGAGGTGTTCGTCCTCGACGACGGCACGCAGCAGATGGGCTACGTAACGCTCGAGGCGGCGGATGAGGTGCGGATCCGCAACGCGGCGGCACAGGAACTCGTGCTCCCGACCTCCCGGATCGAGGAGCGGCACAGGCTCACCACGTCGATGATGCCGACGGGCCTGATGGGGAATTTCACGGTCCGTGAATTCGCGTCCCTGCTCGACTATCTCGAGTCGCTGGCCCGAACGCCGTGAAGACGAGATCGCGGCGAAACGGATGTACCCGATGCGGGTGACGTGGCCATCGAGGCGAATGAATCAGACCCGGGCGTCCCGGAGTTCAAGCGACTCGATGCCAGGAAGCCGTGACGGGGTTCACCGCCAGGCACCGCCCGCCCGGAGAGCGGCCTCGTGGACTGCGATGTCGTGGGCTGCGTCCCAGGCGAGTTTCTTCTCGCCGCGCACCGCCCGCGCGAGGTCGGCGAACTCCGCGGCATAGCGGCTCTTCGGAACGGGGAATGTCAGTGACTGCTCGCCAGCGGCATAGCCCCCCCGCGGCTCCGTGAGGAACAGCCGCACCCGCCCCGATTCGAGTGGGTGGATTTCGATCGTCCCTTTCGTGCCGCTGAGGGTGAAGCACCGGCGCGGGCCGCCGAACGGGTCCGCGTGGTTGCAGCGGATCGTGGCCGTGGCCAGCGGGTAGACGAGCACCGCGAGCTGGTTGTCCTTGACGCCGTCGTCACGGGTCGGGGTGGAGAAGGCGTGCACCTCGGCGGGCCGGCCGAGAATCGTGACCACGGCGTCGACGAGGTGGCAGGCGAGTTCGAACATGCCGCCGCCGGGATAGTCCTGCATCTCGCGCCGCGTCCCGGCCGCGGCAAGCTTGCCCATCATGCAGTCCACCTCGGTGATTTGGCCGAACCAGCCTTCGCGGGCGGCGCGGAAGAGCAGCTCAAACGCGGGGTTGTAGCGGAGCATGTAGCCCATCTGCACCGTGAGGCCGCGACGTTCGGCGTCGAGCCGCATGCCCCGGAACTCCGCGTGCTCGAAGCCGCCGGGCTTGTCGAGGTGGACGTGCTTTCCGGCCCGGATGGCGCGGGCCGCTGCGGCGCAGGCATCGCGCATCCGCGTTTCGATCGCCACCACGCGCACGTCCGCACTACTGAGCAATGCCGCTTCGTCGAGCCAGCGGAGACCGGCGTAGGCCGGGCTGCCCTCCGCAGCGGCCCGGAGCGCCGCATCCGATTCTGCGACGCCGACGATCTCGAAGGTGCCCGGCAGCGATCGGACCGCCTCCATCTTGCCCGCCGCGTGCGAATGGCCGACGCCGATCTGGCCGATCCCGATCCGGCCCGGCTCGTCTTCCGCGCCAGCGCGGACACCACCGGTAGTGACGCCGGCCGCGGCGGACGCGGCGACATACCGGAGGAGCAGGCGACGATGCACGGAAAGAATCCTGCTACCGCGCCCGGAACGTGCGACTGTCGATGAGGTCGAGGACGAGGTCCTGGAAACCCTTGCCGGCCTCGCGGTTTGCTCGAACGAGCTGCTCGATCTCGCGCTTCTCGGCGTAGTTCGGTACGCGGCCCGTCGCGTACGTCATCAGTTTCTCGGCGAGGCACGTGGAGAAGAGGTCGATGTTCGCCACGAGCCAGGCCTTGAACTCGACCGGGTCTTTCACGGCCGTGCCGTCGGGCAGCGTGCCGGAGGCGTCGATTGGGGCGTCGGTGCCCGGCCACTTCGTGCGCCAGCGACCCACGGGGTCGTAGTTCTCGAGCGCGAAGCCCACGGGATCGATCCGCGCGTGGCAGAGGGCGCAGCTCGACTCCTGCGTGTGAGCGGCGAGCAGGTCACGCGGGGTCTTTGCCCCCTGGGTATCGGGCGTGAGTGCCGGCACGTTCTTCGGCGGCGGCGGCGACGGCATGCCGAGAATGTTTTCCAAGACCCAGGCGCCGCGGATCACCGGCTGCGTGTCGACGCCGTTGGCCGTCGCCATGAGAATCGCCGCCTGGCCGAGGAGCCCGCCGTAGCGGCCACCGCGGTCGATCGTCAGCCGTTGAAACCGCTTCAATTCCTCTGGAGACAGTTTCTTTTCCCGCCCCTTCGCGACCGCCGGTGTGAAGCCGTAGTTTCGCTGGCAGAAAGCGATCGTGGAGAACGTGAAGTCGGGGTCGATGAACGTGGTCATCGGCAGATTCGAGGCAAGAATCTCAGTAAAGAACCGCTCGGTCTCCTGCCTGGCGAGGCTCACGGCCTCGTCGTCGAAATGGAACTTCGGGTCGGGCATGATGCCTGCGAGCGACTTCGTGTCGAGCCACTGGCCGACGAAGCTGCGGATCATGGGATCGGCCGGCCTCTTCGGCATCAGCCGCGTCGCCTCGCGCCGGAGCACCCACGATTCGCCGATGCGGTTGCGCGTGGCCAGGTCGACGAGCGTGGCGTCGGGTGGAGCCTGCGTGAGGAAGTACGACAGCCGCGTCGCGAGGTCGAACTGGTCGAGGTTGCCGGCTGCGTCGGCCGGCTCGATGCACCGGTAGAGGAACCGAGGCGAGACGAGGATGCTCCGGAGCAGGAGGTGCATCCCCTCGTCGAACGAATGGCCCTCGTCCCAATGCCGGGTCGCGATGGCGAGGAAGCTCTCAACCGTGGCGTCGCTCACAGGTCGTCGAAACGCCTTCGGAAGGAACGAGGTCAGCATGCCACGGGTGACGTCGAGATCGGTCTGCCCGTCCTTGCGGTTGCCGACGATCGCCCGCCGCGCGGCCTCCCGGGCCTTGTCGCGCGGGCTCTCGACGGACTTCGATGGCCCCTCGATGGCAACGCGATGAATCTCGAGCGCCGGCCCACGCTCGTGGTAGAAGTGGCAGAGGGCGTCGGCGAGAGCGGTTGTGCTGGCCATGGACCGCCAGATCTCGACCAAATTCTTCGTCGTCTTTGTGTCCATCGCAGCCTCGCGCAGGTCGAGCGCCGGGTCGGCCCAAAGCTTGGAGACGATGTCCCAGCCATTGCGTCCGCGCAGGCGGGTCGTCTCGGCTCGGCCGGGATTCCCCGAGGGGAATACCGCCTGCTGCCAGGCGGCGAGAAACCTCGGATCGTCGCGAAACCAAGCCTCCATCTGGTCGGCAAGTTCTTCGAACTCGTGCGTCATTTCCGCGTTCGCCCAGCGGAAGAGCACCGTGTCGCCCTCGTAGAGGTCGCCGTCGAATGTGGTGGTCGCGGGCGACTCGGACGAGACCTCGACCGTGTGCAGCAGCCGGAAGGCCGAGACCCGGGACCGATCAGTGGCCGACACGGGACGGGCGTAGACTTCGAGTTTCATCGGTCCCTCGAAGCGGTGCCCCTCGGGGGAGAGAAACTGTGAGGCTTCGACTGTGATCGTGTAGGTGCCCGAATCCTTCATCTCGATCCGGCTCGGCCAGGTGCAGCTCCGCATGATGTCGACGCTACGCGACGCGAGCCGCAGGGCATCCCCGTGAATGGTGGCGGCCGAGAAGCTGAGCGCAAGATCGTGTGGGCCTGCCTCCCAGCGGGCGGGTTTCGCCGCCGGTCGCGGCGGCGGGAAGAGTTCGTCGGCCACGTCGCGGGCGACCGCGGCGTAGGCTTCGAGATGGGCTGGCGAAAGCACAAGCCCTTCGGCGAGGTTATCGAAGCCGTGCCGCTCCGTGTCGGGCGGAAATCCGAGCGGTAGCGCGAACGCCGGCAGGCTGCAGAGCTGCCGGATCGTACGCGCATACTCGTCGCGATTGAGCCGGCGCGGCGGCGTGCCGCCGAACGGTGTGTGGGCGCGGATGGGGGGATCGAGGAATGCGACGATCGCTTCGCGGTCCGCCTGCGTGGCCGGCTCCGCATCGGGCGGCGGCATCCGGCGGTCTTCGATCACCTCCACGACCCGGCGCCAGAGGTCAACCTGGGTTGCATCCCCCCAGTCGATGGTGCCGCGGTCGAGGCGGACGCCGGCTTCGGCTGCGTCGCCCGTGTGACAGTCGAGGCACCTGCCCGCGAGGATCGCCCGCACGGGCTGCGGCAACGCGGCCGGCTCGTTCGCCCGAGCGGCAGCGATCGTGCCGGCCAGAACCACGATGACGGGCAGGAGCTGCCGCATCAGAGGAGGACCTCGTTCATGTTCTTCGAGGCGTTCGAGAACCGGTCGGTTTCGATGCCCAGGCGTTGCATGATCGTGACGTAGAGGTCACCCAAGAGCGGCGCGCCTGCCTGCTTTGGATCGACCGCCACGTGGCTGCCGTGCTTGAGGCCGCCACCGGCGACGAGCGTGGGCAGATTGGCGTTGCTGTGGCGGCTCGCGTCGCCCATGCCGGTGCCCACGAGCACGATCGTGTCGTCGAGCAAAGATTTTCCGTCAGGCGCCTTCTTCGCTTTGAGCTGCTTGAGGAATCCGGCGAGGCAGTGCATGTGTGCCGTCTCGATCGCGACGAGGTCGCGGATCATCACCGGGTCGTTGCCGTGGTGCGAGAGGCCGTGGTAGCCGGCCACGAGCTGGCGGCCGTCGAGCGAAAACACCTGCCCCAGCCCGTGCAGGAACATCGTGATGACCCGGGTCTGCCCGCTTTCAATCGCGAGCGCCGACAGGTCATAGAGGATTCCCTCCGCTTCGATCTGGAGGTTCGGCGTGATCGGGTCATAGTCGGGCAGTTTGTAGGTCGTGGTGGCGGCGGGCTCGTCGAGGGCGGCGAGTTGTCGCTCCATTCGCTTCTCCACCGCGCGCAGCGACTCGAAATACTCGTCGAGCTTCGCGCGGTCACGTTGGCCGAGCGACCGCTGGAGCCGGTTGGCATCGTCGAGCACCATGTCGAGCGAGCTTTCGCCGCTTGCGAGCAGGTATTCGGTGCGAGCTCGGTCGGCCTCCGACGCGAACAGCCGCTTGTAAAGCACGCTCGGCCGGTCGATCTGCGGCAGGCCGACGCCCTGCTTCGTGAAGCTCATCGCCTGCGGGCCTTCGCCCGACCCGGCCGTGAGTTCGATCGATGGGTAGCGGGTCTGCTGTCCGATCACGTCGGCGATCCTCTGGTCGAGTGACCAGCTGCCGGGATTCATGCCGCAGAGAAAGTTGTTCCAGGCGTTGTGGCCGTTGGGAGCCCGGTGGTCGAGCCCGGAGAACACGGTGAACTGGTCGCGGAGGTCGGCGAGCGGGGCGAGCGTGGGGGACAGTTCGTAATCGCGGCCTGCCTGCTTGGGAAAGAAGGCATTTTGGTGCCAGCCGAGGTAGGTGCCGACGGCGACGAAGTTCCGTGCGCCCTGTGCGGCCGCCGCGGGCGATCCAAAAGCCTCGAGCGCCGGCAGGGCGATCACCGTCGCCCCGGCCCGCAAGAACTGCCGCCGAGCAAGTCGTCCTGAAGCAGGATCACCGAATCGGCCACCACGCATGGTGTTCACCTCGAAGGCCTGACAGGTGGATTCGAACCACTATTCTTATCCTAGCCGAGCTTGCGAAAGGGAAGTCTGCGGAAATACGTCGTTATTCTTCGTGATTGCGCCCCGCCGCTGGATGGGTCGCCTCGAGGACGAGTTTCGCGACGGCGCGGGCATCGGCTTCGGCGCACGTGGCAGCCCGCACCGTCACGCTCAAGGCGCAGGCCTCAACGGTGCGGCCCGTTCGGGGATCGATAGGCGATTTGCCGGGGCGGGCCGTGCTCGTGGCCACGGCTTCGCCGTCGGCCAGATTGAGCACCGTTCTGGAGCCACGCTCTGCGACCCTCCAAGGGCTTCCGTCGGCACGCGTGCCCCAGGCCCGCACCTCACCACCGAGTTCCACGAGGTGCGCTGTCGAGCCGAGGGCGACGAGCTCCTCGCCGACGCGATCAACGGCATAGCCTGGCCCGATGCCCCCGAGGTCGAGCACGACGCCGGCTCGGGTTTTGTGCAGCGCTGGCGGCGCTGGCCGTATCTCGAAATCCCGCATGCCCCCGGTGCGCCCCACACCCGCTGTGATGTCGAACGCACCTCCGGTGTCGTCGTGGACGCGGCGGGCGATCGACACGATAGCGACGAGGTCCGAAGCGACGGTTACCCACTCGCCGGGGCAGGCTCGGTTAAACCGGCTGGCGTCGGAGTCATCGCGCCAGGTGCTCAAGGCCCGGTCGAGCCGCGCGAGCACTTCCTCCACCTCACGGTGCACCTCGCTAAGCGACATTCCCGCCACGTCGCGGGCTAGTGTTACGCGGTAGGTCGTGCCCATCGCCGGCCCGGCAAACGTGGCCAGATCCGCCGCCTCCAAAATCGGTGCCTGGCACCGAATCTGGGCAAACTGGGCAATCGCAACGATGCAGATACCCCAGATTCGGTGCCAGGCACTGATAGTCATCGGGGCCACCAGTGGGCGACGGCGGCGGCGGCGAGGCAAACGAGCAGGACGCCGTCGCGCCACGTGAACCGGTCGGAGCGGCTGTTGAGGCGGAGGTGATCGAGCAGGGCGCCCGTGGGGCAGGCGTGGCGGCAGTAGGCCATCGGAGAGAACGCGCTCGCGAGGAGGCTTACGGCGAAAATCGCGAGAGCGGCGGCGCCGGCGACCGTGGGCAGGTAGGCATCGAACGGTTCGAGATCGACGAGATTGAGCGGCAGGTGAAGCACGGACGTAAGGATCGCAACCGCGAGCAGGGCCCAGGGCAGCGCGGCGAGCCAAGGCCGCAGGAATACCGGCGGACTGCGACGGGGCTTCGCGAACCGCACGAGCAGTTGCTGTGCGGCGCCGTGGGCGCAAAGATGTGAGCAGTAGACGTTTTTCCGAGTCGTCGCCGGCAGGACGATCGCCGCGGCCGCGAGGGCGGCGAGCACGACAGCACCGCGCGGCACGCCCGCCTGGGCCCAGCCCCAGAGTTGCGCCTGCGACAGCAGGGCCCCGGCGCCGAATCCGAGATACGCGAGCACAGTGAGCGGCAGGGCGACCCGGCCGAACCACATGCCGCGAGCCCTCATGAACGCCGTGACGATCCCCGCCGCGATCACGGCGAGGGCGCCGAGCCGCGGGCCGTCGAGGTCGCGCGTGATCGTGCCGAGCCAGGATCGCTGCCCGGCCGCCGCGGTCGCGTCGCGACGGGACCGCGCGGCGAGGACGATTCCTCGCGCCACGGCCTGGCTCGTCATCGTGGCGCCGCTCACGCCCTCGATGCCGGTGTGTTCGGGGTCGACGCCGGCGAGTTCCTCGAACGTCATCCCGCGATAGACGCGGCGGAATGCGCGGTCGTCGCGCACGTAACCAACGTAGGGCTCGTTGTCGTAGGTCGCGAGGACCGCGACGCCGGCGACTTTTCCTTGAGCGTCGAAGCCGATGATGGCATCGGTGGGCCCCTGGTAGCCGACCGTACGGTCAGCCGCGGGACTCGTGCGGAGCGCCCAGCCGAGGGGGATCCGGTCGGCCGCGAGCACGCGAATCACGGCTGCGTCGCCCGCGTCGGGTTCGATCGCCACGGCGTCGGGAAAGATTTTTTTCAAATCGGTGAGGGTGGGCGCCGTGTCGAAGCGGCTCGCACCGGCCGAGCCCCCGAGCCGCAGCGCTAGCCCCTCGGCGATCGCGAGACAGGTGAGCGTGGAGCCACCCACGGCATCGACGCGACCGGTCGTAAGGGCGGCGAGGTCGTCGAGTGACTTGCCGTGGAACGAAGCAAGGAAGCGTGGATCGCGCTCGATCGCCGCAACATGGTCGCGGGTGTCGCGGCTGGAGAGAATCTCCACGCCGGCCACGCGGAGTTCGGCGTCGCAGACGACGAGCAGATCGGTCGGGCCCGAGAAGCCGATCGCGGCGTCGCTGGCCGGTGAGGTCTTGAAGATCATGCCCACGCGCTCGCCCGAGTCGGCGACGACGTCGCGCCCACCCGCCACGGCGTTCGAGTCGCCACCGATCGTCGTGGCCTCGGGGAGATGCGCCTGGATGCGGTCGATCGGGAGTGCCGCCAAGTCGGCGCCCTGCTGCCGGCCGAGGAAGGCCACGTGCTCGACGTGGACGAGCCACGCGATTGCGGCGACGACGGCCAATCGCGTTGTGTGGGCGGAGAGCAGGCGGAGGTTCATGGACTGCAGAGTAGGGACAGGGCTCCAGCCCTGTCCATCCGACAGGCCTGGAGCCCTGTCGCTACTTCGCCGGCACGAGCATGACGGCGTCGGCGTGAGCGTTGCCCTTGGCTCCGTCGGTCGAGATCACGACCACGCACGAGTCGCCCTTGCCGAGCCGTACCTTCCCCGCCGAGCCGAAGCCGTCGAACGGCGCAGGCTTCTGCATGTCGAACCGCACGCTCGTGCGGCCCGCAGCCGTCTCCACGAGCACGGGTACCGCAGACCCACGGTTCTCGTGCGGCTGCCAGGAGAGCAGCACGTCGTACATGCCGGCCGCCGGAGCCTGGAGTTCGTACTTGGCCGTGGCTCCGGAATCTTTGGCCGCGTAGTGATAGCCGGACCCGACGAAACCCTTGAGCCCGTATCCCGACTGCCACTCGCCCTCCCGCACCGCCTCGATGTCGTCGCAAACGACCGCTCCCTTTTCGCGGACCAGTTTCCGGGGGTCGATGCCCGTCGGCGGTCCTTCGGGGGCCGCCAGCGGCAGGGCATCGGGCGGAATGTCGATCGCCGACTGCAGCGTCGCCCGCCGCGCCTTGCCGGGGAGCTGCAGCAGGTCGTGCATCTCGGCCCAGTGCTTTTCATAGACGCCGCGGGGCGTCGTGCCGTGCTTCACGGCCACGCTCGCGGCCTTGCCCACCACCTCGCCCATCATGCCGCACGTCTTCATCACGCGCACGGTGCCGAGCGCCTCGTGCGTGACGGAGACGCAGCGGCCGGCCATGAACAGGTTCTCCACATCCTTCGAGTAGAAGCAGCGATACGGGACGGGATAGCCGTAGGTGCGGTCCACCCGCTGATCGTGCACGGCGATCGAGATGAACGGATTATCGGGGAATTTTGCCGCGTATTCCTTCTTCGGATAGTGGAGGTCGATCGACCACGTGGAGGGCACGCAGCCGTCCGGGAACTCACGCTTGGTGACGATGTCGTCCTGCGTGAGCACCACGTCGCCCGTGATGCGGCGGCTCTCGCGCGGGCCGCCGACATACGCCACCCACGTGAGCACCGCGTTCTTGTGGTCGGCCGCGCCGTCGCCGTTCTTCATGGCGTTGAACGCGCCGTAGACCGCCCGCAGGTTCCAGTCGCGAATCGCCTCGGCGTCGGCCAGCGGGTCTTTGTCGAAACCGCTCTCCCAGAACCACTGCCCGTGGTGGTCGCGTGGGTAGGGAAAATCATCCATCGTGAGCGGTAGCGCCCACGGGGTCTCAGGGAACGATTGGGGGTTCTCCTTTTCGTCCCACGCCCACATGTTGCTCATCCCCATCCGGCCCTTCGGCTCCATGACGGTCTCGGCCCCGGCGAGGTGGCCGATCGTGGCGTGGCCGGTGGCGTCGCAGAAAAACGTGCCCGTGAACCGCAGCTCGCGGCCGGTCTTCACGTCGAGGCAGGAAACGCTCTTGATCCGGGCCCCCTGCTTCTCGACGGTGAACGCGTGCGTGTGAAGAAACAGGTCGATGTTCGGCTCGTCGCGCACGATCTTTTCCTTCTTCGCGTCGCCGAATTCCTCGAACGTGCCGGGGCTCTTCTTGGCGTGGTCGCAAAACTCCTCGATGATCTCGCCGATCCGCGGATACTTGCCGCGGCGAATCAGCCCCATCGCCCACACGCGGACCTCGCTCGAGCCGTTGCCGCCGAGCACGCCCCGATCCTGGATGAGCGCTACCTTGAGGCCCATCCGGGCCGCGGAGATTGCGGCTCCCATGCCGGCATAGCCGCCGCCGACCACCACGACGTCGTAGGGGCCGACCTCCTTGGGTGCTGCGGGTAGCCCCAGTGCCGACCGCCGCCACGCGGCGAGGATCGCCGAGTCGTTTGGCGGCGGAGCCGAGTCCGTCGTGAGCACGATGCAGTCGCAGCGGCCGTCGAAGCCGGTGAGATCGTGGAGTGCGACGGTTGCCTCACCTGCCGGCAGTGTGACGGTGCCGCCGTCGTGCCAGTCCCAGGCCGCGCCCTTCGTGCCGAACGTCTCGGCGAGGGCCTTACCGTTTACGAGCACCTGGAATTTTCCGGGCGTGCCCGGGGCGTTCCACCGGGCCACCCAGTCTTTCGTGCGCACGAAGACTCGGTAGGTGCCGGCCGCAGGGATCGCAACCTTCGTGGTCGCGTCGGCCACGGGTTTCCCGAGGCCGTGGGCGATCAGATACGGCGAACCCATCTCGCGGATGAACTGCGTGTCGAGGCCCCAGCCGCCGTGGTCGGCGAAACTCTCCGCCTCGACGAGGACGGTGGCGGCGGCAGCCGTCTGAACGAGCGCCAGCAAGGCCGTGAGATACGTCATGATGCGGATCATTGATTCGTGTCCTCAACGCTTTGGGGGTGTGGTCGGTCCGGCAGCTTTCTTCGGCTTCACTGCCGCTCGCGGCACCTCGAAATCAATTGTCGCCGCCTTGGCAGGCAGTTCAACGATCGTCGTGTAGTCTGGAAACAACGGCTTGCCTTCAACGAATTCACCTGCCGGGATGCCGTCGAATCCCGAGATCCGCACGATCTGTGGACCGCCCACTGCGCCCATGCGGGCATACGTCGCGAAGCGGCCATTGACAATGTTGCCGTAACCGCCGGGACCGCTGTTGCCCGCCGCCACATCGGGTTCGAACACGATCCGGCCAGCCGGGACTGGCTTGCCGTCGAACGTCACCTGTCCGCCGACGGCGAACCGCTGGGGCCCCTCCTGCCGCGACGAGCATCCGGCGGATGGCGACAGCAGGCACGCGAGGAGGACCACCCACGACGCGGTGCACATGCTCGATCGCCGTGTCACAGCCCACCCTTGTCTGTCTTGGCGCTCGCCCGCGCCCCGAAATTCCGATACAGGGAGAGCGAGATCGATTCGCTCACGAACGTCGTCGCGCCGTCGGCGGTGGCGAACTGTGCGCCTCCCGGGTGATTGCTGCCGAATGTCGATTGAGGCGTTGAGAGATACTCACTCGAGAAGTTGTTGGAAACCGCCGGGTCGAACTGAGACGAGTTGATGCCGTTCATCGTGGCGCACAGGCCGATAGCGACGGAGAAACCGGTGTAGATACGGAGCGACGAATCCCACGACTGCGAGGGAAACCCCGTCGGCGGGCTCGCCGAGACGGTGGCTGCCGAGTAGTCCTGATGCGGCATGTATTTCGTCTCGCCGATCAGGGCGACGTGCGACGTGCCGTCGAGGATGTCCTTGACGCGAATCTTCGAGTTGTTGAAGAAAATGCCGTTGTCGAAGAATACGCGTGGAGCGATCGACATGCACGCGTAGCCCAGCGACGACGACGTCTGCGCGGCGTACGGGCCGCCTCCCTGGCAGGCCGCGTAGTTGGAGTTGCAGGCGTCGGCGCGGGAGTTCTTGTCGGACGCGCACTGGAAGTTGGCGTTGGGCTTGAACTGCTTGGCCACGTTCGGGCTCGTGCCCGTGAGTTCCCACGTCGTGGGGATGAACGGGGCGTTGATCGAGTAGGCATCGTAGCGCGGCTGGTCGCCCATGAATGGCAGGATGAGCACCGACCAGGGCGGACCGCCATCCTTCGACACCGAGCCGCCAGTCACATTGCCGAGGCAGGAAGAGCCGCTGCCGGTGAGCGGATCCGTGACCTTCGTGACCCCACCCGCCGGAAACGCCCCCCGCGCGTCGTGATGCGAGTGCATGGCGAGGGCGAGCTGCCGCAGTTTGTTGCTGCACGCCGAGCGGCGGGACGATTCGCGGGCGCTCTGCACCGCCGGGAGGAGCAGGCCGACGAGCACGCCGATGATCGCGATCACGACCAGGAGCTCGACGAGTGTGAAGCCGCGGCGAATCCTCATGGCTGCGTGCGGTCGCGTCATCGCCTCCGGCGGCCCCGCAGCGTCCAGCCGGCAAGGGCGATGCCGACGCCGGCGAGCGCGATGGCACCCGGCTCAGGGACGACCACCATCTGCATCACCTGCCCCCCGTTGGCGGCGACGGTTGAGACCGTGACGGTCTTCGCCGAGTCGTATTGGGCGAGCGTCTTGTAGGCGGATCCATTGTAGAGCGTGGACCCAGCCGCGTCCTGCACGAAGTATTGGAACGTCGCACTGGAGATGCTGTTCAGGAAGTCGGATTGGAGCGACGTGAAGAAGCCACCCGTCAGGGTGCCGAGTTCGACGGCCGACTGCGTGAAATAGATGTTCACAGTGTTGGCCGAGGTGAGTGCCGTCGTGAACGGTGTGCCGCCGGTGAGGCTGAGCAGATCGTTGCCGCTGGCCGAAGCGATCGCGTAGTTGGGGGCGGCCTGCGTGAACTCGAACGCGAACGACAGGCCACCCGTAGGATCGACGCTCGGCGCCGTGAGAATGCCGGGCGAGTTGCCGGGGCCCACGAGGCCGGCACCGCTGATCGCGCCCACGCTGCCGCGGCCGCCGAGCGACGTGCTGCCGGAGAGGGCGACGGCCGAGAGGATCGAGCCATTGACCACGAGTGAACCGGCTGCGACGGAGGTTGCGCCGGTGTACGTGCTCGAGCCGTCGAGGACGAGCATGCCGACGCCCGCCTTCGTGAGGCCGTAGCCGTTGCCGCCGTCGCCGATGGCACCGCTGAAGATGGTCGCAGGGTTGCCCGTGCCCGTCGTGTCGACGGTGAACGTGCGACTTCCGCCGGAGAGCGTGACGGGGCCGGTGAACGTGAGGCTCTTGTCAGTGTTGTAACCGGCCGAGAAGAATGTGGTGTCGGCGGTCACGTTCACGGCATTACCGACGGTACGGGCCGCACCGGTCGTAGATCGGAGGCTGCCGCCGGAGAGCGTGAGCACGCCTGTACCGAACACGCCGCTCGTCGGCGCTCCCGCCGGGCCAGCTGAGTCGTTGCCCACGACCACCTGCGATCCGGCCTGGAGCGTGACGCCGCCGGAATTGGTGTTTGCTCCCTGCAGCACCATGAGCGAGGAACCGGAGGCGACCGTGAGTGCGCCCGTTCCCGAGATCTGGCCACTCAGATACCAGTAGGCCGCCCCCGGATTCGTGAGCGTGCCGCCGGAGGCGCCGAGAGAGATCGGCCGGTAGAGTGTCTGGTTGCTGACCGTCGTGCCGGTGTAGGCGAGCGTGGCGCCGTTCAGGGCGACGGTGCCTGAAAGCCCGGCCCAGACCGAGTCGGTCGTGAACGCGAGCGTGCCGGCGTTGACAGTCGTGTTGCCGCTGTAGGCATTCGAGCCGGAGAACGTGAGCGTGCCGGCGCCGTTCTTGACGAGTCCCGCGGCATTCGTGTTGTTGATGGCACCGGCGAATGTCACGTTTTGGCCATTCGTGTCGACCTGGATCGCGGACGAACTGCCACGGATCAGCCCGGAGACGTCGGTCGAGACCCCTGCGCCATACTGCAGCGTGCCGCCCGTGAACGACACCGTGCCGGTGCCCGCCAGAGCGTTAACGCCGCCGAGCGCGAGCACGCCCGCGCCGATCGTCGTGGAACCGGTGTAGCCGTTGGAGCCCGAAAGCGTAAGCGTGCCGGCGCCGCTCTTCACGAGACTGCCCGCGCCAGACAGGCCGCCGGAGAACGTGTTCGAGCCGCCGTTCGCCCCGACCGTAAGCGCGACGGCTTGGCTCGATCCGTTCTGCAGGGCCAGGGTACCCGAGCCCTTCAGGCCGCCGAACGTGGCGGCGGTCATCGAGCCAAACGACAGGCTGCCCGCACCCGATGAATCGAACGTGCTGCCGGCGAGGGCGAGCGACGTGCTCGTGGTGGCGCTCGAGAGCGTGAGCGTGCCGGCGGAGACGAGCGTGTCGCCAGAGAACGTGTTCGTACCGTTCACATAGGCATTCGAGCCGGGAGTCGTGACGAAGATCGGCATCAGCGTGAGGTTGCCGGCCCCGGTCTTCGTGAAGGCGAGATTACCGGTGATCAGGCCGCCGAACGTGCCGCTCGTGGACTGGTTCACCGTGAGCGTCTTCACGGACGCTCCAGTGTTGGTCACGTAGCCGTTGGCGTACCCGGTCTTGCCATTGTTGCCGCTGCTCGTGAGACCGGCCACCGTTTGGTTGAACCCGTTGAGGTCGAACGTGGCGGCCTGAGCGGCGGCGCTATTGTTTGCGGCGGTGAACACGTCGAGCGTCGTGCCGACAGGCAGCGTGTTGTCGGCACCGATCTTGAGCCAACCGCGGAGGATGCTCGTGGCACCCGAATAGCCGGTCGGGCCGGCGAGCGTGACGGCGTAGCCGGCGACATTCGTATTCGTGTCGCCACCAAAGCCGCTGATAGTGAATGACGAGCCACCGACCGAGCCCGTGATCACGAGGTTGCCGTTGTTGTAGCCAAGCCGCCCGTTCAGGATCACGTTGCCCGCCCACGTGCCGGTGCCTGACAGCACGTTGAGGCCGCCGTCGCTGTTCGCCCCGTTGCTGGAGACCGTCACGGTGCTGCCGGCGCCAGCCGTGACGCCGCTGCCGATGGTGAGCGCTGCTCCGTTTGTGCTCACCGACACACTCGAGCCACTGCCGAGAGCGGCCGCATTGTTCACGAGCAGGATCCCGGCGTTCACCGTCGTCGCACCTGAGTACGCATTCGAGGCGGAGAGCGTGAGCGTGCCGTTGCCCGACTTCGTGAGGCCACCGATATTCGTGTTGGCCAGGCTGCTTGTCCAAGTGGAGTTTTGGCCGTTGGTATCGATCGAGATGGCGGCCGTGCTACCCACGACCCGTGCCGAAAGGTCGGCGGCGTACGATCCGGAATACTGGAGCGTGCCGCCGGTGAAGGTGACGTTGCCGCTCGCGGGAAGGGCGCCAGCGTTGCCGACGGCGAGCACGCCGCCGCCGACGGTGACCGGGCCGGTTAGGGCGTTCGCGACCGAGAGCGAGAGCGTGCCTGACCCGAGCTTCGTGAGGCCGCCAAGATTGGTGGCGGCGAGGCTGCTCGCGAACGAGATGGATTGGCCGTTCGTGTCGATCGCGACGGCACCCGTACTGTTGACGATCCGGCCCGAGAGGTCGGTAGTGTACGTGCCCGAATACTGGAGTGAACCGCCGGTGAACACGACGTTGCCGCTTGCGGGCAGGGCATTGGCGCCGGCGAGGCCGAGCGATCCACCGGCGAGCGTCGTGTCACCGGCGTAACTGTTCGACCCGGAGAACGTGAGCAAGCCGGCGCCCGACTTCGTGACCGACCCAGAGCCGCTGATGCCACCGGCGTAGGTGCTCGCATCGGAGCGGCTGAAGACGAGCGCAGCGTTGTTGGCAACGTTGCCCGCGAGCGACCCGGTCGTGCCACCGCCGCCTACCTGCAGCGTGCCGCCCGTCACGGTCGTCGTGCCCGCGTGCGTGTTGGACGCAGAGAGGATGAGCGTGCCTGCGCCCACCTTTTCGAGCGAGCCAGACCCGGTGAGCGAACCGGCAAAGGTCGTGCTCGCGTTGTTACCGCCGACGGTGAGAGCGATCGCGGTGGCGGCCGAGTTTTGTAGGGCGAGCGTAGCGGCGGTGTTCGACGAGGAGAGCCCACCGAACGAGAACGCGTTCCCCGACACGACCGAATCAAACACGACACCGCCTGTGCCGGAGAGCGAAAGCGTCGAGTTCTGCAGAGCGAGCTGGTTTTGTAGCTGAATCGTGCCGGCGTTGAGCGTCGTGACGCCGGTATACGTGTTGGCTCCGCCGAGGCCGAGGACGCCGGCCCCGGTCTTCGTGAGGCCGTAGCCGTTACCGCCGTCGCCGATCGTATTCGTGAAGATCACGCCAGGTTTACCCACGCTTGTACCGCTCGTGATCACGTTGTCGACCTGCAGCGTCCGCGTGCCGCCGGAGAGGAGCGTGACGCCGGTGAACGTCAGATTGGGATTGGCCGCGAGCCCGTTGAATACGGTGTTCGCCGAAATCGTCACGGCGTTGGTCACGCTCCGCGGTGTTGGCGTAAGTGCTCGCGAATAAATCGATGCACCGGCAAGTTCGAGCGTGCCCGTGCCGAACGCATTGTCACTGTCGACGCTAATCGTGACCCGCGACTCGAGCTTCGTGCCACCGGCGTAGGTGTTGTTGCCGATAATGACCATGGTCGGGGCGCTCGCCGTGCCACTCGTCTGGCCATACGTGAGCGATGCAGTGGGCGAAGTGCCCGTGATCGCTCCATTCATGTAACTCGTCAGGTCGGATCGGATGGTGGCTCCTCCCGGACCGATGGAGAGCGTATTAAGTCGAAACCCAGAATTAACTCCGGTCGCGCCTGCCGCGCTCACGAGCGTGCCGCTATCGATCGTGTATGCGTACGTAGCAGTCGAAGCGCCCGAGTTGAGGGTGTCGGCGCTCGTTGTCACGAGGGCACCGCCGTTGATCGTGATCGCGGCGCCGGTCGCCAAGGTGCTCGACCCCGAGAGCGTGAGCGTGCCCGCGCCCGACTTCATGAGGCTGCCGGTGCCGGAGATTGAGCCGGCGAAGGTGAGATCGTTCGACCGGTTGAAGACGAGGGCCGCTGTGTTGGAGAGAGCCACGTTGCCAGCGATCGAGCCCGTCGCACCGCCGCTACCGATCTGGAGCGTGCCGCCGGAGACCGTGGTCAGGCCCGTGTAGGCGTTGTTGGCGGTGAGCCTGAGCGTGCCCGAGCCACTCTTCGTGAGGCCGCCTGCGTTGCCCGCGGCGAGGGCGGAGGTGAACGATACGTTCTGGCCGTTGGTGTCGATTGCGATCGCGCCGCTGCTGCCTACGATCCGCGACGAGTAGTCGGCCGTGTTGGAGCCCGAGTATTGCAGCGTACCGCCGGTGAACGTGAGGTTGCCGCCGCCGGTGAGGGCGTCGGCATTGTTGAGCCGCAGCGTGCCCGCGTTGAGCGTCGTCGTGCCGGAGTAGGTGTTGGAGCCGCCGAGAACGAGGGTGCCAGCACCAGCCTTCGTCAGGCCATAAGCGTTGCCGCCGTCACCAACGGAGCCGTTGAACTGGATGAGCCCGTTGAACGTTGAGCCGCTCGAAAGCGTCGTCGTCACAGTCTGCGTCGATCCCGTGAGCGTGATCGGCCCGGTGAAGACGACGTCAGGGTGGTTGCTGGTGCCGCTGCCGTAGAACGTCGCGCCGGCGGAGATCGTGACGGCGTTGGAAAGCGTCCTGACGCCGGCGCTCGTGGCCCGGAGGCCACCGCCGGCGAACGTGATCGTCCCCGTACCGAGAGCGGCGTCGGTACCGATCGCCACACCTGGAGCGGAAAGAAGAGTCCCTCCGGCGTAGGACGACATGCTGGAATTCAAGATAAATTCGCCGCTCGTGCCGGAGAGGGAGAGCGGGCCCGAGCCGGCGCCACCCGCGATCGGGGCGTAGATGTACCACTGGGTCTGATTGGGCAGGCTGTTCAGGAGCGTTCCGCCGGTCGAGCCGAGAGTGATCGTCGCACCAGAGGGCACGGAGCTCGGCGAGACGCTGCCCGTCGCCTGGAGCACACCGCCGTTGAGCGACACACCGGTGACACCAGTCGGGAAGGCATTCGCTCCGGCAATGGCGAGCGTGCCGCTAGTCACGGACACCACGCCGGTGAACGTGTTGGACCCGGAGAGCGTGAGCAGGCCCGAGCCAGTCTTCGTGAGGCCGCCGGTGTTCGTGTTAGCGACATTGCCGGCCCAGGTGACGGATTGGCCGTTCGTGTCGATCGAGATCGCGGCGGTGCTGCTCGCGATCCGGGAGGCGAGGTCGGACGTGTTGCTCGCCGAATACTGCAGCGTGCCGCCGGTGAACGTGACGTTGCCGCTCGCGGGCAGGCTGTTGGCATTGCCGAGAGCGAGGACGCCACCGGCGAGAGTGGTGGCGCCGGAATAGCCGCTCGAACCCGAGAGCGTGAGCGTGCCGGCGCCGAGTTTCCTCAAGCCGCCAGTGTTCGTTGAGTCGATGCCGCCGGTGAACGTCACCGACTGGCCGTTGGTGTCGATGGCGACGGCCGAGCCGCTGTTTGCGATCCGGGCCGTGTAGTCGGTCGTGTTGCTCGCCGAGTATTGCAGGGCACCGCCGCTGAACGTGATCGTGCCGCTCGCCGGGATCGCATTTGCGCCGCCGAGGGCGAAGGCACCGCCGGCGAGCGTCGTCGCGCCGGAGTAGCCGCTCGAACCCGTCATCGTGAACGTGCCGGTGCCCACCTTCGTGAGGCCGCCGAGACCGTTGAGCGTGCCGGCAAAGGAACTCGATGCGCCGTTGCCGCCCACGGAGAGCGCGAACGCGGAACCCGAGTTGGTGAGCGCGAACGTGCCGGTGCCCTTCAAGCCGCCGAACGTGGCGGCCGACAGCGTGCCGAGCGAGAGGGTGCCCGTGCTCGCGGTGTCGAACGTGCTGCCGAAGAGGGCGGTGGCATTGCCAAGCGTGAGCGTGCCTGCGGAGACGAAAGTGTCGCCGGAGAACGTGCTCGTGCCCGTAGTGACCGATGATGCACCCGCCACGAGCATCGGCGTGAGCGTGAGGTTACCGGTACCGCCCTTCGTGAACGCGAGGTTGCCGGTGATCATGCCGTAAAACGTTCCCGTGGTTGCCTGGTTCACGGTGAACGTCTTTACGGTGGATCCCGAGTTCGTAAGGAAGGCAGAAGCTGCCCCGGTGTTGGCACTGCCAGTGCCGGACGAATAGATCAAACTGCTCGCTAAAACGGCGACCGTCTGGTTGTAGCCGTTGAGATCGAACCCTGCCGCCTCAGTGCCATTCACATTCCCTTTGATGTCGAGAGTCGTGGTGATCGGCAACGCGTTGTCGGCACCGATCTTGAGAACCCCGCGGCCGATTTGGGTGGCCCCGGTGTAGCCATTGTTGGTTCCAGAAACGATCACGCCGTACTGCGTGTTGATCGATGTGGCCGCACCGCCGGTGTCGGCGCCGCTGATGATGAGCGGATTGGAGCCGCCGATCGATCCCGACAAGACGAGCACGCTGTTGTTCTGATAGCCGATGCGGTTGCCGGCGCTGCCGAGCGATACCGACCCCGCCCATGTGCCGGTGCCGCCGGAGAGCGCGGTGATGCCGCCGTAGGTGGCAGTACTGTTTTGCGTCAGCGCTTTGCCGGTGCCGATGGTGATCCCACTGCCGATCGCCAGAGCACCGCTGCCGTTGACAGTCACGCTCGACGAACTGCCGAGCGCCGAAGCGTTGTTGACGACGAGGAAGCCCGCCCCCACGGTCGTGGCGCCGGAGTAGGTGTTGGCGGCCGAGAGCACAAGCGCGCTCGAGCCCGACTTGGTGAGCCCATTCGAGCCCGCGATGACGCTCTGGATCGTGACAGCATTTGTTCCGTAGGAGGATGAGTTGCCCAGCCCCGTCACGCTGATCGTCGGCACCCCCGACACCGTCGCGAGCGTCAGCGTGCTGCTCGTGAGCGTCCAGCCGCCATTCGCGCCCGTCGTGTCGCCGAAGAGAAGCGTGCCGGTCGTGACCGGAGCATTGAGCGTCACGGTCTGCACGCCCGTGATATTTTGCGTGCTGAAGTCGGCGACGGCGCCCGTGCCGCTGGCGATGACATTACCCGACCAGTTGGCCGAGTCACCCCAAGTGCCGCCGGTCGTTATCCCCCACGTGCCGCTCGTCTGCGCCTGCGCGACTGCACACGACGCGCACGCGAGCAGCAAGACGAGCACTGCGCGGGCGGCCGGCCCGGAGTGCAGCAGCGTGGACGGTCGAAATGGAACGTTCATCGAGAGTTCCAGAGAAACCGAAGTGAGTACCGAAGGTCGCATTGCATGGATCCCCGCCACCGCCATTTCCACCGTGAAAACTACTACAGTTTGTTGCCCGCCACTACTGCCAGATTGCGTAATTTTTCTTTTCGGTTGCGCATTACTTCTTGGACGCAATGCACGATCCGAGGGGGTTCAGTGGCTCGGCGCAGATGCGGCGAAATTCTTCGCAAACACGCCGGGGTGGTGGGTGTGTGGTAACTTCATGGAATTCACGGCAGGCGGCGGCCTTATGGATCGTTCACCGCAACCCGGGCTCATCGGACTCGACTGGGGCACGTCGTCCCTGCGTGCTTACCTGCACGCACCCGATGGTGCGGTCGTCGAACGCCGTGCCGAGCCCTGGGGCATCCAATATTTGCCGCACGGGGGGTATGCCGCTGCGTTTCGCGGGGTCGCCGGCGACTGGCGGGATCGCTGGCCGGAAGTGCCGGTGCTCGCTGCCGGAATGGTCGGCAGCCGCCAGGGCTGGCGCGAAGTGCCCTACGTCGACTGCCCGGCCGACCCGGCGACGATCGCGGCCGGGATCGTGGAGTTCGCCACCGACTGCGGCACGCTCCATATCGCTCCGGGCATCGCGCAGACCGGCGCATCGCCCGACGTGATGCGCGGTGAGGAGACGCAGATCGTCGGTGCGATCGTCCGCGAGCCGGCCCTCGCCGCCGATTCGCTGCTCGTGCTCCCGGGCACGCACTGCAAGTGGGCACGGATCCGCAACGGCCGCGTCGTGCGGTTCACGACCTATCTGACGGGCGAACTCTTCGCGATGCTCCGCGACCATTCGATCATCGGCCGGCCGGCGCGCGAGGCGAGAGTGGCTGGCGCCGCCGGGCCGGGGTCCGCGGCGTTTCTCCGCGGCGTGGGCACGGCCCGCGACAGCGGCGCCGAGGGGATCGCCGGAAAGCTGTTCACGACCCGCAGCCTCTATCTCGCGGGCGACGTGCCCGTGGCCGACACACTCGACTACCTCTCCGGCCTGCTCGTGGGCGAGGAGATTCGCAGCGTGCTCGCGGGCCTCGGCGGCGCCTGCCCGCCGTGCGTGTTGCTCGGGGAGGCGGGCCTCTGCAGCCGCTATCGCGAGGCCCTCGCCGCGTTCGGCGTGGGGCAGGCGCGGGCGCTCGACGAGACGGGCCCGGCTGGGCTCTGGCATATCGCGGTGGCCGCGGGCCTCGTGCCCCACTCGAACGCCGCGCCGCTGGAGCACTCCGGCCGTGGCTGACCGCGACTCACCGCTTGTGCACCTCGCCGCCCTGCCGCTGATCGCGATCCTGCGTGGGATCGAGCCCGACGAGGCGGTGGCGATCGGCGCGGCCCTCTGCGACGCCGGCTTTCGTGTGATCGAGATCCCGCTCAACTCTCCCCGGCCGCTCGAAAGCATCCGGCGACTCGCCGCCGCAGTGGGCGATCGCGCGAGCGTCGGCGCCGGCACGGTGGTGCGGCTCGCGGAGGTGGCCGAGGTCGCGGCCGCCGGCGGCACGCTGATCGTGGCGCCCAACGCCGATCCCGAAGTGATCCGCGGCACGAAGGCCGCCGGGCTCGTGAGCTGCCCCGGCGTGGCCACGCCCACGGAGGGATTCGCGGCGCTCGCCGCCGGGGCCGACGCGCTCAAGCTCTTCCCGGCCGAGCAGATCGGGCCCGCGGTCGTGAAGGCCTGGCGGGCCGTGTTTGCTCGGCACGTGCCGCTTCTGCCGGTGGGCGGGATCACACCCGACACGATGGCCGCCTACCGTGCCGCCGGCGCGACGGGGTTTGGGCTCGGCTCCGCGCTGTACAAACCCGGCATGACGGCCGCCGCCGTGCGACGCACGGCCGACGCCTTCGTGACAGCCTGGCATTACGGAGCCACCATGGTCACGGCCCATACGCATCCGACAGTTCCCGTCTCGACACCGTAAAACTCCAGCCATGCACACACCGCTCTCCGGCGTCTACCCGATCGCCAACACGCCGTTTCACCCCGACGGCTCGATCGATTTCGAGAGTCAGGACCGGCTCATCGATCACCTGCTTGCGCAGGGCGCCCACGGCCTCGGCCTGTTTGGCAACGCGAGCGAGGGCTACACCCTCGAGGCGGCGGAGCGGGTGGCGCTCATGCGCCGGATCGCGAAGCGTGTGGACGGCCGCGTGCCGCTCGTGGCCTCGAGCGGCCACACGGGCACCGACGCCGCGGTGGCGCTCAGCAAGGAACTGGAGGGTTTGGGCGCCGCGTGCCTGATGGTGCTGCCGCCGTACTTCCTCAAGACCGACGGCGATGGCCTGATGCACTACTTCGACGCGATCTCGAAGGCGGTGAAGATCCCGATCATGGTGCAGGACGCGCCGCTCATGACGCAGGTGGTGATGCTGCCGGCGCTGCTCGCGCGGATGGGTCGCGAGATCGAGCACGTGAAGTACGTGAAGGTGGAGGCGCCGCCCACGCCCACGAAGTGTTCGGCGCTCACGAAGGCGGCGGGCGACGCACTCACGCTCTTCGGCGGCTTGAACTGCCAGTTTTTCATCGAGGAGTGGCAGCGCGGGGTGCGGGGCCAGATGCCGGGCAGCGACCGCACGCGCGACTTGGTCGAGATCTGGAACCACCTCGAGGCGGGGCGAACCGATGAGGCGTGGAAGGTGTTCACGCGGATCCTGCCGCTCCTGCGGTTCGAGCTGCAGCCAGGGCTCGGCGTGTCGGCGCAAAAGCACAACCTCGTGGCCGCCGGCGTGATCGCTTCGGCCCACGTGCGGCACCCGACCGCGGCGCTCGACTCCGCGAGCCTCGCGGAATTGGCCGTGCTCCGCCGGCTCGCCGACCACTCCTGAGGCGTCACCCCCGGCGGCCGGTACCGATGCGCATCCCACATCTCCGCTGGTGGATCGCCGGGCTGCTCTTCTGTTCGACGGTGATCAACTACATCGACCGGCAGACGCTCTCGGTGCTGGCGCCCGTGCTCAGGCAGGAGCTCGGGATCACCGACTCCCAATACGCCAACATTCTCACGGCGTTTCTCGCCGCCTACACGGTGATGTACGTCGGCTCCGGGTTCCTCGTGGACCGGTTCGGCACCCGCCGGTCTCTCGCGGGGTTCATGGTGTGGTGGTCGGCGGCGAACATGCTCCATGCATTCGCCCGGGGCCCATGGTCGCTCGGCGGGCTGCGGTTCCTGCTCGGGCTCGGGGAATCGGGCAACTTCATGGCCGCCTTCAAGGCGGTGAGCGAGTGGTATCCGGCGAAGGAGCGGGCGTTCGTCCATGGCCTGGTGCAAAGCGGCGCGGCCATCGGCGCGATCGTCGCACCGCCGGTGATCACCGCCCTCAATGCCGCCTACGGCTGGCAGCCAGCCTTCCTCGTCACCGGCGCTCTCGGCTTCGTGTGGCTCTTGCTCTGGCTCCTGCTCTACCACGCGCCCGAGACACATCCCTTCGTCACGCCGGAGGAGCGGGCGATCGTGCTCGCCGACGAGCCGGCGGGCGGCCCGGCCAACGCCAAGAAGCTGCCGTGGCGTAGTTTGCTCGGGCATCCGCAGACCTGGGGGCTGCTCCTCGCCCGGTTCCTCTCCGATCCGGTGTGGTGGTTTTATCTGTTTTGGTTGCCCAAGTATCTCGTCGAGCAACGCGGCTTCTCGATGGCCCAGATGGGCATGCTCGCGTGGATGCCCTACCTCGCCGCCGACGTGGGGGCGATCGGAGGCGGTTGGGCGAGCGGCCGGCTCGTGGCCCGGGGCTGGGATCCGATCCGGGCCCGGCTCGCCGTGATGCTTCCCTTCGCCTGCCTGATGCCGCTCTCGCTGTTCATCGATCGCAGTGACTCGTGGCTCGCGATCGCGCTCATCTGCGTCGTCACGTTCTCGCACATGGCGTGGAAGACCAACCAGAACACGCTCACGAACGACGTCTATCCGAAGGCGCTCGTCGGCACGGCGTCGGGGATGCTCGCCTTCGGCACCGGCCTGGGAGGCACGCTCTTCACCTGGCTCACGGGATGGATCGTCGAGTCGTTCGGTTACGGCGCCGTGTTCCTGTTCATGAGCGTGCTGCATCCGATCTCGTACGCGGTCACGCGGTGGCTCGTCCGCCGTCCGCTCACTTCGTGAGGCCCCGACTGGCATGCATATCCAATCCCTGACGGCGTTTCCCGTGCGGTTGCCGCGCGACGCGGCTGCGGCAAAAGGCACGGCCGGATCACCGACGACGCTCGTCGGTTCCGGCGGCTACCGCTGGTCGACGGCCTACCCGGTGCTCTACTCCGTGAACTTCGAAACGGCGCTCGTCCGTGTGGAGCTCTCGAATGGCTTGGTCGGCTGGGGCGAGGCCCAGGCGCCCCTCGCGCCGGAGGTGGCCTGCACGATCACCGAGCACCTCCTGCGGCCGGCCGTCGTGGGCGAGGCGTTCGACGGTTCGCCACAGCGGATCGCCGAACTCTGGGAGCGCATGTATGCCACGATGCGGGTTCGCGGCCACTCGGGCGGGTTCATGCTCGACGCGATGAGCGGCGTCGACATCGCCCTCTGGGATCTCGCGGGAAAACTCGCCGACAAGCCCGTCGCGAGCCTCTTGGCCGCGGCGCCGAAGCAGACGGTGCCGGCGTATCTGAGCGGCACGTCGGGCGCGACAGTGGCGGAGCGGGCCGCCTTCGCTGCCCGCCACGCGGCCGAGGGTTTTTCCCTCGTGAAGCTGTATTACGAATCGAGCTGGGCCGAGCTGCTCGCGGTGGCCGACGCCCTGCCGCAGGGTATGCAGTTCGCCGTGGACGCGCTCTGGCACCTGCCGCCGGCCGACGCCGTCGCGATGGCCCGCGAGCTCGATGCCCGCAACGCCCGGTGGCTCGAATGCCCGCTCTATCCCGAGGACGTGGTGGGCCACGCCGCGCTCGCGGCTGCGATCACGACGCCGCTCGCCCTCGGCGAGAGTTACCGCACGCTGGCTGAACTGCAGCCGTTTATTTCGCTCGCAAAAATTCTCCAGCCCGATCTCGGCCGCGTGGGGATCACCGGCTTCATGAAGATCGCGGCCGCATTCCCGGGGCCGGTCGTGCCCCACCTGAGCATCGCCATGGGGCCGCAGGTGGCGGCCGCGATCCACGTGGCCGCGGCCGCGGCGACTTGCGAGCTCTGCGAATACAACCCCAACGTTCTCACCACGGCCAATGCCTTCCTCGCCGAGCCGCTCCTGTGCGCGGGCGGGCGGTATGCCTTGCCTGCCGCTCCCGGTCTGGGCGTCGTGTGGAACACGCGGGGACGGGGGCTCATTGGCGAAGACGGTGGCGCAGGCGCATAGGAATCCGCCGCGATCACGCCGATTGCTACCACCGCTGAGCCGCCGATAAATAATGGACGAGGGAGTGAGGTATCCCATGAGCCCGCTTGTCCGTATCGCAGTCGTGGTGATCGGTGCGTGTGCCGCTACGGCGGCCACGGCGGCAGCGCCGCGGGCGGTGCTCGACGCTGGGCATAAGGAATTCCTCGCCGCGAACTGTGGCGCGTGCCACGGCCCACAGACGCAGGAGGCGAACTTCCGCGTCGACGACCTGCCGCTCGCGCTCGACACAGTGGCGGCCGCGGAGCGGTGGCAGAAGGTGCTCGGGGCGCTGAACTCCGGCGAGATGCCCCCTGCCGACGAGCCGCAGCCTGAGGCGGCGGCCAAGGCCGACTTCCTCGACGTGCTCGCCAAGACGATGGTGACTGCTCGGAAAAGCCTCGCTGACCAGGGCGGTCGGATCGCGATGCGTCGGCTCAACCGCCGCGAATACAAGAACACGCTCCGCGACCTGCTCGGCGTGGAGGTCGACGTGAGCGACCTGCCGGCCGACACGAGCCCGCTGTCGTTCGATACCGTGGGCGCGAGCCTGTTCATGACGGCGAGCCAGTTCGAGCAATACGAGGCCATCGGCCGCGACGCGCTTGCCGCCGCCTTCAAGAAGCATGCGTCAGCCGGCGTCAAGAAGCAGATGCGGAACGAGGCGGAGAAGACGCTGGCGACGTTCAAGAAGGCCAATGAAAAACTGCAGGCCGACCAGCAGGCCGCCCGGGAATGGTTTGTGAAGCTCGATGCGGCCGTCGCCAGCCCGGAGAACGCCGAGTTCGTCGCCAAGACCCGGCCCACGCTCAAGAAGGAGGAGGAATTCAAGTTTCATTGGCGGTCGCTCGCCGGGCTGCCGGCCCCCGACGACGCCGTCGCGAACAGCGGCAACAACCCACAGTTCCTGACCGCGATTCTCGAGGAGAAGCGGTTCATTCCCTACGAAGAGCGCTACCTCTCGATGCCGGGCCTCGACACCGGCGCCTACCTCGCCGTGCCCTCCGGTCCCCGTGCGCCGAACTCGAACGCGCGGCTGAGCCTCGACATCCCGGCCGACTGGCCGCCCGGCGAGTACGTCATCCGGATCCGCTGCGCCGCCCTGCCAGAGGCGGCGCCGGATCGGCGGTTCATCGAGTTTGGCCACCGCCACTACGGTGATCGCATGCCCGCCATCAGCGCGCATCACGTGACGGGCACGATGGATGCTCCGCAGGTGATCGAGATTCCGTACATGCTGAAGGACGCCGGCTCCGATCCAGCGACACGGCGGTTTGCGATCCGCGAGATCGGCACGGGCAGTGCCACGGCCGTCCGGAAACTGTTCGACGAGGGCGTGAAGGCCAACGGCATCGGTCCCGAGCTTGCGATCTGGGTCGATTGGATCGAGATCGAGCGGAAGACATCCGCCGCCGGCAACGTGCCTCCGGGCATCAAGGCGCTCGAGCCGCTCCTCGATGCCAAGGATCCCGACGCCGTGCCGCCAGACCAGGCAAAGCGGGCCGTCGAGCAGTTCATCGCCGAGGCCTACCGCGGCGTGAAGCCCGCCACCGGGGAAGTCGAGCGGCTGGCGGGAATCTACGCCGCCCGTCGGGGCCTGGGCGCGAAGCACGAGGAGGCACTCATCGAGGCGATCGTGTCGGTGCTCTCGTCGCCGCGGTTTCTCTATCGGGCGGAACCGGGGCCTGACGACGGCCGCCGCGACCTCGACGGCTTGGAACTTGCCACGCGGCTTTCCTACTTCCTCTGGGGCGCCCCGCCCGATGCGACGCTCCGCAGGCTGGCCACAAGCGGCGAGCTGCTGAAGCCGGACGTCCTCGAGTCGCAGACCAATCGGCTCCTCGACGACCCACGGTCGGCGGGGTTCGTGGAGCCGTTCGTCGCGCAATGGCTGGCGATGTATCGGCTCGACTTCTTCCAGTTCGACCCGGCGCTCTATCCGAAGTTTGACGACAGCACGAAGGAGGCGACTCGCCGCGAGGTCTACGAGACGTTCGCCTGGCTGCTCGCCAACAACGGCCGGCTCGCCGACCTGCTCAAGGCCGACTATGTGATCGTCAACGGACTCCTCGCCGACTACTACGGCCTCGAAGGAGTGCAGGGGGACGAGTTTCGGCGCGTGTCGCTGCCGGCGGGTTCGCCGCGGGGCGGCCTGCTGGGCATGGCGGCCGTGCATGCGATGGGAAGCAACGGCGAGCATTCGAGCCCCGTCGAACGCGGCGCGTGGGTGCTGCGCAAACTCCTCAACGACCCGCCGCCGCCGGCGCCGCCGAACGTGCCGCAACTCGCCCGCCTGGCCGGAAAATCGCTCACGACCCGCGAGCGCGTGGTGCTCCATCAGGAAGATCCGCAGTGTGCGAGCTGCCACCGCAAGATCGACCCGATCGGCTTCGGTCTGGAGAACTTCGATGCAGTGGGCGCCTGGCGGACGACCGACAGTTCCATGGCGGTCAACGCGCAGGGCAAGCCCGACCCGAAGACGAAAAAGACCTGGACGATCGATGCGGCGGGGGCGCTGCACGGCGGCCCGGCGTTCACCGACTTCTTCGGTCTGCGCGACATCGTGGCCTCGCGGCCCGAGCAATTCGCCCGGGGATTCACCGCCGCCCTCATCGAATATGCCCTGGGTCGGCCCTGCGGTTTCAGCGACGAGCCGCTCGTCGATTCGATCGTGAAGGATGCCAGCAGCCACGACCTGGCCTTGCGTTCGTTCGTCCATGCGCTCGTGCAGACCAAAGCCTTCCACACGAAGTGACAGTCCCCGGAGTTTCAACGCCATGAAGCCGCTCACCACCAGCATCTCCCGCCGCCACGCGCTCCAGACGGCCGGCGCGATCATCGCGCTCCCGACGCTCGAGTCGCTCGGCTTCCGCCGGTGCGCGGCGGCCGCCACCGCGGCGCCGCCGCCCAAGCGGCTCGTGTTTCTCGGCTTCGGCTGGGGGGTCACGGAAGACGAGTGGTATCCGAAGATCGGCGAGCCGGGCTCAGGCTACACGCTCCCGCCGCTTCTCGAACCGCTTGCGAAGCACAAGGCCGACTTCAGCATCGTGCAGGGGCTCTGGAACCGGCTCACCGGCAACGGCCATTACGGCAGCACGTTCTGGCTGACGGGTGCCAACGAATATGGCGCGCCCGGGCAGAGTTTCTTCAACAGCATTTCGGTCGACCAGGTGGCGGCCCGTGCGCTCGGCACCGACACACGGTTCGAGTCACTGGCGCTCGACTGCGGCGAGGCGGCCGGCGGCTCCGGGCATGGCCCAGGGCTTTCGCTCTCGTGGGATTCCCGGGGCAAGCCGGTGGGCGGCCCGCGGAACCCCGTCGAGGCATTCCATCGGCTGTTCGCCAAGGACACGACGCCGCTCGAGCAGCAGAAGGCCCTGCTCAGGCAGCGGCGGAGCATTCTCGATAACGCCCTGGAGAACGCCCGTGACCTTGGCCGCTCGCTCGGCACGACCGACCAGGACAAGCTCGACGAATACCTGCAGGGCATCCGCGATCTCGAGACCCGTCTCTCCCGCGACGAAAAGTGGATTGGCACAGAGCGGCCGCAGCCCACGCTCGGCGAACCCAAGCCGGGCCTCGCGGGCCGCGAGGAAATCGCGCTCATGTACGACGTCATCGTGGCGGCGATCCAGACCGACAGCACGCGGGTGCTCACCTACCGGCAGCCCGTGACCACGCTGCTCACGAG